>NZ_JBEOTA010000002.1:0-392266 GCF_040303265.1 Streptomyces sp. NPDC096040
CGGAGTGGCCGGAGACCAGGACACCGCCCCGGCGGTGTCGAAGCCTCGTGGAGCCGACCAGAAGACCCGCACCACCCGCACCCGCCGCAAGGCGGCGGCGGGGCGGGCAGGTGGCGCGACCCTGCCGCAGCAGCGGCAGGAGGAAGCGAGAGACCGTCGTCAGGACACCGAAGCGCAACTCGCGCTCTGGTGACACCGTCACGGACCTTCTGGGCGGAAACGTCCAGGATGCTGACATCTGACTAGACGATCAGCAACGGGCCGTATACCGAGGCGCGGCCGGCCTGCGGAGATGCCCTTGGACCTGCAACCTAAGATGAACGCCGCTGACGCCTGCCCCACCGCGTGCCGAAGTAGATCGACGGACTGTTGCGTCCGGCGATCGGCATGCGCCCGCCCGGCGCGTTCTTCGGCGCCCACTCCACGAGGCCTGTGACACCAGGCGGGAAATGGCGACCCACCCGTTCCAGAACGTCCGGCATGTCGCGCGCCCCGAAGCCTTCCTCGATCAAGTCGGCACCGTGTTCCGCACGTTCGGCCGGCAGGACTCCGGCTGTGTCTCCTACGGAGTGCTGGTCTGCGGGCAACGCTGGTTCGTCAAGACCGCTTCGACGCCGAAGAGCGTGGCGTCCCTGCGCAGTGCGATCGCGTTCCGGGTCCGGCGCGAGGCGGGCGACGGCTCCGCGGTGTACCGGGCCGACGCGACCTGGTGCCCGGTGCGGGGTGCCGACGGGGTCCGGCTGTCCGCGTCCAACTACCAGGTCAGGGCCTGTCCGGGAGCTCCAGCTCGGCCCAGATGATCTTGCCCTCGCCGGTGTAGCGGGCGCCCCAGCGGTGGGCGAGCTGGGCCACCAGGTAGAGGCCGCGGCCGCCCTCGTCCGTGCTGCGGGCGTGCCGCAGCCGGGGTGCGGTGCTGCTGGCGTCGGCGACCTCACAGGTCAGCCGGGAGTCGTGCAACAGCCGTAGCCGGATGGGCGGTTCGGCGTAGCGGATGGCGTTGGTGACCAGTTCGCTGACGATGAGTTCGGTGGTCATCGCCAGCTCGTCGTAGCCCCACGCCACCACCTGGCGTACCGCCCGGGCCCGGACGTCGGCGACGGCGGCCGGGTCCACCGGCACGTCCCAGGAGACGACGTCGTCGGCGCCCAGCGCGTGGGTGCGGGCCAGGAGCAGGGCGATGTCGTCGGGCTGGGGCACCGGGACCAGCTGCTGCACGGTGGCCGTGCACAGCGTGGAAAGGTCGGCGTCGGGGCTGGCCAGTGCGGAGCGGAGGCCGGCCATGCCCCGTTCGACGTCCTGGTCGGCTCCTTCGATGAGGCCGTCGGTGTAGAGGCCGAACAGGCTGTTCTCGGCGAGTTCGATCTCGGTGGCCTCGAAGGCCATGCCGCCGAGCCCGAGCGGCGGTCCGGCGGGCAGCTCGGCGAACCAGACCCGACCGTCGGGTGCCACGACGACCGGCGGCGGATGTCCTGCCCGGGCCATGGCGCAGCGCCGGGTCACCGGATCGTAGACCGCGTACAGACAGGTCGCTCCGACGAACGTGGCCGTGCTGCCCTGGGAGACCGCGCTCCCGCTCTCCTCGTCCCCCAGCCGCAGCACCAGGTCGTCGAGGTGGGCGAGGAGTTCGTCGGGTGGCATGTCCATGTCGGCGAGGGTCTGGACGGCGGTGCGCAGCCGGCCCATGCTCGCCGCCGCGGCGAGGCCGTGGCCGACCACGTCGCCGACGACCAGACCGACCCGGGCGCCGGACAGCGGGATCACGTCGAACCAGTCACCGCCGACGCCGTCCGTCGCGTCCGCCGGCAGGTAGGAGGACGCCACCTCCAGGGCCGTACCGCCCGTCAGGGCCTGGGGCAGCAGACTGCGCTGCAGGGTGACGGCCGCCGTGTGCTCCCTCGTGTAGCGGCGGGCGTTGTCGACGCAGACGGCCGCGCGCGCGACCAGTTCCCCGGCGAGCAGGACGTCGTCGGGCTGGAAGGGGACCGGGTTGAGCGAGCGGGCGAACGTGGTGAGGCCCAGGGCGGTGTTGCGTGCCCGCATCGGGACGGCGATGAGGGAGTGCAGTCCGAACTCCCGTATGTGCGCGGCCCGTTCGGGCTGCTCGGAGAGCCACAGCGGGTCCTCCGGGTCGAGCTCGGGGATGAGGACCGGCTCGCCGTTGATGAGCAGGTCGATGCCGTGCGCCGGGGGCAGGAAGTCCACCGGGTCGCCGATGTACGCCACGACCTCGGGGTTGCCGTCGCGGACGGTCTTCAGTGCGGCGCGCCGCATCACAGGACCGGTGGACGCCGGGCCCGCGTCGGTCAGCCAGGTGCCGTGGCCCTCGGTGCTCAGGACGGGCTCCAGGAGGTCGACGATGACGAAGTCGGCGAAGCGGGGGACGGCGAAGTCGGCGAGTTCCTGGGCGGTGCGCAGCACGTCGAGGGTGGTGCCGATGCGGGTGCCGGCCTCGTTGATCATCGACAGCCGCTGGCGGGCGTTCCATCGCTCGGTCACGTCGGCGACCATGTAGCAGACGCCGGTCACGGAGTCGTCGGCGTCGACGAGCGGGAAGAACGACGTGGAGTAGGCGCGCTGGCGGTGCGGATCGGCCCAGCTCCAGCCGAGGTACTCGTAGTCGGTGACCGGCTCCCGGGTGGTGAGCACCTTGCGCATCAGGCCTTCGATGGTGGTCGCCTGCAGCCCGGGCAGCAGCTCGCACAGCCGGCGGCCCAGGCGCTGCTCCCGGGGCACTCCGCCGAAGCGTTCCAGGGTGTCGTTCAGCCACACATAGCGCAGCTCCGAGTCCATCACGGCCATGCCGATCGGCGAGCGGGTCAAGAACCCGTCGAGGACGGACTGCCCCACCGTCCACTGCGGCCGCCGTTCACGCGCGGAGAGGAGGAAACACTCGTCTCCGTCGATGTGGAAGGAGGCGGAGACCCGCAGGTCCACGTCGAGCGTGCGGCCGTCGCGGTGCCGTACCGGGACGAGTCCGCTCCACCCCATGCCGGAGCGACAGCGCGCGGCGACGCCGGCGGCGCGGGCCGGGTCCGCGCGCATGGCGAGCAGACCTGCCGCGGGACGGCCGACCACCTCGGTGGCCGGACGGCCGAGCAGGGCCTCGGCGCCACGGGTCCAGCCGATCACGACGCCCTCGGCCGACAGCACCGCCGCCGCGTCGCTGGAGGCGTCGAGGAGGTCGTGCGGGCCGGCAGAGGGCGGCACCTCGAAGTCTTCGCGCGGGAAATCCATTGGCTACATCCTCTACGTACCCCAATGTTCCTGCTTGTCCAACCGATGCGCACGGCCCTCAGGGGAACGGGGGCGGGAACTTCGAGGTCACGCGGATGCGCGGCGGGAGCCCCGCGCGGAGCGGGGTACTCGGCCTGGAGTCGGCGCGGGCGGACGGCCGGGGACGGCATGGAAATGCCGTGGCAGCGGTGTCGTCCCGCCGGCCGGTGGAGGTGGTGAGGCATGGCTGTGGGTTTCCTGCGGTCCGGTGGCTCCAACGGCTCCGACGGTGAGGAGTACGGCCCCGGCGGAGCGCGTCCGACCGGTCTGCTGGACGTGCTGAGCGTGGCCGCGGTGGCGCTGGACTCGCAGGGGCGGATCGTGTTCTGGACCCCGCAGGCAGAGGAACTCTTCGGCTACACGGCCGAGGACGCCCTGGGCAAGAGCGCGGCGCGACTCCTTGTTCACCCGGAGCATCTGAAGGCGGCCGTGAACCTGTTCATGGAGGTGATGGAGACCGGCCACAGCTGGGCCGGTGCCTTTCCCGTCCGGCGCAAGGACGGCGACAGCCGGCTGATGGAGTTCCGCACCATGCGGCTGCTGGACGATCTCGGGGACGTGTACGCGCTGGGCATCGTGGCCGACCACGCCATGCTCCAGCGGGTGGAGACCGACCTGGCGCTGTGCGAGCGGCTTATCAACCAGTCCCCGATCGGCCTGGCCCTCCTCGACCCGGACCTGCGTTACCTCCTGGTGAACCCGGCACTGGAGCGGATCGACGGTGTGCCCGCGGAGGAGCACGTCGGCCGCCATCTGCGGGAGACCCTGCCGCTGCCCGACATCGACACCGTCGAATCGGCGCTGCGCCAGGTGCTCACCACCGGCACTCCGCTCCTCGACCAGTACCACGTGGGCCGTCCGCCGACCGATCCCGAGCACGAGCACGCCTGGTCGATGTCGTTCTACCGGCTGGAGGATCCCGGCGGCCGCGTCCTGGGCGCGGCGACCTCGGTCGTCGACGTCACCGAGCGACACCGTGCCGCCGCGGAGGCCGACCGGGCCCGGCGCCGTCTCGCCCTCATCGCGGACGCCTCGGCGCGGGTGGGCACCTCGCTGGAGGTGGAGCGCACGGCGCACGAGCTGGCCGAGATCGCCACCCCGGTCCTCGCGGACGTGGTCGCCGTGGACGTGCTGGACGCGGCGCTGGCCCTGCGCCGTTCCCGCAGGCCGGAGAACGGCCCGGAGCTGTTCCGTGCCCTCGCCCTGACGGCGGCCCATCCCACGGTCGCGCTGCGGGCCGCCGACCCGCCCGGTGACCTCGCGGCCTACGACGGCGACCGGCTGGTCACGCTGTGTGTGCACACCGCGCGGCCGGTCCTGGTCCCGCATGTCGGCCCCCACGATCTGCCGCGTATCGCCCGCAACGCGGAGGCGGGCGAGCTGCTGGCGCAGGCCGGTGTCCACTCGTATCTCGCGGTGCCGCTGATCGCCCACGGGGAGGTGCTCGGCGCCCTCGACCTCAAGCGCACCCGTAATCCGCTGCCCTTCGACGAGGACGACGTCGTCCTCGCCACCGAGCTGGCCGGGCGGGCCGCCGTGGCCATCGACAACGCCCGCTGGTTCCAGAGCGTCCGCAACACCGCCCTCACCCTCCAGCGCAGCCTCCTCCCCGACCACCCGCCGCACCACACGGGCCTCGAACTGGCCTCCCGCTACCAGCCCGCCCAGGCGACCAGCGAGGTCGGCGGCGACTGGTACGACGTGATCCCGCTGTCGGACGACCGGACCGCGCTGGTCGTCGGCGACGTGATGGGCAACGGCATCGACGCGGCCGCCACCATGGGCAGGCTGCGCACCGCCACCTGTGCCTACGCGGACCTGGAGCTGCCCCCGGCCGCGGTGCTCCAGCATCTGGACCGGATCACCTGCGATCTGGAGCACTACATCGTCACCTGTCTCTACGCGGTGTACGACCCGCGCAGCCGGAGCTGTGAGATCGCCAACGCGGGACATATGCCGCCCGCGCTGGTGCACTCCGGAGGGGTGCCGGGCCTGCTGGAGCTGCCGCCCGCCGCCCCGCTCGGCGTCGGCGGCATCCCCTTCGAGACCACCACCGTCGACCTTGCCGCGGGTGACCTCCTGGTGCTGTACACCGACGGCCTGGTCGAGACCCGCCGCCACCCCATCGACGACCGCCTCGCAGTTCTGCTCGGCTTCCTGGACGAGCCCCACCGGCCGCTGGAGGAGACCTGTGACCTGCTGCTGCACGGGCTGCGCCACCCGGACGACCACGACGACGTGGCGCTGCTGGTCGCGCGGACGCTCTAACCCGTATGGCAGCAGTCGGTACGGCAGAAGCAGGACGCCGTGATCGGCACGTCCGCCGTCGCTGCCGCGAGCTTCAGCTGCTGGGCCACGATCCGTGCCTCGCCCTCCTTGCCGAGCCGCCGGAGGCATTCGTGGAAGCCGTGCAGGGACCAGACGTTGCCCGGATGCTGCAACGGCCGGGGCAGCGTGTCGTCCAGGCCGAGGTCGGCCCGGTAGACCGCCTCGGCCTCCTCGACCCGGCCGCGTTCCAGGAGCAGGGCGCCGTAGGCGTGCCGGGTGGGCTGCATCCAGCCCCATGGCTCGTCGTAGGGAAGGTTGTCGTCCAGGTCGACCGACCGGCGCAGTTCGGCGAAGGCGGTGTCGAAGTCGCCCTTGCGGTAGGCGAGTTCGCCGTCGAGCATCGCGGAGGCGATGGCCAGGATGTCGGCGCAGGTGTTGTTGAACAGCATCCGGGTGCCGGGTACGGCGGCGGCCGCCTCCCGGAAGCGGGCGCGTTCCTCCTCGGCCTCGGCGATCCGGCCGGTGGCGGAGTGGGCGACGCCGCGCGCGTAGTGCAGCATCGCGGTGGTCACGCAGTACAGCCGGGGGTCGGCGGGCAGCGGCAGGCGCAGGACGTCGTCCCAGCGGCCGAAGCGGATCAGGACGTGCACCCGCATCGCGAGGAAGCCCTCCAGCCAGTCGGCCATCGGGGGGCTCTCCACGCGCAGCAGTTCCTCGGGTACGGCGGCTTCGAGCCGTTCGGCGGTGGCGAGGGCGTCCTGGAGGCGGCCCAGGAACATCGCGCCGTAGATCCGGAAGTGGAGGTTGTGGCAGCGGTAGAGGGTGTAGAAGTTCATCGCGCCGGCGCGGGCGTGGTACTTGTCGTCGGCGGCGACGGCCGCGGCGTTGTCGGAGAGCACGCGCCGGTAGTCGCCGCAGAGGACTTCCAGGTGCGAGGGCATGTGCTGGAGGTGCCCGGCGTCGGGGACCAGGTCGCGCAGCAGGTCGGCGACGGGCAGGGCGGTCTCGGGGGTGGGTGACATCTCCATCAGGTGGATGTAGAGGTGCGGCAGGCCGGGGTGGCGAGCGGCCGCCTCGGTACCGAGGGCCCGCTCCAGCACCGCCTTGGCGTCCATGGTGCGGGCGCCTTCGGCCGGCCGGCCGCTGCGGATGTCCCAGAGCTGCCAGGGGGTGAGGTTCATCAGGGCGTCGGCGTACAGGGTGGCGACGTCGAGGTCGTCGGGCGCCAGTTCGTATACCCCGCGCATGCTGTCGGCGTAGGCCGTGTTCCACACCGAGCAGGCCTCCGCGTCCGGGGCCGCGGCCTGCGGGTAGCGGGCGCGCAGAGCCTCGACGAGGGCCCGCTCGACGGGGGTCGCGTGGGCGGCCTTGGCGTGGGCGCTCTCCACGGCGGTGTGCGTGCGCTCCACCGTGCGTGCGAGGTCCTCCTGGTCGAAGAAGTCCCAGGGTTTGTTGTAGTTGGGGCCGAGGGCGTAGGCCACGCCCCAGTCGGCCATGGCACACTCCGGGTCCGCCGCGCCGGCCGCCTCGAAACAGCGGACGGCCTCCTCGTGGTGGAAGGCGTAGGTCCAGATCAGCCCCCGGTCGAACCATGTCTGCGCCTCGGGGGACGACGTGGTCACGCGCCGGCTGTGACCGCCCAGGTCGTAGTAGTCCACGAGGACGAACCTAGCGTCGGAGAGCGTGCGAAAGATCCCTTTTCATCCGAAGCCATGAGGATGGCGCGGCGGTTGGCCGACCGCCGCGCCCCTTGTGCCGCTGTTCTCAGGGAGCGACCGCGCGGCCGGTCTGTGCGGAGATCCGCCCGGAGCACAGTCCCTTGGCCGTAAGGGTCTGCGCGATGCGCGGGATCGCGGCGAGCGTGTTGGCCGGCCACTCGTGCATGAGGATGATCTGGCCGCTGGTGAGCCGGGAGACGGCCTGCACGATCGCGTCGGTGCTCGCGCCGTTCCAGTCCTGCGAGTCGACGTCCCAGATGATCTCGGTCAGCCCGTACTTGGCCTCGACCGTGCGCACGGTCGCGTTGGTCTCGCCGTAAGGCGGCCGGAAGAGCACCGGGGTCCCGCCACCGGCGCCGGCGACGGCCGACTGGGTGCGGGAGATCTCGGAGTCGATCTGCGCCTGGGTCTGCTGGGTCAGATGCGGGTGGGTGTAGCTGTGGTTGCCGACCCACATGCCCGCGCTCACCTCGGCCCGGACCTGCGCCGGGTAGGCGGCCGCGTACTGGCCCTCGTTGAACAGGGTGGCCCGCAGCCCGTTCGCCTTGAGGGCGCTGAGCAGGCCCGGCGTGTGGGCGGTGGACGGCCCGTCGTCGAAGGTGAGACCGACGTAGCCGGCGCAGGTGGCGGAGTGGGCCGGGGCGGCGCCGACGGCGAGCGTGCCCGCGGCGGCCAGCGCGAGGGTGGCGGCGGTCGCCAGCAAGGGGCGTAATGAGCGTTCCGCTACGGCACTCATCACGCCACCGTGATGTTGGAGCTGCCGCTGCTCTGGTAGCCCTCGGTCGCGAGGATCTGGTAGTAGCTGAAGCTGCCGAGGGACATGCCGGCCCTGGCCCAGGCGTCGAAGTGGTTGCCGGTGGTGATGGTGCCGCCGGTGCGCTTCGACTGGCGAACGCTCCAGTACTGGTTGAAGGTCTTGGTGCCTTCGACGGACGGGGCGTTGTACCGCGTCGTCAGGTAGATGTCGTACGTGCCGCCGTCGCTGGTGACGCTGCCCTTGTATGTGCCGGTGGGCCGGTAGGTGCCCCAGTTGTCGACGATGTAGTACTCGACGAGCGGGTTGGACGTCCAGCCGTAGAGGGACAGGTAGCCGTTGCCGGACGGGCTGAAGCTGCCCGAGTAGGTCACGTTCCGGCGGGCGCCGGTGCTCCATCCCTTGCCGCAGACGAAGTTGCCCGTGTTACTCCAGCCGGCGCTGTAGTTGCCGCCGGAGCCCAGGGTCATGGAGACCGTGCCCTGCGCGTCGGTCCAGAACGAGTAGTAGTAGCCGTTGCTGGTGCCGGTCTGGTTCGTGGTGACGACGGTGGCGGCGCGGGCGGTGCCGGGCAGGGCCAGCCCGGCGGCGGCGCCCAGCAGCAGGGCGCCGGCGCTCCGGCGGCTCAGTGCGTGGTCGAGCGGGTTCATGGGATGCCTCCTCGTATGGTCTGTGCGGGTGTGGCTTGCTGGGAGTGTTGGTCTGCCCATGTCACCTGTCAACAGTTTCGGTAACTATTTCGAAACCTTCGCGCGACCGATTCAGCCATTGCCGCACCTCAGGCGAATAGCTGTCGAAAGTGTGATCAGCCCTGTCGACAATTGGCCATTTCAAGATCGATCGCAGTTCCTCCCCTTCCTCGAATGTTTCGAAGATGAAGACGAACGCTGCCGTGACCCCGGAACATGCCGCTGGGTGGAGCAATCACCGGCGCGTCGGGCTGCGGCCCGGGAGGCTGGGCGTCTTGTCGAGATTCGTATGCCAGGAGTCCCGGGTGAGGCACGACGGTCAGAACCCAGCACTGCCCGCGCCCCCCGCGTGGATGCGCTGGCTTCCGGTCCTGTACGTCGTCGGTGTACTGCTGATCGAACCGGTCACCCCCGTGGACTGGCCGATCAGCTTCGCGCTGATCGCCCTGCCCCTGGTGACCGCCTTCGCGCACTCGCCCCTCGTGGTCGCCGGCGCCACCGCCTTCGCCATCGGCCTCGAACTTTTACTGGCCGGAACCGCGTGCTGTGCGGGACGGACCGTCGGCTTGCTCTGGGACCGTCACTACGTGGCCGCCTACGCGTGTACGGCCCTGGTGGGAGCCCTGGGCACGATCCTGGCAGCGCACCGGATCCGCCGGGAACGCACCCTGGCCGACGTCCGGTTCGTGGCCGAGATCGCGCAGCGCGTCCTGCTCAGACCGGTCCCGCACCGGATCGGGAACCTGCTGCTGGAGAGCTTCTACCTGTCCGCCGCCGCGGAGGCACGGATCGGTGGCGACCTCTTCGAGGCCGTGCCGACCGCGTACGGGGTACGGCTGCTCATCGGTGACGTGCGGGGCAAGGGCCTGCTCGCGGTGGAGACCGCGGCCGCGATGCTGGGCGCATTCCGTGAGGCCGCGCACGACGAACCCGATCTGCGTGCCCTGGTGGAGCGGGTGGACATCAGCATGACGCGCCGCGCCGACCAGCTGGGCGGCAGCGAGACGGGCGAGCGGTTCGTCACCGCCGTCTTCGCCGAGATCCCCGACGACGAGAGGGTCGTCCGCGTCCTCAACTGCGGCCATCCGCCGCCACTGCTCATCCGCCCCGGCGAGGTGAGCGAGCTGGACCGGGGGCGGCCTGGGCCGCCCCTGAACCTCGGCATGCTCGTCGGGGACCCCTACCGCGTCGACGCCTACCCCTTCGGCCCGGGCGACCAGCTGCTGCTCTACACGGACGGCGTCACCGAGACCCGCGACCCGGACGGTTCCTTCTACCCCCTGCTCCAGCGGCTGCGCTCGTGGGGGCCGATGCCGCCCCCGGAGCTGCTGGAACGGCTCCATCAGGATCTGCTGGCGTACAGCCACGACAAGTTGCAGGACGACACGGCCGCGCTCACCGCCTTCCTGCTGCCCGAGGGAGCGGCCGGAACGCCGGGCGGCGGCCACGACGAATCGGGCGCCGGGCCGTTCGGCGACCCTCTGCCGTGACGCGTGTTGTGAGGGTTCTGGGCCGGTCGACGTGAGCCGGGCCGCCGCCACTTCCAGGGCCTCGTCAGAGGAAGCTGACGCCCTGGGCAAGGGTGAGTTCGCCGGAGTAGTTGACCGTGTTGGTGGTCGCGCGCATGTACGCCTTCCAGGCGTCGGAGCCGGACTCGCGGCCCCCTCCGGTGTCCTTCTCGCCGCCGAAGGCACCGCCGATCTCGGCTCCGGAGGTGCCGATGTTGACGTTGGCGATGCCGCAGTCGGAGCCGGCGGCGGACAGGAAGATCTCGGCCTCCCGCTGGTCCCGGGTGAAGATGCTGGACGACAAGCCCTGCGGGACGTCGTTGTGCAGTGCGATCGCCTCGTCGAGGGTGTCATAGGCGAGGACGTACAGGATCGGCGCGAAGGTCTCCTCCCGTACGACGTCGGTCTGTTCGTCGACGCGCACCAGGACGGGCTCGGTGTAGGCGGCCGCCGGTGCCGCCTCGGCCAGCCGCCGGTTTCCGCCGGCCAGGACCTTGCCGCCCTGCGCCTGGACGCGAGTGAGGGCGAGGTGCATGGCGTCGAGGGCGGCGGTGGAGATGAGCGGGCCGACCAGCGTCGTGTCGTCGAACGGACTGCCGACCGGCAGCCTGCCGTAGACCGCGGTCAGGCGCTCGGCGAGGGTGTCGGCGATGTCGCGGTGGACGATGAGGCGGCGCAGTGTGGTGCACCGCTGGCCCGCCGTGCCGGCCGCCGCGAAGACGATGCTCTGGACGGCGAGGTCCAGGTCGGCGGACGGGGCGACGATCGCCGCGTTGTTGCCGCCGAGTTCCAGCAGGCTGCGGCCGAACCGGGCGGCGACGCGCGGGCCGACCTCGCGGCCCATCCGGGTGGAGCCCGTGGCGCTGACGAGGGCCACCCGGGGGTCGTCGACGAGCCGCTCGCCGACCGCGCGGTCACCGAGCAGGAGACGGTGTACGTCACGGGGTGCGCCGGTCTCCTCCGCGGCGCGGGCGAGCAGGTGGTGGCAGGCCATGGCGGTCAGCGGGGTGAGCTCCGAGGGTTTCCAGACCACCGTGTCGCCGCAGACCAGGGCGACGGCCGTGTTCCAGGACCACACGGCGACGGGGAAGTTGAAGGCCGAGATGACGCCGACCACGCCGAGCGGGTGCCAGGTCTCGGCCAGCCGGTGGCCGGGGCGTTCGGAGGCGATCGTACGGCCGTACAGCTGGCGGGACAGGCCGACCGCGAAGTCACAGATGTCGATCATCTCCTGTACCTCGCCGAGCGCCTCGGAGCGGATCTTGCCCGCCTCGACGGTGACGAGATCGGTCAGGTCGCTCTTGTGCTCACGCAGCAACTCCCCCAGCCGGCGTACGAGTTCGCCGCGGCGCGGGGCGGGTGTGGTGCGCCAGGTGAGAAAGGCGGCACGGGCGGCCGCGAGGGCCTCCTCGATGTCGTCGCCGGTGGCCGCGCGCAGCCCGAAGAGGTGCTCGCCGGTGATGGGGGTGCGAGCCGGGAAGTCGTCGCCCTCCGCGACCTGCGCACCGATGGTCCGCAGGCAGGCCCGGGCGCGGGCGCGCAGATCGTCCGTGGTGGGCAGCGCGGTACTGGTCATCGTGGGACCTCCAGAGGGTGAGGGGTCAGCGGAGGGGGCCGATGAGGCCCAGGGCGCGGGCGACATGGGCCAGGGAGCGGTTCTGCTGCTGCTCGTAGAGGGCGAAGGGGTCGAGGACCTCGCGGCCGATGGCGCCGGAGAGCCAGTCGGCGTCGTAGGCGGTGCCCTGCTGGTCGTTGTCGCGGGTGCCCTCGCCGGTGAGGTTGGACTGGAAGATGCCGGCGGCGGAGCGGGGCAGGAAGTCCTCGTAGACGATGGGCTCGGCCAGCACCCAGCCCTGCCGCACCAGTTCGCCGGCATGGGTGGGCGGACGGCCGCCGTCGCGCGGCCGCCCGTCGGCGAGTCGGTAGGTGAAGTACGCCAGCTCCTGGGCCGCGAGTTCCTCCTCGCCGGCGGGCATGTGCCGCTCCCAGACGGCGCGCGCGATGTCACCGCGCGCCGCCGTGGGGTTCTGGGACGCCTGCTCGTCGACGCGGCCGAGGAGTTCGTCGTAGTGGGCCCGTCCGGTGCGGGTGAGGGCGATGCCGCGGGCCTCGACCTCGCCGAAGCGCACCCGCAGGGATCCGCTGACGACGCTGCCGTCCTCGGTGCGCATGGGGCGGGTTTCGGCCAGGGCCCGGAAGGACGTCTGGCGCAGCAGGACGTCTGGGCCCTTCCAGGCCGGCGGGCCCTGGATGGTGTCGATCATCTCGACACCGCGGTCCGTCATACGGCGGTAGAGCTCGTCGATGTCCAGGACGCGCGGGGTGAGGTGGTTGATGTGCGTGCCGCGGACGCCGCCGATGTCGGCGGCGACGGCGGAGACCTTCTCCAGGGTGCGGTACCAGGCCCGGTCCACCGGTTCCTTCGACAACTCGAAGACCCGCACGGCCAGCCCGAGGAAGCGCTCGGCTTCGTCCGCCGGCAGTTCGCCGTCGGCCGCGGCGCGGTCGGCCAGCGTGAGCAGTTCGGGGGGAAAGAGTTCGCGGCGGGCCAGGAAGGTCTCCAGGCGCGCACGCAGGTCGGGGTCGAAGAAGCGCGGGTCGGCGGAGGTGAGCATGGAGGTGAACACCCGGAAGGGGTTGCGGGCGAGTTCCTCGCCGTCGACCGGGCGGAAGGCGGTGGAGACGACGGGGACGGCGCTGGCGGCGGCCTCCCGCAGGTCGTAGAAGCCGACCGGGTGCATACCGAGGGCGGCGAAGACACGGGCGACCTGGCGCAGTTCCCCCGGTGTGCCGACGCGAATGGCTCCGTGGCGCTCGGCGGTCACCCGGCCGATGGATCCGAGGCGTTCGGCGTCGGCTCCCCGGGCGCGCAGCACGTCCTCGTTGACCTCGCGCGAGACGTCCACCAGCGTCGTGTAGGCGGGCACTTCCCGCCCGTACATCTCCGACAGCCGCACCGCGAACGCGGCCCGCAGCTGCCACTGGCGGATCGTCGACATGGTTCGGCCTTTCGGGCGGGCGACGGTACGGCGATCATGTCTTTGATGGTCGCCGACCGGGTTCCTGCCGTACAGATGACAGGGCCGCGCGTGAGACGGTCGTCGGGCTACCGGAAACTCACTGGACCGATCTTCACCTGTGATCCCTACCATATGACCGCAAGACAACTTTGCGACCGGCCCGTTGGATGCGTGCCGGTCGGGGTCGCCGATGCCAGGGTCCGCTCCCCGGGCTGCGGTGATCTTCCTACCCAGGAGGACCTTCCGCATGTTCCGAAGTATTGGCACTGCCGTCGTCCGGCATCCTGTCTGGACGATCGTGGCATGGCTGATCGCGGCGGTGGCGATCGTCGCCACCGCCCCGAGCCTGCCCTCCAACAGCGACGAGAGCAGTTTCCTGCCCAAGAGTTACGAGTCGATCAAAGCGGCCGATCTTCAGCAGAAGGCGTTCCCCAGCGCCTTCACGCCGTCCGCGATCGCGCTGTACCAGCGCACCGACGGCGGCAAGCTCAGCGCCGCCGACCTGAAGGACGTCGCCCGGATCACCACCGAACTGGGTGACAAGCACATCGATCAGGTACAGAAGGTCGTCCCCGGCCAGCCGTCCAAGGACGGCAGGTACACCCTGACCCTGGTGCAGATGGACAGCAAGAAGGCCGGCCAGCCCGTCCAGGCGGACGCCGCCAAGGTGTTGCGCGACGACGTCAAGCAACTGGCCAAGGGCACGGACCTGGAGGTCAAGCTCGGCGGCTCGGCCGCGCAGGCCCTGGACCAGCAGGACTCGTCCAAGCGCGGTGAGGCGCTGATCGGCATCGGCACCTTCGTGATCATCCTGGTGACTCTGCTGATCATCTTCCGGGCGCCGATCCTCGCCTTCCTGCCCCTCGTGGTGATCGGCGTGGTGTCGGCCATCGCCAACGGGCTGATCGCGTACGCAACCAAGCTGTTCGACCTTCAGGCGAACAGTTCCGTCTCGTCGATCCTGATCGTCGTGCTCTTCGGCGTGGGCACGGACTACTTCCTGTTCCTGATGTTCCGTTACCGCGAACGCCTGCGGGCGGGTGACGAACCCAAGCAGGCCATGGTCAACTCGGTCGGCCGGGTCGGTGAGGCCATCGCCTCGGCGGCCGGCGCGGTGATCATCGCCTTCCTCGCGCTGGTGCTGTCCACGCTGGGCTTCCTGAAGCAGATGGGCCCGGCGCTGGCCATTGCGGTGTCGGTCACCCTGATCGCGGGCCTGACGCTGATCCCGGCCGTCGTCTCGCTCATCGGCCCGAAGGTGTTCTGGCCCTCGAAGTCGTGGCAACGGGAGCCGGCCAACGCGCGTTTCGCGGCCCTGGGCCGTGGGGTGCAGCGCCGCCCGGCGCTGACCGCGGCGGTCTCCGGTCTCATCCTGGTCGTGCTGTCGCTCGGCACGCTCGGCTACAAGGCCACGTTCGACCTGGCGTCGGGCTCGATGCCCAAGACCAAGGAGTCCATGGTCGTTCAGGACGAGATGCAGAAGGCGTACTCGGCGGGCGCCGCCGCACCCACCGACGTCTATCTGTCCAGCACGGACGGCAAGCCGCTGGACACGGCGGACTTCGGCACGTACGCACGGAAGCTCAGTGCCGTGGACGGCGTCGCGAGCGCACGGATGACCCAGGTGAACAAGGCTGGTACGACAGCGGACTTCACCGTCACGCTCAAGTACGAGGCGTCGACGGACAAGGCCATAGACGCCGTGGGCGGGGTGCGTGACGTCGCGCACGCCAACGCTCCCGAGGGCACCGAGGCTCTCGTGGGCGGTATGTCCTCGATCTACAAGGACATCGACGCCGCGGTCAACCACGACTACCGGACCGTGTTCCCCGTCGCCGCACTGCTGATCATGGTCATCCTGGGGCTCCTGCTGCGCAGTGTGGTCGCCCCCTGGTACCTGATCGCCTCGGTCGGGCTCGGCTTCGGCTCCACGCTCGGTGCCACGGTCTGGATCTTCCAGGATGCGCAGAACAAGCCCGGGCTGATGTTCATGCTCCCGGTGATCATGTATCTCTTCGTGGTCGCCATCGGCACGGACTACAACATCCTCATGATCGCCCGGCTCCGCGAGGAGGCCCGGGAGGGCCGCAACCCGCGCGAGGCGGCCGGGATGGCGCTGCGGCACGCCGGTCCGACGGTGGCCGCGGCGGGCTTCATCCTGGCGGCGACCTTCGCCACGATGATGCTGGCGGGCAACGCGCTGCTCACGGAGATGGGCTTCGCGGTCTCCTTCGGCATCGCGGTCGCCGCGTTCGTCATGGCGATGTTCTTCACCCCGAGCCTCACCGCGCTCATCGGTCACGCGGCTTGGTGGCCGGGCCACGCCGACCGGGCGGAACCGGGAACCGACGTCGGCTCCTCTCCCACCGCGGACGACGAGTACCAGGCCGCGGGCCGTCACGGCTGACGGCGACGGAACAGCGGGGGTCTGCCGACCTTGTGGTCCGGCAGGCCCCCGCCCACTCCACCGGGCCGGAATCCGCTCAGGTGAGGCCGGTCCGGCGCACGGTGTTGCGGAGCTCGCCGAGCCCGCCGACCCGGGTCACGACCACATCGCCGTCGGTGAGGAAGATCTGCGGTTCACGGGCATTGCCGATGCCGCTCGGTGTGCCGGTGAGAACCACGTCCCCGGCGCGCAGGGTCATGCCGCGGCTGAGTTCGGCGATGATCCGGGGGACGGAGAAGGCCATCTGGCCGCTGGTCGCGTCCTGCAACAGCCGGCCGTTGACCTCGCACCGCACCCGCAGACCGGTGAGGTCGTCGATCTCGTCGGCCGTCGTCAGCCAGGGCCCGAGCGGCATGGTCGCGTCGATGCTCTTGCCCTTGAGCCACTGGCCGCCGTGCGCCCGCTGGAGATCGCGCTGGGAGACGTCGTTGGCGACGAGGAAGCCGAAGACGTGGTCCATGGCCTTCTCCTCCGGGACAGAGCGTCCGTCGCGACCGATGACCAGCGCGATCTCGGCCTCGTAGTCCCATTTGGCGGAGAGGTCCGGATCGTAGGCGATGTCGTCGGCCGGGCCGATGACCGTGTCGGGGCCCTTGGTGAAGAAGGTGGGGTGCTCGGGCCGCCCGTCCGGGTCCTGGCCCTCACGCCTGCCCTTCGACTCCTCGAAGTGGTCCCAGTAGTTCCAGCCGGTGCACAGGATGTCGCGGTTGAAGCGCTGCACCGGGGATTCCAGGCGGACCTCGGACAACGGCACGGTCTCACCGGGCGCCGCGGCACGGGCCGCCTCAAGGGCTTCCGCGCCGCCGCGGACGATGTCGTCGACGGTGCCGATCTCCGCCGGCAGCACCATGACCGTCTGCTCGGACGCGTTCACGACGCCGGACCGCCGTACGCCGTCGACGGCGAGGGATGCAAGTTTCACGTCGCCTCTTTCGCTCTGTCGGGGTTTCGGGCACCCCACCACCACCCGCAGACCGCGAGCTGACGTGTTGACTTTAAATGACGGCCGTGAAAAATACGAGATATCGCTTCCCCTTGCCTCGGAAGGACGGCCCATGGCTTCTGAAATGGCCCGCACCGTCTACCGGTGCCGTGTGGAGTGGCCGGACACCGATGCCTCCGGGCATTACCACAACTCGGCGGTGGTGCGGTTCGTGGAGGCGGCGGAGGCGGCTCTGGTACGCGAGCGTGGCGTCGTCGGCTACTTCGGTGCCGCGCCCCGCGTGCGCTACGAGGTCGACTTCGCCTCTCCTCTCTGGTTCCAGCAGGAGGTGACGACGGTCCTCGGGGTGGAACGCATCGGCACGTCCTCCATGACGTTCCGGTTCGAGGTGTGGGGCGAGGAGACCGACGGCCGGCCGCGTCGGCTCGCTGCGTCCGGTCACTACACGGTCGTACACGTGCCGCAGGGGGAGGAACGGGTGAGCGCACCCTGGCCCGCCAGTGGATCACCGCCCTCACCGCGGCTCCCACGGAGACAGGCGGGCGCGAGTCCCGGCCGCCGGAGCCGCCTTCGGGCCGTGCCGCCGAGTGACGAAGGCGCGAAGGCGCTACTCGCGGCGGGCCGGCCACGGAAGCCGGTCCGCCGCGCCGTGAAGACGGGTCCTACGCCGCGAGAGCGTGGCCGGGATGCAGGACGACCTTGGTGTAGCCCTCGATCCGCTTGTCGAACTTCTCGTACGCTCCCGGTGCCTCCTCCAGCGGCAGTTCGTGGGAGACCACGAAGCTGGGCTTGGCCCGCCCCGCGATGATCAGGTCACGCAGCTGGCGGTTGTACTGCTTGACGTTGCACTGGCCGGTGCCCATCTGCTGGCCCTTTTCGAACATCCGGCCGATGGAGACCAGCAGCAGGCCGTGCTTGGCGTGCTCGTCGGGTCCGCCCGGGTCGGAGGGGACGTACAGGCCCGGTACGCCGAGCATGCCCGTCGGCCGTACCGTGTCGACGAGGGCGTTGAGAACGACGGCGGGTTCCTCGTGGCTGGCGTCGTGCGCCTGGGCCTGGTAGCCGACCGCGTCGACGCCCTTGTCGGTCCCCTCACCTCCGGTCTGTTCCTTGATCTGCTCGGCGGGGTCGCCCTTGGTGAAGTCGATCGGTATCGCCCCGATCTCCTCGGCCTTGGCGAGCCGCTCGGGCACCCGGTCGACCGAGAACACTTTGGACGCACCGCGCAGCAGCGCCGAATACGCGGCCATCAGCCCGACCGGGCCGGCCCCGAAGACGGCCACACTCTCGCCGGGGGACAACTTGGCGAGCTCACAGCCGTGGTACCCGGTCGGGAAGATGTCGGCGAGCAGCACGAAATCGGTCTCGAACTCGTCGCCCGGCGGCAGCTTCAGACAGTTGAAGTCGGCGAACGGTACCCGCAGCAGCTCTGCCTGGCCGCCCTTGTAGGGGCCCATGGCCACATAGCCGTAGGCTCCGCCGGCGAAGCCCGGATTGACCGTGAGGCAGAAGCCGGTCTTGCCGGCCAGACAGTTCTTGCAGAACCCGCAGGCGACGTTGAAGGGCATGACCACGCGGTCGCCCTTGGACAGGGAGGTCACGCCGGAGCCGACCTCCTCGACTATGCCGAGGTTCTCGTGTCCGAAGACGATGCCCGACTCGGCTGCCGTACGGCCCTCGTACATGTGCAGGTCGGATCCGCAGATGGCGGTCGAGGTGACCCGTACCAGCACGTCGTTCGGGTGCTGGATCTGCGGATCGTCGACATCCCTGACAGCGACGCTGAAGGGCTTCTCATAAACAACGGCTTTCACCTGGTTCACCTCCGCGTCGAACGCCGGGCGACGACGACGGACCGCACAGACCGAGGCTCTGCTCAGGAGAAACACATCGAGACAGAGCCCCCGATCCATGCCGCACCCTAGGCGCTCATGTTTCACCATCGGATACTTCCAGAAAACGCCGGTCGCGCAGGCGCTGCAACCTCATGGGGCGGATCATCAGCCCGAACCGACGGACTGCGGCCGCACAGCGCGTAGCCCCCGGCGGCTCCACCGTCTCGATCACCAGGGCCGCGCTGCGGCCTTCTGGCGCTTCCCGCACCGCACCGCGCACGATGCCTCGCCGCCCGGGACGGGGAGCAGCGCGGTGAGCCACCGGCCCGGGCCGCCGACGGCAGGACGGTGCAACTGGTGCTCAGGCTTCCTTGGCCGACCACCGCCGGGCGACGCCGCCGGCAATCCGTGCCGCGCCGCGCGTCGCACCCCGCACTCGCCCCATCGCCCTACGGCCCATTGCGGAGTTACTCGTCGAGAACTCCCTGCGACAGGGCGTGAAGACTCCTTCCGCAACCTCGCCGTGTTCGGCTGCCACGCGGGCGGCCGCCGGCTCCCCCGCGCCGAACGGCGGCAACATCCTCTGCGCCTCGTTCGACGCGGGCTGGCTCTGGTACATCCCGCTGCGCGACGACCTCACCAGCGTCGGTGCCATGATCGCGCCGGAGCACTACCCGGCCGTGCAGAACGATCCGCGTACCGCCTGCAGGACATGATCAAGGCCTGCCCGGAGGTCGACCGGCTGCTGACGGACGTGCCGGTCGCGACCGAGCCGCCGTACGACCAGGTCCGGGTCCGCAAGGACTACTCGTACTGGAAGACGTCGCTGTGGACGCCGGGCATGGCCCTGGTCGGTGATGCCGCGTGCTTCGTGGACCCGGTGCTCTCCTCGGGCGTCCATCTGGCCACCTACGGCGCCCTGTTGGCGGCCCGCGTGATGAACTCGTCCCTGGACGGGAGCGCTCCGGAGGAGCGCGGATTCGCCGAGTTCGAGGCGCGCTACCGCCGGGAGTACGGGGTGTTCTACGAATTCCTCATCGCCTTCTACGACATGGAGCGCAACGAGGACTCGTACTTCCGGTCGGCGAAGAAGATCACCCGGGTGGAGGTCGACGAGGTCGCCGCCTTCGCCGAGCTGGCCGGGGGCGTGGCGTCCGGCGACACCGGGACGCTCGCCACCGGCGGACTCGGCACCCGATGGAGCACCGCCACGGCCGAACTGGAGGGCGCGGTGGGCCGATTGGCGACCGCACGAACCCGCTCCTCACCACCCGGGCCGTCAGCGAGACCTTCCGCACCGGCAACGACCTCCAGGAACAGGCCCTGTACGGCGCCCCACTGGACGCCCCGGCCGCACCGACCACCGAAGGCAGGCTCGGGGTCACCGCGGACGGCTTGTCCTGGCTCCCCGCATGAAGCCCCTACCGAGCCTCTCGCGGCGGGCAGCGCCTTCACCGCGGGCGAGTGCGCCGGGTGTCGGTCACCGTGTTGAGCGCTTCTTGTCGCCGGGTCGAGGGTGACGCCGTCGGGCAGTTCGGTGGCGTAGTAGGAGAGCCGGTCGCCGTCCGGGTCGGTGGCCTTCAACCGCCTCTGACTGCCGTACTGGTCGGCGATTCACGATGAGCGGTGGCGGCGCCCGGCCGCTGTGGCGGGTGCGGCCGGGCACCGACGGCCCCTCAGGTCAGGGCCGGTGAGGTGGAGGCCCGGACCAGATGCCGGGCGAAGAAGCGGGCCGCGCTGTCCGCCTCGAACCTGGGCAGTTCCTTGTGGCTGCCCGTGTTGGCGTGCAACGTCTTCTCCTTCGAGGCGAAGGCGTCGAACAGCGCGAGTCCGGCCTCGCGCGGAATGTGCTCGTCGTCCCACTGGAACGCGAACTCGACCGGGACGGTGATCCGCCGGGCCGGCTCGGCCAGGGCATCGGGCCAGTGGAGGCCGAAGACCGCGGCGGTGATCCTGGGATCGGCCGCGGTCAGCGGCACGCCGATCGCGGTGCCCATGTTCAGGCCGTAGTAGCCGACCGGCCCCGCGCCGCCGATCTCCGGAAGTTCCTGGAGGGCGTCGAGGGTCGCCTGCCACTCGGGGACGGCGCGTTCTGCCAGGTGGGCGTTGTAGCGGACGACGACGGGGCCTTCCGGCTCGCCCGCCTCCCTCGCCCGGTACAGCGCGGCGATCTCTCGCTCGTCGTGCGCGGTACGCGGCCGGTCGCCGTGACCGGGTGCGTCGACACAGGCGACGTGGAAGCCGCAGCCGGTCACGAGGAGACGGGCCCGGCCCGTCATCGCCGGCCACTTCTTGTGGGTGCCGCCGCCGTGGCCCATCAGCACCAGGGGCGCGCGTTCGGGGCTCGATGCCGGCGACCAGAGCACGCCGGGGATCTCACCCACGGTGAAGTCGCGTTCGACGACACCGTCCGACGTCGTCTCCGTGGTGAAACACACAGACTGCATGGGTTGTTGCCTTTCGGGAGGCCTTGTCGTGAAGGCGCTCCCGGCGACACCTACGTCAATCGCCCGACCGTGACGGGGAGAGGGAGCACCCATTCTGCTACAGCGTTCATGGGTCTCACCTCCTCGCACGACGTCACGGTCCCACGGACGTTACGCACCGACTGCCGGCCCCGTCCAACGCATTTACGGCTTCGTCCAAGCTCCGGGAGATCTTTGTCCATGGACGAGGCCACCGCCGGCGGTGAGGGTCGGTTCATGGGTGAGATCGAGGTCGGTGACAGGCAAGGGGTGGTGGACGGCCGCGGGGTCGATCCCCGGCGGATGCCGATCGGGCTGGTCGCGTTGGCGCTCGGCGGTTTCGGTATCGGGCTGACCGAGTTTCTGATCGCCGGGCTGCTGCCGCAGGTTGCGTCGGATTTCTCGGTGTCCGAGGCAACCGCGGGCGGGCTGATCTCCGGGTACGCGCTGAGCGTGGCCGTCGGCGCGATCGCCCTCACCGCGGCGACGGCGCGGTTGGCTCGCAAACACGTGCTGGTCGGGCTGATGGCGTTGTTCGTCGTCGGCAACCTGTTGTCCGCGGTCGCACCCACCTACTCCGTGCTGCTGCTCGGGCGGATCGTCGGCGCACTGTGCCACGGTTCGTTCTTCGGTATCGGCTCGCTCGTCGCACGCGGTCTGGTGGCACCGGAGCGCAAGTCCCGTGCGGTGGCGGTCATGTTCGCCGGGCTGACGCTCGCGAACGTGCTGGGTGTACCGTTCGGCGCGCTGGTGGGCGAGCGTTGGGGATGGCGGGCGGCCTTCCGGGTGGTCACGGCGATCGGCGTGCTGGCGCTCACCGGCATCGTCACCCTCGTACCCGGCTCGGCGGGGGCGGCGGCAGGGACTGGGGCGCCGGCCGGCATGCGGGACCAGTTCCGGGCGTTCGGGTCCTGGCAGGTGTGGCTGACGCTGACCGCCACGGCACTCGGCTACGGCGGGATGTTCGGGGCGTTCAGCTATATCGCGTACACCTTCACCGAGGTCAGCGGGTTCTCCTCGGCGGATGTCGCCTGGTTGCTGATGCTGTACGGCGCCGGCCTGGTCGTAGGGAACCTGATCGGCGGGCGGGCAGCCGACCGGGACCGCGACCGCGCCCTGGTGCTCGCACTGCTCGCACTGACCATCACCCTGGCCGTGTTCGGTCTGCTGGCCGGCAGTGCCGTGGCCTCGGTGGTACTGGCCTTTCTGCTGGGCGTGGCCGGGTTCGCCGCCGTACCCGGCATGATCACTCGGGTGACCGACGCCGCCGACGGCGCGGCGCTGGCCGCGAGCGCCAACGTCTCCGCGTCCAATGTCGGCAACGCCCTCGGCGCCTGGCTCGGCGGCCTGGCCATCACCGCGGGCCTCGGCTACACGGCGCCGCTCTACACCGGCGCCGCGCTCGCGTTGACCTCCGTGATCGTCATGCTCGTCGCCGTGCACCAGGCGCGACGCGCCGCCCGAGGGCGTCAGGCTACGGACCCCTGCTGACCGGCCGGTTCGGGGAGCAGACGAGCACTGAGACGGTCCGCGCTCGGCCAGCGAACGTCGTAGGCCCAGCCCAGCTTCTCGAACACCCGGATCAGGCGGGCCGACGGGTCGAGCTGGCCCGGCAGCACACCGTGGCGTGCGCCCGTGGGGTCAGCGTGATGGGAGTTGTGCCAGCTCTCACCGAAGGACAGCAGTGCGAGCGGCCAGAAGTTGGTGGCCTTGTCCCGACTGGCGAACGGACGCCTGCCCGCGACGTGGCAGACGGAGTTCACCGACCAGGTGACATGGTGCAGCAGCGCCATCCGCATCAGGCCGGCCCAGAAGAATCCGGTCAGCGCACCGGTCCAGGTGCCGGTGACGAGCCCGCCGACCAGCGCGGGGGCCAGGAGCGAGACGGCTGTCAGCGGCCCGAAGAGCCGGCCGATGAGCCGCAGGTCGGGATCGGCGGCGATGTCGGGCGCGAACCTGGACCGGTTGCTCAGTTCACGCTTCAGCATCCACCCGATGTGCGCGTGGAGAAGCCCCTTGAGCAGCGCACGCGTGTCGGTTCCGAAGCGCCAGGGCGAGTGCGGGTCACCCTCGCGGTCGGCGAAAGCGTGGTGGCGGCGGTGGTTCGCCACCCACTGCACCGGCGATCCCTCGACCCCCAGCGAGCCCGCGACGGCCAGGGCGATGCGCAGGCCCCGCTTCGCCTTGAACGAGCGGTGCGTGAAGAGACGGTGATAGCCGACCGTGAGGCCGAAGCCGGACACCAGGTAGGCAACCAGGGCCATGCCGACGTCCAGCGCGGACAAGCCCCGTCCCCACACCAACGGCACCGCGACGACCAGGCAGATCATCGGTGCGACGACGAAAATCCACATAGCGACGCCCGCCGCAGCCGTCTGTGGGGCGTCGAGCAGTGGCTTGACCCCGGCCGCGGAGTCGGCGTCACCTTCGGCGACGGCTTGCTCAGAACGGTCGGCTTTGCTCGGATTCATCAGTTCCTCGCCGTTGCTCGAGGTTGTCGGACGCGGTGCCGGACCAACGGGGATCAGGCGCGCGCGTGCGCTTTCGAGCGCGCTCGGTGGCCCACGGCACAGGATCGCACCGGACGGCATCCCCGCAGGTCATCGCTCATGTCCAGGGTATGAACGGCACGGGACCAAATCTCCTTGGCGACTTGGCGGGCCGACCGGCGCCGCCCAGCGAAAGGGCCGATGAAGCGCACGCTGGTGATCGTGTCCATCCGCTGTCTCGACGAGTTCGCCAGGCAGAACGGCGAGTGGCTGTCCGCCGAGCGCCGTCTGACGGTCGGCTGGACGGAGACGCGCCCCTTCACATGGTGACCAGCAGGTGGGGGCCTACCCGCCCAGATACCGCGTGAACCAGTCACCGGCCAGCCGGGCCACGCGCTCCAGAGTGCCGGGTTCCTCGAACAGGTGGGTCGCACCGGGGACGATTTCGAGCCGGGTCTCACCTGGCATCTCCCGCATCGCCGTCCGGTTCAGGCGCAGGACCTCCGGATCCCGTTCGCCGACGATGAGCAGGGTGGGCTGACGGACCGACGCCAGCGCTCCTTCGGCCAGGTCGGGCCGGCCGCCCCGGCTGACGACCGCGCGGATCGTGTCCGGGAGCTCCGCGGCCGCGACGAGGGCGGCCGCGGCGCCCGTGCTCGCACCGAAGAGCCCGTGTCCGAGGTGCGCGGCGGGCCGGTATGTCCGCAGCCAGTCGGCGAGGTCGATCAGACGCCCGGCGAGGATGCCGATGTCGAAGCGGAGCGTCCCCGTGACCGCGTCGGCGTTCTCCTCCTCGCGGGTGAGCAGGTCGGCGAGGACGGTGCCGATCCCGGCCGTCTGCAGTTCCCCGGCGACGAAGCGGTTGCGCGGACTGTGCCTGCTGCTGCCGCTGCCGTGCGCGAAGAGCACGACGCCCCGCGCCGATTCCGGGACGGCCACATCAGCTTCGAGCAGCACACCCGCGGCGGATATCCGCACGCTCTCCACTACCGCGTTCACAGCGCCCTCCTCACCGTAGGGGCGATCAGGACAGGTCTCCCTCATCGGGTACCCAGCGCGGCACGTCACCGGGCCGGCAGTCGACACGGCACGATGACGGGTGCACTCCGGGAGATCGGGTACCCGGCGGCCACGGGAGAGCGCGTCGGACGCCGACAGCGCCCCGGTGATGAGCCGTATCCGACAAGGAGGAACAGATGAGCACGGTCAAGAAAGCCGTGGACGTCGCCGTCCCGGTCCACACGGCCTACAACCAATGGACCCAGTTCGAGGACTTCCCGAACTTCATGGAGGGCGTCGAGGAGGTGAGGCAGCTCGACGACCGGCACAACCACTGGACCACGCGGATCGGCGGGGTGCGGCGCGAGTTCGACACCGAGATCGTCGACCAGCTGCCGGACGACCGGATCACCTGGCGGGCGATCGAGGGTGACACCGAGCAGCGGGGATCCGTCCGGTTCGAGCCCCTGGACGAGACACACACCAGGGTGGAGCTCACGATGGACGTAGAGCCCAGCGGCATCGCCGAGAAGGGTGCCGACGCGCTCGGCCTGATCGACCGTCGTGTCAACGGAGACCTCAACCGCTTCAAGGACTACATCGAGCAGCGCGGTGGCGAGACCGGCGCCTGGCGCGGTCGTATCCGCCCGGGCGACCCCGGCTCGGTTCTCTGAACCCGCGGAAGACTCCGAGGCGGACCGCCAAAGCGGTCACGTGACCCGGCCCCGGGCCCGCACGGGTCCGGGGCCGGGGGGTGCGCCGCCGTCCGTCACTTGGCGCCGCCTCCCCCGCCGCCGAAGGAGCCGCTGGAGCCGGGCTGCCAGCGCGGGCGGCTCTGGTTCCCGCTCGACCTGCTCGGGGCGTTGCCGAGCTGGTACGGGGTGAGACGGTCCCCCTCGCTCCCGGCCCGCGGAACCTCGTTCGGCTCGCGCATCTCCCGTTCCTCGCGCACCGGTCCGGTGCGGGGCAGCCTGGGGTGTTCCGAGCGCCGGGGCGGCGCCGACTCCCGCCGTCGTACCCCGATGCCGAGCCGGACTGCCCCCATCAGCGCGGCCGTGACGAGCAGACCACAGACGACGATCACGACCATCCCCGCCACCGAACCGGCGGCGGCCAGTTGCTCAAGAGTCATGTACATCGGTTCCGGGTACCCGCCGCGAGGCAGCGAATGCCCAGGAGACGAGGCGTGGCGGACGTGGCATCCGCCGGGTCACCGGTAGCGTCGCCCGGGAGTCGACAAACACCGATAAAACCCAATCTGTCCGGCATATTGGGGTCGTCGTGGCGGGGCGTGCCGGAGGGCGCTTCCCGCGCTCGGCACGGCTGAGGAGGACCATGAGCGAACTCTCGCAACGCGTCGCCGAAGAGCCCGCGCCTCCCGCCGCCCCGACACCCCTGGGGCGGCGGCTGCTGGGATGGGCGACCACGACCGACCACAAGGTGATCGGCCGGCTGTACATGGTGACGGCCTTCTGCTTCTTCCTCCTCGCCGGGCTGCTCGCGCTGGGTATGCGCGCCGAACTGGCGCGTCCGGGGCTGCAGTTCCTGAGCCAGGAGACCTACAACCAGTTCGTCACCATCCACGGCACCATCATGATGCTGCTGTTCGCGACCCCGATGTTCGCCGGGTTCGCCAACGCCGTGATGCCGTTGCAGATCGGCGCCCCGGACGTGGCCTTCCCGAGGCTCAACGCCCTCTCGTACTGGATGTACCTGTTCGGCGGCCTGATGGTGGTGTCGGGTTTCCTGGTGCCGGGCGGTGCCGCTTCCTTCGGCTGGTTCGCGTACGCGCCCCTCAACAGCGCGTACTTCACCCCCGGCGCGGGCGCGGACCTGTGGGTCATGGGGCTGGTGGTCACCGGTGTGTCGACGACCCTGGGCGCGGTCAACTTCATCGCGACGATCATGTGTCTGCGCGCCCCGGGCATGACGATGTTCCGGATGCCGATCTTCACCTGGAACGTGCTGTTCACGTCCATCCTCGTGCTGCCCGCGTTCCCGGTGCTCACGGCGGCGTTGCTCGCCCTGGAGTCGGACCGGAAGTTCGGCTCGCACATCTTCGACGCGCACAACGGCGGCGCGCTGCTGTGGCAGCACCTGTTCTGGTTCTTCGGGCATCCCGAGGTGTACATCGTCGCGCTGCCGTTCTTCGGGATCGTCTCCGAGATCCTCCCGGTGTTCTCGCGCAAGCCGCTGTTCGGCTATCTGCCACTGATCGGGGCCACGATCGCCATCACCATGCTGTCGGCGGTCGTGTGGGCGCACCACATGTTCGCGACCGGGGCGGTACTGCTGCCGTTCTTCTCGATCATGTCGTTCCTGATCGCCGTGCCGACCGGGATCAAGTTCTTCGCCTGGATCGGGACGATGCACCGGGGCTCGCTCTCTTTCGAGACGCCCATGCTGTGGGCGATGGGCTTCCTGGTGTCGTTCCTGCTGGGCGGGTTGAGCGGGGTGCTGATCGCGTCGCCGCCGCTGGACTTCCATGTCACCGACTCGTACTTCATCGTGGCGCATCTGCACTATGTGCTGTTCGGGACCGTGGTCTTCGCGATGTTCGCCGGGTTCTACTTCTGGTGGCCCAAGTTCACCGGGAGGATGCTCGACGAGCGCCTCGGCAAACTGCACTTCTGGCTGCTCTTCCCCGGGTTCCAGCTGACGTTCCTGGTGCAGCACTGGCTCGGCGCGGAGGGCATGCCCCGCCGGTACGCCGACTACCTGCCGGCCGACGGGTTCACCCTTCTCAACACCCTCTCGTCGGCCGGTGCGTTCCTGCTGGGCGTCTCCACGCTGCCGTTCCTCTACAACGTCTGGCGTACGGCCCACAAGGGGCGGCAGGTCGAGGTGGACGACCCCTGGGGGTTCGGGCGTGGCCTGGAGTGGGCCACCTCCTGCCCGCCGCCGCGGCACAACTTCGTGGCACTGCCCCGGGTGCGGTCGGAGTCGCCGGCCTTCGACCTGCACCATCCCGAGATCGTCCGGCAGGCGGAGAAGGAGGGGCTGCGGTGAAGGTCGAGGCACTGCTCTTCGGTGGCGTGGCCGTCTTCTTCGGCGCCGCCGCCGTGCTCTACGGGGTGTGGTCGCGCGCCGACCCGGCCGGTACGGCGGCGCTCATCGTGGCGTGCGGGATGGCCGCGCTGGTGTCGTTCTTCTGCGCGACGAACTACGTCCGCCGGGGCCGGCGCCCGCAGGACCGCTCGGACACGGAGGTGGCGGACGCCGCCGGGCCGCTGGAGTTCTTCCCGCCGCACAGCCCCTGGCCGATCGTCACCGCGCTCGGGTTCGCCCTCTCGGCGACCGGGGTGGTGTTCGGGCTGTGGCTGTTGCTCATCGGCTTCGGTGTTCTGGCTCGGGGTGTTGCCGGGCTGGTGTTCCAGTACGCGAACCGGGGGGCCGATCAGGAGGGCTGAGCGGTCGGCGTGGGGCGCCCGGCCGGAACGACGTCACCGGCCGGTGATCGCTCTCATAGCCGCCGGCGAGGTTCTGGCGTACCTCTCCGGTCTCCTCGCCCTCGGTCAGCCGCTCCTGTTCCGCGTGCAGCACGGCGTGGCACAGCGTGCGGGTCACGAAGAACGCGACGACGGGGGCGACGATCAGTGCGACCCGGAAGATCCAGGTCAGGGAGTTCACCGAGATACGGAAGGTCTGCGCGATGACGTCGTTGCCGCCGGCCAGCAGCAGCACACCGTAGAAAGTGACGCCGGCCACGCCGAGGCCGGTGCGGACGGGCCGTTCGCGCGGGCGGTCGCAGAAGTGCTGCTCCTGCCGCCACTCCCCCGTCAGCCGCTGCTCGGCGAAGGGGTAGGCGTACAGGACGGCGAAGAGCAGCGCGGGCAGGACGACGGCCGGCAGCAGGACGTTCCACATGAGGGTGTGGCCGGCGAAATTCGTCTCCCAGGGCGGGACCAGGCGCAAGGAGCCTTCCAGGAAGCCGACGTACCAGTCCGGCTGGGAAGCGGTCGACACCTGGTCCGGCCGGTAGGGGCCGTACGTCCACACCGGGTTGATCTGGGCGACGCCGGCGAGCAGTACCAGCAGCCCGGAAACGGCGAGGGACAGGCCGAGGGAGGAAGCCGTGAACTGGGGGTAGAGGGGCTTTCCGACGACGTTGGAGTTCCTGCGGCCCGGGCCGCGCCACTGGGTGTGCTTCAGGTGGAAGACCAGGATCAGGTGGACGGTGACCAGGGCGATCAGGGCCCCCGGCAGCAGCAGGATGTGCAGGCTGTACAGCAGGGGGACGATGTCGTGGCCGGGGTATTCCGAGCCGAACACGAACATGGTCACATACGTGCCGACCACGGGGATCGACAGCATGATCCCCTGGGCGATGCGCAGTCCGGTGCCGGAGAGCAGGTCGTCCGGGAGCGAGTAGCCGGCGAAGCCCTCGGCCAGGGTGAGCGCGAAGAGTGTGACGCCGATGACCCAGTTCATCTCCCGGGGCCTGCGGAAGGCCCCGGTGAAGAAGATCCGCAGAAGGTGCACGCCGATCGCGGCGACGAAGGCCAGCGCGGCCCAGTGGTGGGCCTGCCGCATCAACAGCCCGCCGCGGATGTCGAAACTGATGTGCAGGGTGGAGTCGAAGGCCCCCGATACGAGCCGGCCGCGCAGGGGGACGTACGGCCCCTGGTAGACGACCTCCTGCATCTCGGGCTTGAAGAAGAACGTCAGCCACACGCCCGTCACCATCAGGACGATCAGGCTGTAGAGGGCGATCTCCCCGAGCAGGAACGACCAGTGGTCGGGGAACGCCTTGCGCAGCAGCTGACCGGCTCCGTCGTGGACGGGCAGCCGGGCGTCGACCGCATCCGCGAACCGCTCTCCCGCCTCACCTGGCCCAGGCTTCACTCGGCGTCCTCCCTCGGGCGGCGTGCCGCCGTACTCCCGCCATTCCCTGCCCGGCAGGCGACGGGGTGAGTACCCACCCCGTCGCGAAACACCCGCGCGGCTGGGCGGCGGCACCCGATCGGCCGAGGAGCGCCGGGGCCTCAGGTGTTGGACCGGGCCGCGCTGATGTCTCCCAGGGCGGACTTCTCGTCGCGTTCTATCGCGAGGTCGCCCAGGGACACGATGCCCACCGGCCGGTCGCCGTCGACGACCGGGAGCCGCCGTATGGCGTGCTCGCGCATCAGCTGGACCGCCCGGTCCAGGCTGTCGTCCGGGGTCACGGTGACCAGGTCCGCGCTGCACGCCTGCGTCACCGTGGTCTGCTCGGGGTCGGCGCCTTCGGCGAAGGCCCGGACCACCAGATCGCGGTCGCTCACCAGGCACCGCAGGTGCCCTTCCTCGGTCACCAGGACCGCGCCGACGTCCTCGTCCCGCATCACCCGGGCGACGGAGGCCACCGACGCCTGGGGTTCGACGGTGACCAGATCGCTGGTCATGATGTCGCGCACATGCTGGACCATGACCTGCCTCCTTCTCACTGTTCGACGGTGTCTGTCGGAGACCGGGTACCCCGGGTGCGGGGTCATTCCCCGGGCTGCCGGGTGTGGAGGGAATACACGTGGAAGGCCCGCCCGATGACGGGCTGGGCGACGTTGCGCACCTTCACTCCCCCGCCGGTCATGCCGTGTTCCGTGCCGGCGTGCGCGTGTCCGTGGACGGCGAGGTCGGCCCCTGCCGTGTCGATGGCCTCGGCGAGCAGGTAGCTGCCGAGGAACGGGTAGATCTCCAGGGGTTCGCCGGCCAGGGTGTCGGGCACGGGGGCGAAGTGGGTGAGGGCGATCCGTACGTCGCAGTCGCGGCGGTGCAGGTCTTCGAGGGCCGCGCGCAGGCCGTCGGCGCAACGGCGTGAGTACCGTACGAACTCCTTCATCACGGGTTCGCCGAACTCGCCGGCGCACCGGCCCACGAACCCGCCGCCGAACCCCTTGGTGCCGGCCACGCCGATCCGGAGGTCACCACGGGTCACCACGGTCGCCTCGCCCTCCAGGACGTGCGCTCCGGCGTCCCGGAGGATGCCGGTGACCTCGTCGGGGTGGTCGTCGTGGTGGTCGTGGTTGCCGAGGACGGCGACGACCGGGATGCCCAGGTCCTTGATCTCCCGGGCGACCACCCGTGCCTCCTCGGGTGTGCCGTGCCGGGTGAGGTCGCCGGCCAGCAGGAGCACGTCGGCGTGGTCGGGCAGTGTCTCGAAGGCGGGGCGGAGGGTGCCCTGGCTGTCGGGGCCCATGTGGATGTCGCCGACGGCCGCGACCCGGGTCATGTCAGCTCCTCCGAGTGGTCGGGCGGCGTGGTCTCCGCGACCACGAGGTCACAGTGCACCGGTACGCCCGCCAGCCCTTCGCGGGCGATACGGAGGATGTCCTCGCGGCAGCCGGCCGACGGAACCGTCCCCGTCAGCAGGACCGTTTCCCCCCGGATCTCGGCGCGTACCCCCAGCTCGCCGCACCGCCCCTCCGCGAGCCGTTCGGCGACGTGGGCCACCCGGTATTCCAGGTTCATCACTGCTCCTGTACAGGGTCGATGACGTCCAGCCGCTCCAGTAGGTAGAGAAAGGCGGCGGGCATCGGCTCGTCACCGCAGCGGCGACGCACGTCCGCCCAGTCGACCTTCTCGCGCAGCGAGCGGGCCACCGGCAGGACGGCTCCGAAGTCGCAGTGGTGCTCCGAGAAGGCGGTGCTCAGGCTCACCAGCAGGTCGGTCGCCGACAGGACCGGCATGTGCACCGAGTCGACGGAGAGCTCCTCGGCTCGGGCCAGCAGGTCCACGGTGACCGGCTGGCGGGCCAGTTCGAAGATGATGTCGACGTCCTGGTCGAAGCACGTGGTCTTCACCAGCCAGTCCTCCGGCGGGACGCGCACGGTCAGACCGGCGGAGCGCAGCGAACCGGCCACCGCCTCGGCGTCCTCGGGCAGCACGCAGAAGTCGGCGTCGTGCTGCAGGGTGCCGCTGCCGCCGTGGGCGTAGACCGCCACGCTCCCGGCCAGCGCGAACTTGTGTCCGGCCCGCTTCAGGATGGCGCCCACCTGCTTGGCGGCCTCCAGGATGGCCTGGGTGCGATCGGGCGGCAGTTGTTCCCGCCCGGCCGGCTCCGGATCCTGGCCGGTCGCCTGGAGGCCGGGGGCCTGGGCCGCGCCCTGCCCGTGTCTCATCGACGGCTCCCTTCGCGCGCCGCGGTCAGCAGGCAGCGACGCAGCTCTTCGGCGTACGGCACGACGACCCCGGCCACGATCACCCCGGCGAGCGCGGCCAGGTACCTGGCCGGCAGCGGATGCTCCTTGGGGAGCAGACGCCAGTCCTGCGGGTCCGTGCCGCCCCGCAGGGTGCGGCGGACCTGGTCGGCGTGCAGGCAGGCGGTGAAGGACAGGGCGGTCAGCGGCAGCACCTCCAGGAAGCTGTGGATGTGCTGCTCGATGGGCCGGACCTCGCGTTCACCGACGGCGAGCGACACGTCGTACAGGGCCGTGGCGCCGTGGGCGAGGGCGGCGCCGCCCATCACGGTGAGCACCAGCGGATTGACCCGGGCGAGCAGACCCATGAGCACCGGCACTCCGGCCTCGGTCATCATCAGCGCGTGGACCACGGACTCCTTGGTGCCGCTGGTGTGCTCGATCCGGGTCCGCCGGTGCATCCACCAGTCCGCCAGGCCGGGCACCACCCACAGCGGCAGGGCACCGTACAGCAGGAACCGCCGACTGGCGTCCTCCACCGCGGTCGAGTGGAGCGGGATCCGCAGGTCGTCGGAGCGCCGCCAGTTACGCCAGGCCTTCCGGGGCAGCACACGCAGTGCCATGGGAAACCTCCCTGAGGTCGGTCTGTCGGGGACCCGCCTCCCCGGTACCCCTCCTCATCCGGGCGACACGCCGTGCACAACCCGGTGCCCACCGGGTACTCGGCAACGGACCCGGCATGACCCGCGCAAGGTGGTGGACTCCGTGTCCGGACCTGGACAGAACGACGGCAGCGCGCTCGTCGTGATCGACATGATCAACACCTACGACCACGAGGACGCCGAGCTGCTGCTGCCCGCCGCCGAGCAGGTCGTGCCCGTTCTGGCGGAGCTGATCGGCCGGGCCCGGGACGCGGGCGTGCCGGTGGTCTACGCCAACGACAACTTTGGGCTCTGGCGCTCCCACCACGGTGAACTGGTCGAGACCGCGCTGTCCCGCCCGCACGCCCACCTGGTCGAGCCGATCCGGCCGGACGAGGAATCCCTGTTCGTGGTCAAGGCCCGGCACTCGATCTTCTACGAGACGCCCCTGTCGTATCTGCTGTGGAAACTCGGCGTGGGGACAGTGGTGTTGACCGGTCAGGTCACCGAGCAGTGCGTCCTGTACTCCGCCCTGGACGCGCACATCCGCCATCTGGACGTCACGGTGCCGCAGGACGCGGTCGCCTCGATCCACCCCCATCTGGCGGCCTCGGCGCTGGAAATGATGGAGCTCAACATGGGCGCCCGCATTGTCGGGGCGAAGGAACTCGACTTTCGGGGTACCCGGTCGCCCGTACCGGAGGGAACCGCACACCAGCCCGGAGGTCGGTCATGAGCCCACGCGTCCCTGGAGAGCCCCTCGACGGCCTGGTCACGGCCCTGCGCGCCGGGACCGACGCCGAGGTCCGCTTCGATCCCGGCAGCCGGGGCGCCTACTCCACGGACGGTTCCAACTACCGGCAGGTCCCGCTGGGCGTGGTCGTCCCCCGCACGGTCGAGGCCGGTGCGCGCGCGGTGGAGCTGTGCGCGCGCTTCGACGTCCCGGTGCTGTCGCGCGGCGGCGGCACGAGCCTCGCCGGGCAGACCACGAACGCGGCCGTGGTGATCGACTGGAGCAAGCACTGCGACGCGCTGGTCTCCGTGGACGCCGAAGCCCGCACCTGTGTGGTCGAACCGGGGATCGTCCTGGACGAGCTCAACCGGCGTCTCGCCGGTCACCACCTCCAGTTCGGCCCGAAGCCGTCCACGCACAGTCACTGTGCGCTGGGCGGCATGATCGGCAACAACTCGTGCGGGGCGTCCGCGCAGGCGTACGGGAAGACCGTCGACAACGTGCGCAGGCTGGAGGTCCTGACGTACGACGGTCTGCGGATGTGGGTGGGGCCGACCTCGTCGGCCGAGCGGGCACACATCGCCGCCGAGGGCGGGCGGCGGGCCGAGCTGTACGACGGTCTCGATCGCCTCGTCGCCGAGTATCTGGGGGACATCCGGCGCGGCTATCCGAAGATCCCGCGCCGGGTCTCCGGCTACAACCTCGACTCGCTGCTGCCGGAGAACCGCTTCGACGTGGCCCGTGCCCTGGTCGGCAGCGAGGGCACGCTGGTCACGGTCCTGCACGCCGAACTCGACCTGGTCCCGGTGCCCGCCTACCAGTCGCTGCTGGTGCTGGGGTACGACGACATCTGCCGGGCCGCCGACGACGTGCCCCAGCTGCTCGAGCACTGCTCCCCCGGCCAGCTGGAGGCCCTGGACGGGCGGATGGCGCAGCTGATGCGCGAGGAGCACGCCTACCTCGACTCGCTGCGCGCTCTTCCCGAGGGGGACAGCTGGCTGCTGGTGCAGTTCACCGGGGACAGTCAGGAGGGCGTCGACGAGCAGGCTCAGGCCCTGTTGGCGGCGATCGGCCGGTCCGAGAAGGACGCCACGGTCGCCTTCTCCGACGACCCGGAGCGTGAGCAGAAGATGCTCAAGGCCAGGGAGGCAGGGCTCGGGGTGACCGCACGCCCGCCGGACGACCGGGAGACCTGGGAGGGCTGGGAGGACTCCGCGGTACCGCCCGAGCGACTGGGCGACTATCTGCGAGATCTCAAAGGGCTGTTCGAGGAGTTCGGCTACGACCATCCCTCGCTGTACGGGCACTTCGGGCAGGGGTGTGTGCACACCCGGATCCCGTTCGGGTTGAAGACGGCGGAGGGCGTGGCGGACTTCCGGCGCTTCCTGGAGCGGGCCGCCGACCTGGTCGCCTCCTACGGCGGCTCGCTGTCGGGCGAGCACGGTGACGGGCAGGCCCGAGGTGAGCTGCTGACACGGATGTTCGGGGAGCGGCTGGTCGGTGCCTTCGGTGAACTGAAGGCGCTGTTCGATCCGGGCAACCGGATGAACCCGGGCAAGATCGTCGACCCGAATCCGGTGGACGGTCAACTGCGGCTGGGCGCGGCCTGGCGGCCGGCGGACCACGACACCCACTTCGGCTACCCGGATGACGACCGCTCCTTCACCCAGGCGGTGCTGCGCTGCGTCGGCATCGGCAATTGCCGCACTCATCAAGGTGGCGTGATGTGTCCCTCGTACCGGGCCACCAAGGAGGAGGAGCATTCGACCCGGGGCCGCGCCCGGCTGCTGTTCGAGATGCTCGACGGACACCCCGACTCGGCGGTGACCGACGGCTGGCGCTCGACGGAGGTCCGGGACGCACTGGACCTTTGTCTGGCCTGCAAGGGCTGCAAGTCGGACTGTCCGACGGGCGTGGACATGGCCACACACAAGGCGGAGTTCCTCGCCCATCACTACGAGCGGCGACTGCGTCCCGCCGCCCACTACTCGATGGGCTGGCTGCCATTGTGGGCCCAACTGGCCGAGCACGCACCGGGCCTGGCGAACAGCGCGCTGCAGGCGCCGGTCCTCGGCCGGTTCGGGAAGCGGCTCGCCGGAGTGGACTCGGCCCGGCGGCCCCCGGTCTTCGCCGAGCGGTCCTTCGTACGGTGGTGGCGCGCCCTCGGCACCGAGGAGCCGGACCCGGCCGATCCGGCGACCGTGGTCCTGTGGCCGGACACCTTCAGCAACCACTTCCACCCCGCCGTCGCGATGTCGGCCGTACGGGTGCTGGAGGACGCGGGCTTCCGGGTCGCCGTGCCCGACTCACCGGTGTGCTGCGGGCTGACGTGGATCTCCACGGGGCAACTGGCCACGGCGAAAAGGGTGCTGCGCCGCACTCTGCAGGTCATGCGCCCGTATCTGGACGCGGGCACCCCGGTCATCGGGCTTGAACCCTCCTGCACCGCCGTCTTCCGGTCCGACGCCGCGGAACTGCTGCCGGACGACCAGGACGTGCAGCGGCTGGCGGGGCAGACACGCACCTTCGCCGAACAGCTCGTCCGGCACGCGCCCGCCGGCTGGCAGCCGCCGTTCCTCGCCCGGCAGGCGACCGTACAGACACACTGCCACCAGCACGCGATCATGAAGTCCGACGCCGACCGTGAACTCATGAGCCGTGCCCGTCTCGACGCGGACGTGCTCGACGAGGGCTGCTGCGGTCTGGCCGGGAACTTCGGATTCGAGCGCGGACACCACGAAGTCTCCATGGCCGTCGGCGAGTTGGGGGTGCTGCCTGCCGTCCGCGCGGCGGCCCCCGACAGCCTGGTGCTGGCCGACGGCTTCAGTTGCCGCACCCAGATCGAGCAGGGCGACACCGGGCGCCGGGCCCTGCATCTGGCGGAGGCGCTCGCCCTCGCACTCGACGGCCCGCTGCCCAGCGACCGGCCCGAACGGCTGGCCCGTCGGCCCGCCGAGCCCTCCGGCACGGCCCGGTGGGCGACCACCGCCGTCGCCGGGACAGTGACGGCCGCGGCCGCCCTCCGAGCCGTACGGCATCTGCGCCGCCCGTAACCCACCCATCACGTCAGGAAAGGTTCCGACCATGTCGACGAAGGTCTCCGACTACATCCTCCAGCGGCTGCGCGAGTGGGAAGTGGAGCACGTCTTCGCCTACCCGGGCGACGGTATCAACGGCCTGCTCGCGGCCTGGGGCCGAGCGGAGAACAACCCCCGGTTCATCCAGTCCCGTCACGAGGAGATGTCCGCCTTCGAGGCCGTCGGCTACGCCAAGTTCTCCGGGCGGGTCGGTGTCTGCGCCGCCACCTCCGGGCCCGGCGCCATCCATCTCCTCAACGGCCTGTACGACGCCAAGCTCGACCATGTGCCGGTGGTGGCGATCGTCGGGCAGACCAACCGCAGCGCCATGGGCGGCTCCTACCAGCAGGAGGTCGACCTGCTGTCCCTGTACAAGGACGTCGCCTCGGACTTCTGCGAGATGGTCACCGTCCCCGAGCAGCTCCCGAACGTACTCGACCGGGCGATGCGCACCGCCATGGCCCGCCGCTCGGTGACCGCCGTGATCGTCCCGGCCGACGTTCAGGAACTGGACTACTCGCCGCCCGAGCACGCCTTCAAGATGGTGCCCTCCAGCCTCGGCATGCCGCACTACGCGCCGGTGCCGGACGACGGCGATCTGCAGCGGGCCGCCGATGTGCTCAACTCCGGCGGCAAGACGGCCATCCTGATCGGTCAGGGCGCGCGCGGCGCCCGGGCGGAGGTCAAGGAGGTCGCCGACCGGCTCGGCGCCGGGGTCGCCAAGGCGCTGCTGGGCAAGGACGCCCTCGACGACGACCTGCCGTATGTCACCGGCGCGATCGGACTGCTCGGCACCCGGCCGTCGTACGAGATGATGCGTGACTGCGACTCGCTGCTCGTCATCGGCTCGTCCTTCCCCTACACGCAGTTCCTGCCGGCGTTCGGCAAGGCACGGGCCGTGCAGGTGGACATCGATCCGCACATGGTCGGGCTGCGCTACCCCTTCGAGGTCAACCTGGTCGGAGACGCCGCCCGGACGCTGCGCCGGCTGCTGCCGCTGCTGGACCAGATGGAGGACCCCTCCTGGCGGACGAAGATCGAGAACAATGTCAAGGAGTGGTGGGAGGTGATGGAGCGGCGGGCCGAGGTCGAGGCCGATCCGATCAACCCGGAGTACGTCGCCCACGCCCTCAACGGGCTGCTCCCGGACAACGTCATCCTCTCCGCCGACTCGGGCTCGGCGGCCAACTGGTACGCCCGGCACCTGAGGCTGCGCGGGACGATGCGGGGCTCGCTGTCGGGGACGCTGGCCACCATGGGGCCGGGCGTGCCGTACGCCATCGGCGCCAAGTTCGCGCACGGCGACCGGCCGGTGATTGCCCTGGTCGGTGACGGGGCCATGCAGATGAACGGCATGGCCGAGCTCATCACGATCGCCAAGTACTGGCAGGACTGGGCGGATCCGCGGCTGATCGTCGCCGTCTTCAACAACCGGGACCTGAACCAGGTGACCTGGGAGATGCGCGCGATGGAGGGCGCCCCGCAGTTCCTGCCCTCGCAGTCCCTTCCGGACGTGCGGTACGCCGACTTCGCCCGCTCCCTCGGTCTGGCCGGCATGCGGATCGAGCAGCCGGACGGAGTGGCGGGTGCCTGGGAGGCCGCGCTGGCCGCCGACCGGCCGTGCGTGCTCGACTTCGTGACCGACCCCGCCGTACCGCCGATCCCGCCGCACGCCACCCTCGACCAGATCGAGGCCGCGGCGGCCGCCGTGCTCAAGGGCGACAGCGACCGGGTGGCGATGGTCCGGCAGGGCTTCAAGGCCAAGGTGCAGGAGTTCCTGCCGCACCGTCACGACGCCGGGCAGCGGTGAGCGATCCGCCGATCGTCGAGCCGACGAACCGTCAGGACCACCGTGACCCTAAGGAATCGACCATGTCGCAAGTCGTCGTCATCACCGGAGCCAGCGCCGGCATCGGCCGTGCCACGGCGCGTCTCTACGCCGAGCGCGGAGCGTCCGTCGCCCTTCTCGCGCGGGGCCGGGCCGGGCTGGAAGCAGCGGCGCAGGAGGTCGCCGAGCTCGGGGGGCGCCCGCTGATCCAGGAGGCCGACACCGCCGACCCCGGCCAGGTGGAGGCCGCCGCCGATGCCGTCGAGCGGACCCTCGGGCCCATCGACGTCTGGATCAACTGCGCCTTCACCAGTGTGTTCGCGCCCTTCACCGACATCGCCCCGGAGGAGTACCGGCGGGTCACCGAGGTGACCTACCTCGGGTTCGTCAACGGCACCCGGACCGCCCTCGCCCGGATGCTTCCGCGCGACCGGGGCACCGTCGTCCAGGTCGGCTCGGCGCTCGGTGAGCGGGCGATCCCGCTCCAGTCCGCCTACTGCGGTGCCAAGCACGCCATCAACGGCTTCACCTCGTCCGTGCGGATCGAACTGCTGCACAGGGGCAGCAACGTGCACATCACCGTCGCCCAGATGCCCGCGGTCAACACCCCCCAGTTCTCCTGGGTCCGCTCCCGGCTCCCCCGGCATCCGCAGCCGGTGCCGCCGATCTACCAGCCCGAGGTGGCCGCGCGGGGTGTCGTACAGGCGGCCGACCACCCCGGGCGCAAGCAGCGCTACATCGGGGCCACCACCGCGGCGACGATCTGGGCCAACCGGCTCGCCCCCGCCCTCCTCGACCGCTACCTGGCGCGCACAGGTTTCGGTTCGCAGCAGACGGACGCTCCCGCGCCGGCCGGTCCCGGCAACCTGTACACCCCGGCGGACGCGGCGCCCGGCTCCGACCACGGGGCACACGGCGAGTTCGACGAGCGGTCCCATGCGCACTCCGTGCAGGCCGCGCTGGCCCGCCACCCCGCGGCGACGGCGGTGACCACGACGGCGCTGACCGTCGCGGCCGCCGGCGGCATCCGCCGGCTGCTGGGCGGCAGAAGCGGGTAGGGACGGCGGTCGCCGGCGGTGGGCGGCCCACACCGGGGCTCAGTTCAGAGCGGTTGGGTCCAGCGTGCGTCCGAACGGGTCAGGACGAACGCGTCGAGTGTGCTGCCCACGAGGAGCACGGTGGCGAACAGCAGCGGCAGGGAGGGGCTGCCGTAGCGGACGGCGAAGGCGCCGACGAGGGCACCGGCGAACATCGCCAGCGCCGAGAGGGCGCGCCTGCCGGTCTTGCCTCCGCCGCCTCCGGCGGCCCTGCTGTCGGAGGCCATGCCGGTGATGGTCAGGGTCAGGACGGTCGTGGTGAGGTCCGGTACGGCGAGCGCGCGGGCGGTCGCGTTCTGGACACCCATGGCGAGGCCGAGGAGCGCGATCAGCGTGTACCGGGTCCCGGCGGTGTCCATGGGGGCGCCGTACCGCGCGACGGTGTCGGCCGCCAGGAACAGGACCGTCTCCACGATGAGCGCCAGGTGCAGGACGCGGCCGCGGTGGGCGCGGGCCCGGTGGGCGATTCGGCCGCCCAGGAGGGCACCCGCGCCGAAGACGGCCAGCGCGACCAGCGAGGCGACCAGGGAGAAGCCCGCGGCGCCCGCGATCGCGAAGCCGGAGAAGACCACGTTGCCGGTCATGTTGGCGACGAAGACATGGCCGAGCACCAGATAGCTGAAGGAGTCCACGAGGCCGGTCACCACGGTGAGGGCGAGCATCAGCGGGGGCAGGGGGCCATGGCGGTCCGCCGGGTCGGGCAGCACGGTCGCCCGTGCGTCACGGAGTACGCGGAGGACTGCGTCCTTGATCGACATCGTGGTCCTTTCCGAACCGGAACGAAACCGCACCTCGCGCGGTGCGCCACCTCCAGCGTCCGGCCGGCATTTCGCCCGGCACCACAACCTGTCGGACCACCGGACACGGTAGCCGAAGATCGTTGCGCGTACGCTCGTGCACATGGTTCAGCATCGATTGATCGACGTGAACGGAATCCGGCTGCACATCGCCGAGGAGGGTTCCGGCCCGCTGGTCGTGCTGCTGCACGGCTTCCCAGAATCATGGCACTCCTGGAAGCACCAGTTCGGCCGGCTGGCCGAGGCCGGCTTTCATGTGGTCGCCCCCGACCAGCGGGGCTACGGCAGCAGCGAGCACCCCGAGGACGTCGACGCGTACAGCATCTTCCACCTGGTCGGCGATGTCGTGGGGCTGATCCGGGAGTTGGGCGAGGAGAAGGCGTTCGTCGTCGGGCACGACTGGGGCGCGCCGGTGGCCTGGCACACCGCGCTGTTCCGGCCGGACCTGGTGCGCGGGGTGGCCGGGCTGAGCGTACCGCCGCCGTTTCGGGGGACGAAGCCTCCGCTCCAGGCCATGAACGAGATGTTCGGTGGCCGCTTCTACTGGAACTACTTCAACCTGCCGGGTGTCGCCGACGCCGAGTTCGCCCGCGACCCGCGCACCACGCTGCGGAAGTTCTTCGCCATGGCCGCCGGTGACGGCACCGGCGAGGTCCGGCAGCCCCTGGTCGACCCCGAGCGCGGCTGGCTCGCCGACATGCGGGATCCCGAGGAGCTGCCGGAGTGGTTCACCGAGGAGGACCTGGACGCCCTCACCGAGAGCTTCTCCCAGGGTTTCACCGGGGCGCTCAACTGGTACCGCAACCTCGATCGCAACTGGGAACTGACCGCTCCCTGGCAGGGTGCCGTCGTCACTCCGCCCGCGCTGTACGTCTACGGCGACCGTGACCTGGTGCCGGTGTTCCCCGGTACGCCCGAACTCATCGAGCGGCTCCCCGCCCTGATGCCCAACCTGGTGCGCGAGCCCCTCAAGCTGGCGGGCTGTGGGCACTGGACCCAGCAGGAGCGGCCGGACGAGGTGAACGCGGCGCTCGTCGACTTCCTCAAGTCCCTTTCCTGAGTCCCCTTCCGCGGTCGGGCTCGGCAGTTCGCGCGTACCTCTACGATCTCCTCGTGAGCGCGTGGAATCAGAGCCTGACCGCGGCCGGGATCCGGGAACCGGAGCTGCGGCGGGACTACAGCACCCAACGGCGTACGGTCCGCCGGTATCGCAGGAGCGCCTATCTGGCCTGCCGGATGCTGCTGCCGCCCGCGGTGCAGCCCCATGTGGTGGCCGCGACGGCCGTCATGCACCACGGGGACAACCTGCTGGACAGCGGTCCCGAGTCGCAGCGTGCGCAGGCCTGGGCCGGCTGGGAGCAGCGGGTACGCACCGGGCTGGAGACGGGGACCAGTGACGATCCCCTGGTCCGTACCCTCCTGCACACGGTCACCGCGTACCCCCGGCACCGGGAGGTCGTGGAGGCCTACCTGGCCACCGCCACCGCCGAACTGGAGTTCACCGGTTTCGCGACCGAGGCCGACTACCAGGACTATCTCGACGCCTACTCGTTGCCCGCCTTCCTGCTGATAGGCGCGCTGCTGGGCCCCGAGACCGATCCCGGCGGACGGTTCCTGGCCGGCTGCCGCAGGCTCATCGACGGCAGCCAGCGGCTGGATTTCGTCAACGACCTCGCCGAGGACCTGCGAGAGGGCAGGCCGGGCATCCCTGCGGAGACCCTGAAGCGCTTCTCCGTCACGGCGGAGGACCTCACGGCGGGACAGGCCTCGCCCGGTCTGCGATCGCTCGTGGCACACGAAGTCGAGACCGCCCGGGTCGACCTGCGGTCGGCCCGGGAACTGCTCGAACTGCTCCCGGCCGCCCACCGCCCGCTGGTGGAGACGCTGATCGAGATCGAACTGCTCACCGCCGAGGCCGTGCTCGCGCCCGGCACGGACGTCCTGCGCGGCTCGGCGTCACCGTCCACGGCGGGCACCCTCAAGCTGGTGCTCGGTGCCCGCCGCAGGGCGGTGCGTGCTCAGCGGTAGCAGCTGGTGACACCCGGGTGCCAGGGGCAGGCGATCCCGGCGAAGCCGCCGTCGGCGACGACGCCGACGCTCAGGTCGTCACCGCCGCGCAGGACTTCGCTCTCCTGGACAAGGCCTTCGGTGCCGTCCCGGATCGTCTGCACCAGCCACCGTCCGCGGCCGATGGTCAGCGGGACCGTGGCCGTGTGGGCGGCGCCGGCGTACACCCCGCCCAGGAACCAGCGGTTCCCGCTGCGGCGGGCGAGGACGGCTTCCTGACCGGGGCTGCCGGCCAGCAGGCGGGTGTCGTCCCAGGCCGCGGGCAGCTGGTCGAGGAAGTCCCGGGCGAGCGGCCGGGCGTCGTACGACTCTGGGGTGCCGGCGAACATCTGGAGGCCGGACTCGTAGGCGACGGTGAGTCCGGTCTCGGCCGCGTCGGAGTCCGGGCGCTGGCCGACGCGCTGGAAGCCGCCGGGGGTGAAGTCCATGGAGCCGATGACGTTGCGGGTGAAGGGGAGGGTGGTGAGGTGGGTGGCGGTGTTGGTGCGCTTCTCCTCGCCGCCGACGGCCTCCATGCTCATCACCTGGGGCCAGGTGCGCTGGACGCCCTTGGGGAGGGTGGCGCCGTGGAAGTCGACCAGGAGGTGGTGGGCGGCGGTCTCCGGGAGGATGGCGTCGTACCACTGGAGCATGGACTGCGCCTCGGAGTTCATGAAGTCGATCTTGACGCCCTTGACGCCCCAGCGTTCCAGGGTGGGTAGCCACCGGGCGCGTTCCTCGGGGGTGTCGAGGTCGCGCTGGTGGATCCAGACGACGATCCCGACGCCCTTGGCGCGCGCGTAGTCGACGAGTTCCGGCATCCAGCTGTCGGTCTGCCAGTCGGGGTCGGTGAGGTCCCACTGGTCCTTCTCGAAGTACCAACCGGCGTCGACGGCCTCGTAGGGCCAGTGCCGTGCGGCCGCGTAGTCGACGTACGCCTTCTGCGCGGCGAGGCTCTGACCTGCCGTGCGGCCGCCCGCGAGTCATGTCCACAGTACGGTGCCGGGGCGGATCCAGGACGTGTCGGTGACCTTGGTGGCGGGGGCGAGGTCGTCGGTGAAGGTGGACCGGGTGACCGTGGCGAGGTCGCCGGTGATCATGGCCCGCCAGGGGGTGGCGAGCGTCCCGGCGGTGTGGACCTCGGTGTCGGCGAGCTCGATGCGGTAGGTGCCGGTGCCCTGGGTGTGCGCGAGCCGGGCGCCGGAGTAGCTGCCGGTGAGGTCGGACTCGGCGAGCAGGGTGTAACCGCCGCCGGTGGCGAAGAGCGCCTGGTACGAGTACTCGCCGCTGGGGGCGGTCGCGGCGGTGTACTGGTTGAACTGGCCCTCGTTGTCGACCCGGTAGGTGCTGAGCCAGGCGCCCGCGTCCGCCGGCAGGTTGAACGCGGAGGTCTCGCCGAGCACGTCGCCGTGTCCGGGGGGCAGTACGTACCGGTAGGCGATGCCGTCGGCGGAGGCGCGGACGACGAGGTCGAGGCGGGCGCCGGCGGCGGTGGCGAAGGACAGCCGGGTCTCGTCCATGCGCACCCTGCGGTCCAGCCGTTTCCCGGACTTCGCCCGGTAACGCTCCTCGACTCTACGGTCCTTGCGGTGCAGGAAGCGCAACCCCTGTGAGAGATCGGCCTGTTGGGTGACGATGCCGACGGGTGACGGCTCGGTCACCGTACGGCCGTCACGGGACACCGCGAGGCTGAGTGTTCCGGTGGTGGTGTCGAGGGCGATCCGGGCCCGGGGTGCGTGCGCCGCCTCGGACACGGTCCAGGTGTGCGAACGCTGCTCGGCCCGTGCGGGCGCGGACGTCAGGAGGGTGGCCGCCAGTCCGGCGCAGAGCGCGGCGACCACGGTTCTTGGAAGCGGAACGGCCATGAGGACCCTGCCTTCCGGTCGGTGGTTACGGCAGTCCCCACGCCGCGCCCGGTTCGCTGACGGCGACCGGCGCGATGACGAGGTCGGGGCGGGAGCCGGAGTGTACGAGCACCTCCCGGCCGCGGGGGAGGTCGATGGCGAGGGTGCCGTCGCCGAGGTCGTGGGTGCGGGCCGGGGTGCCGTCGTCGAGCAGGACGGTGAGCGGGCTGGTCAGGCCGTGGCGGAGCTTGAGGGGCTCACCGGCCAGGCTCCTGATCCGGATGAACCGGGTGGTCCCCGCCTTGCGGACGGCGCTGACCAGGAAGGCCCCCTGGGTGCGGAAGTTGTGCAGGGTGAGGTCCGCCCAGGCGGTCGGTACGGCCGGGAAGACGCGGACGATGCCGCCCCAGCTCTGGCAGAACATGTCGTGCAGGGACTGCGAGGCGGACAGCGGGGTCTCGATGACCGGACCGGCCTCGGTGTAGTGGGTGTTGGCCCGGCAGGGGTAGCGGGTCGTGGGGTCGAAGAACTTCCGCAGGTAACCGATCGCGGTGTCGCCGTCGCCGGTCATCGCGTACATCGAGGCTGCCCCGGTGTAGCTGTAGCCCCGGTGGGCGCCGGTCAGCGCGTGCCAGCGGACCACGGACTTCGTGATCAGGTCGCGGTTCTCGGGCTGGTCCCAGTTGACCAGGTACAGCGGGTACACCATGAGCAGGTGCGAGTAGTGCCGGTGGGACTGGGCGTACGGGGTGTCGGCGCCGATCATGAAGCCGTTGTCGTCGACCGGGTACGGGGTGAGCCGGGCCAGCACCTCCTGCCAGCGGGGCTTCGACTCGTCGTCGATGCCGAGCAGTTGGGCGGAGTCGAGGAGGGTCTGGCAGCCCCAGCGGATCAGGGCCAGGTCGTAGTTGGTGTCCTGCGGCGGGACGACCGGGTACTCGGGCGAGAGTGTGCTGGGGAGGTGCAGCTTGCCGTCGCTGCCCGGGGTGAGGAAGTGCAGGTAGTAGTTGATCGCACGGCGCAGCACCGGGTAGATCGTGTCCCTCAGCAGGGACTTGTCCATGGAGTGCCGGTAGGACAGCCACACGTTGTGCAGGGCCCAGGTCAGATCGCCGGTCTCGGCGCCGGTGCCGGGCTGTCCCACCTCGCGGACGGCGAACATGTCGGAGCTGCGGCCGATGCCGGAGCTGTCCGAGCGGTAGGCGGCGGGCACGTTGGCGGTGAGCTGTTCCTGGTTCTGGCGCAGGGTGGTGGCGAGGGCGTCCAGTTCGGGGTGGTTGAAGGCGTGGATCAGCCAGTACTCGAGCTGGACGTTGAGGTTCCACCAGACCGCCGGCCAGGGGGTGGGCTCCAGCCAGGGGCCCGGGGTGGCCATGACCGGGCCGTCCGCGCGGCTGGCGCAGGCCACCTTGTAGAGCTGGATCCAGTGGAAGCTCTGCAGCCGCTGGTCGGGGAACGACACGAAGCTCTTCTGGTAGAAGGCGTGCCACCAGCGGGTGTGCCGTCGTCTGAGGGTGCCGTACGACCCGGCGCGGCGAAGGTTGCGCCGGGAGTCGGCCTCGGCGGCGGTGTCCGAGGGGAAGCTGTGACCGACGCTCAGCAGGAGTTCGTCGCCGTTGCGGCGGTAGGAGGTGGCCGTCTGGCCGCCGCCGGTGAGAGGTTGGAGGACCTGCTCGGTGCCGTCGGCCGAAGTCCGCTCGGTCCAGGGCGGATTGGCGGTGTAGCCGGCGGGTGGTGACTCCTGGATCTTCCGGGGGCTGATGGCCTCTTCGGGGTGGAAGGTCCAGGTGACCTGTTCGCCGCCGTGGGCCGTGGCGCGGACGGCGAGGACCTCGTCGTGGATGAGGGCGGCGAGGGTGAGGGTGCCGGCCGTGGTGGTGACGGTGCCGGTGAGTTCGGCGTTCCACAGGCTCAGCCGCCAGTCGACGGCGGTGACGGTGCCGGCCGGTTCGAGCGTGAGGTGTCCGACCGGGAGGCGGGCGGTGCCCCAGCCGCTGCCGAACTCGGGCCGATGGTCCTGGACTCTGCCGTGCTGGACGGTGAAGCGGATCTTGTTGGCGCCCGGCTCCTGGTAGATCATGCTGCCGAGCAGCCCGTCGCCGAGGAACGGCCCCTCGTACCAGAGGGTCGGCAGCTTGCTCCACAGCAGATCCTGGCCGCGCAGGAACCGGTCCCAGGCGCCGTCGGTGGTCATGGTGTCGCGGAGTTTCCAGGGGCGTCCGCGGGCGCCCGTCGCCACTGAGGGCTGCTGTTCGGCATGTGCGGTTCCGGGCAGGGCCGCGGCGGCCGCGCCACCGAGGGCGGTGCCGAGCACGGCTCTGCGGGGCACCGGTGAACGTTGCTCCGGCTGCGAGGTCATCGTCGTCCTCCATACCTGACGGATCCTCGATACATCGGGTGTATCGGGGAACCTAGCAGCCCGCGCGGAGCTGTCAACAGCCCCAACGGATGAGCAATAGCCTCAACTCGCCAAGGTGAGCTTCGCGTTCACATCAACAACCGTGACCTAAGTCCTTGACTCCTCCGATGTATCGAGGTTGTCTGTGCTGCGGATCCGGGTCTCCAACCGACTCGGCACGGCACCGCTCGCACCCGGCGGACCGGGACGCGGTGAGCGAGCCGGTGCCGCTGCGATTGCCGTCCGACGGCAACCTCCTTGTTAGCCTCTACACCCAGGCCGACTCGAGCCCGGCGGATCACCGCTCGGTTCTGCGGACGTCGTCCATCGCCCCGGACGGCGACCACACTGCCGACGGGGACAGCACGTCGTACACCACGACGACCGGTTCCGGTTCGACGTCGAACGCAAACCACCGCCGGCCCGACCGGCGCGCCGCCCGGCAGCCCCAACCCGGCCGATCCGGCCGCCTTCGAGGTCGCGTACCGCGCGATCGGGGCCCGCGCACACGCCCACGGCATCCGCGCCGCACGGCGGCAACGGCGGCTGGACCGCAGCCCGCGAGGCGGTACGGCGGTCCGTCAACGACCTGATCCGGTACGGCGGCGTCCTCGACACGGTCGTCGACTTCGGCGCCGTCGTCCACCATCCCGCCGCCCCCGGCCGGATCCTGCGCTCTTACGACGCCGGCGACGGTCCGCACTTCGGCAACGCGGAGGACCCCGGACCGGTCAGCCCTTGTGCCACTTCTGGTTGGCGGTGCCGGAGCACGTCCACAGCTGGAGCTTGGTGCCGTTGCCGGTGCCGTTGTCGGTGACGTCGACACACTTGTCGGCCAGCGCGCTGACCAGGTCGCCGGCCGAGCTGAGGTAGAACAGCTGGGCTCGGTTGCCGCTGCAGTTGGCGACCTGGATCGCGGTGCCGTTCGCGGTGTTGCCCCAGGCCAGGTCCATGCACAGGCCGAGCGAGCGGATGGTGCCGTCCGACTGGAAGACCCACTTCTGCTTGGCCGCGCCCGAGCAGTCCAGGATCTCCAGCCTGGTGCCGTCCCCGCCCGCGTTGGTGACGTCGATGCAGCGCCCGGATCCGGTGCCGATCAGCGCCACGCCAGGGACGGTGGGGGTCTTGGTGGTGCTCCCGCCCGACGAGGACTTCCCGGAGGAGGACTTCCCGGTCGACGAGGACTTGGAGCCGCTCGACTTCGAACCGGATGAGGTGGAGCCCGAGTTCGCGTTCGAACCGGAGTTGACGGACCCGCCGCCGGACTGCTGCCCGGTCGAGCCGCTGCCCGTGCCGCCCCCGGACCCGGAGCCGCCGGAGGTGGTCCTGGCGGGCTTGTGGGAGGGGGTGTGGGACGGCGTCGGCGACGAGGACGGCGTCGGGGACTCCGAGGTGCTGGACAGCGTGGTCGGCTGCCCCGGCGCCACCGCCGCGGCCGGTGTGGTGTCCGGGTCCGGGAAGAGGTCGACATGGCTCAGCACCGGTACGGCCAGGGCGACGACGACGGTCAGTCCGGCCGCCGCGGCCACCGTCGCCCACACCCGTACACCCGGCACGATCCCTCGGCGGGGCATGGCGGGACGGCTGGCGAAGGTGTCACTGAAACGTCCCGCCGGATTGCCGGGCCGTTCCGCTGAGGGCCGGGGTTTACGAAGGGGCGGCACGTCGTCTCCTGAAGGTCTCGTGAAGGTCTCGGAACGCCCGGAACGAGCGGGACACAGGAACAGTAACCAAGGGACGGCGCAGGTCCGGAGGGCCGCACACGAAGATCCCGCCGAACGTCACCTTCCGTCCACCTATGCGGAGTTGCCTGTGACCAATCTGTTGAAGTCCGCAGCAATGGTGACTTCGGGAAGTCCCGTTTTTCGCGCTAGCGTTCGTGTCTGAAGCGTTTCACAGTGACACAGAGCAACACCGCAAGACAGCACAACAGCACAACAGCAACACCCGACACCGGAAGGCGGAGGCATTGAGCCTCATCGACCATGACCGCGCCGACGGCGCGGACCGGACGCTCGGCCTCCTGCTCGCGGAGCGCGACAGCCTGCGCCGCTTCGTGACCGGCATGATGGGGCGGGATCCCCACGGCGCGGAGGACGTCGTCCAGGAAACCCTGTTGCGGGCCTGGCAGTCGGCGGGCCGGCTGGACTGGCGGGACCGGCCCATCCGTATGTGGCTGTTCCGGGTCGCCCGCAACCTCGTGGTCGACGGACGGCGCCGGGACCGGACCGTCCCGGTGGGGATCACCGCGGCGGACTTCGGCGGTGCCATGCCGGCGCCCGTGCCGGACCACGCCGAACAGGTCGGTGACCGCCGGGTGCTGGTCTCCGCGCTGCGCACCCTGACTCCCCCACACCGCGAAGCCGTGGCCCGCGTCCATCTGCTGGGACAGGCCGGCGAAGACGTGGCCCGCCAGCTCGGGCTGCCCCCGGGCACGGTCAAGTCACGTACCCATCACGGCGTCCGCGCGCTGCGCGCCACCCTCGAATCCCACGGCTACCACCCGGCCGGAGCCGAGAAACTCCGGGGAGAGACGCGATGACCTCCGACACCATCACCACCCTGCTCGGCCTCGTCGGCGTTCTGGTGCTCGTCCTCGCCGTCACGCACTGGCTGGTGCGGCGCGGCGGCGGCTGGAAGGCCCTGTGGCGCCGGCTGGGGCGTGAGATCACTCTCACCGTGCGGGCGTTCACCGGTCCGGTGCGCACCGAACTGCGCTACCGGCGCGGATTGCGCCTGCTGGTGCGGCTGCTGCGCGACCCGGCCGTGTGGGCCGACGCCGAGCGGGCCACGGCCATGGCCGCGTCCGTCCGCCCCGGGGTCCGTCCCTACGGCGTGCTGGCCGGGCCCGAGTGGATGGCCGTACTGGTCGCGGCGGACGGCGACGCGCTGCGCGAGCCGCCGGAGCCCTGGGCGTCCGACGAGACCGACCCGCGGCTGTGGTGGATCGACCGCGCCGATCTGACGGACGACACCGAGGACCTGGCCGTACCGCTGCTGGTGTGCGTGGGGCACGACATGGGGCAGGCCGTGCTGCTCGACGTGCGCTCCGGGCCGCCCGCGCTGTCCGTGTACGGCCCGCCGCGCGCCGCCCGTACGGCCCGCGCCGTGCTCCAGGCAGTCGCCGCCCAGCTGGACGCCCGGCTGCCCGAGGGCCGGGTCGCCATCGCCGCCGGGGTGCACCCCCTGCATCCGGGGGCACCGGCTGCCGCCACCGTCGGACAGCCCGGCATCGAGGTCGCGGTGTGCGCCGACCCGCTGGAGCGGCCGCTGCCGTCCGGTCTGCGCCTGCTGAGCCTCGGGGTGGCCCGGGGCCGGACCCGGCTCCTTGAGATCGCGCCGGACTCGACGCTCACCGTGCACGGCGCACCGGCGGCCGCCCGGGTCGACGTGCTGCCGCTGTCGCGGGCCGTGGCCCGGACGCTGTCCGCCCTGCCGCCTTGTCCCGACCGCCCGGACGACGAGATCGCACGTCCGGTGGACGTCACCTCCGCCGCCGGTCCCGACCTGCTGCCGGACGAGCCGGACCTCGGCTCCGGCGCGGCGCCCGTCGCCGAGCCGACCGGTGTCTCGGCCACCCGGCCGGCCCCCGAGCCCGAGCCCGCCGCAGTGCCCGTACCCGTTCCGGGTGCGGCGGTCGAGAGCGACGACGACTTCGCGGAACCGAGCACCTCCGGTGCGGCCGGTGTCTCCGCGACCTCGCCGCCGGCGCCGTAACCGCCGTACCCGTCCCCCCGATTCCGCACGAACGACCGCCCGGCTGGGAGCCGTGAACCTCACCATCACCACCGTGGACGCCACGGACGGACAGCGCCGCGACCACCAGGTCCGGCTGCCCTCGAACGCCACCGTCGGCGATCTCGCCGCCGCGCTGACCCAGGACGAGGCCGCCGCCGGCGGCGCGGACTGGGCCACGGCCGGCGCGCCGCAGGCCCGCAACCTCTACGCCGACGGCCACCGGCTCGACCCCGCGACACCGGTCTCCGGCAGTGGGATCCGCGACGGCGGGCTGCTGGGGCTCGGCGGCCCGGCCCGCCCGGCCGACCTGGTCCGGGTCCATGACGACAGCGACCGGGACGGTGTCCTCGCCGAGGTGCACATCGTCTCCGGGCCCGGCGCCGGGCGCACCTGGCGGCTCGGGCCGGGCAGCCACGAGGTCGGCACCGACCCGCTGTGCGCCCTGCGGCTCGACGCCGGCCACGGGGTGCCCGAGTCGGGGCTGTGGGTGACGGTCGGCGCGGACGGCTCCGCGGCCTGGCACCGCATCGACGGCGACCCCGAGGCCACTGTGCGGGCCCGGCTCGCCTCGCCGCCGCCGGACGACGCCATCACGCAGCTGCGCAGGCCCCGCCCCCAGCCGCCGCGGGAACGCCCGGCGGGGCCGGGCCCGGTGCCCTGGCCGGTCGGTGAGGACCTGACCGTGGGTCCGGTGCTGCTGCGGATGAGCGCCCCGGTCGAGGCGGACGCGGCCGTCACCCCGTCCGCCGACGGGTACGGCGTGGACTACAACCGGCCGCCGCGGATCGCCCCGCATCTGGACGCCGAGCGGATCCGGCTGCCGCAGCCGCCGTCGCCGCCGCAGAAGCGGCCGTTCCCGACCGTGATGATGATCTCCCCGATCGTCCTCGGTCTGTTCATGGTCAGCATCTTCAAGTCGTACTACTTTCTGGTGTTCCTGTTCCTCAGCCCGATGATGATGCTGTCGAACTGGGCGACCGGCCGGCGTGCGGCCCGCAAGCAGTTCCTGGAGTCGGAGCGGGCCTACGAACAGCGCCGTGACGTCCTTGAGGAGCAGGTCCGGGACGCGGTGGTCGGCGAGCGGCGGGTGCGGGACAAGACCGGCCCGGACCCGGCGGCCGTCGCCCTGATCGCGACCGGTCCCGGCGGCCGGCTGTGGGAGCGGCGCCGGCGCGACCCCGACCATCTGGTGCTGCGTCTGGGCACGGTGGACCAGCCGTCGGTACGGGAGCTGGAGGACCCGGCGCGGGACGAGAACCACCGCTCGATCCGCTGGAACATCCCCGACACGCCGATCGGCGTCGACTTCACCGCACACGGTGTGGTGGGCATCGCCGGTCCGGCCGCCGAGGTGCAGCCCCTGGCGCGCTGGCTGGTGGCGCAGGCGGGTGTGCTGCACAGCCCGCGGGACCTGAGGATCGTCATCCTGACCGAGCCGGACCGGGTGGCGGACTGGGCGTGGACGCGCTGGCTGCCGCATCTCAAGCCCGGCACGGCCGGTGGGCCGGTGGTGCTGGTCGGCAACGACCCCGAGTCCACCGCCGCCCGGATGAGCGAACTGGTCTCGCAGGTGCAGGCGCGTCGCCGGCAGGCCGGCAACGACCGTGACGTGGTCTTCACCGACCCCGATGTGCTGGTGATCGCGGACGGGGCACGGCGGCTGCGTGACGTGCCCGGCATGGTCCAGGTGCTCACCGAGGGCCCGCGGGTGCGGATCTTCAGCGTCTGTCTGGACGAGCAGGAGCGGCTGCTGCCCGAGGAGAGCACCGGTGTGGTGCTCGCGGCCGACGGCCGGCTGACCGTGAAGCGCCCCGGCGCGCCCGACCTGCCCGCCGTCCGTGCCGACCGGGTCTCCCCCGAGTGGTGCGAGCAGCTGGCCCGCGCGCTGGCCCCCATCCGTGACGTCAGCCCCGAGCACGACGCCGGGCTTCCCCAGCGGGTCCGCCTCCTGGACCTGCTGGAACAGGAACCGCCGAACGCCCAGGCCCTGTTGGAGCGCTGGCAGCGCGACCCCGCCAGCACCTCGTTCCTCATCGGCACCGGCTTCGACGGGCCGCTCTCCCTGGACCTGGTGCAGGACGGGCCGCACGGCCTGGTCGCCGGTACGACCGGTTCCGGCAAGTCGGAGCTGCTGCAGACGTTCGTGGCCTCCCTGGCCGCCGCCAACCGGCCCGACGAACTCACCTTCGTGCTCGTCGACTACAAGGGCGGCAGCGCCTTCAAGGAGTGCGCCAACCTGCCGCACACCCTCGGCATGGTCACCGACCTCGACGCCCACCTCGTGGAGCGGGCCCTGGAGTCACTCGCCGCCGAACTCCGGCGCAGGGAGCAGGTGCTGGCCGCCGCCGACGCCAAGGACCATCCGGAGTACCGGGCCAAGCGGGCCGCCGATCCCTCGCTGGCGCCGCTGCCCCGGCTGCTGCTGGTCATCGACGAGTTCGCCACCCTGGTCCGCGAAGTCCCCGACTTCGTCCCCGGACTGATCAGCATCGCCCAGCGAGGCCGCTCGCTCGGCATCCATCTGATCCTGGCCACGCAGCGCCCGGCCGGTGTGGTCACCGGTGACATCCGCGCCAACACCAACCTGCGGATCGCGCTGCGGGTCACCGACCAGACCGAGAGCCAGGACATCATCGACGTCAAGGACGCCGTCGACATCTCCTCGGCCACGCCCGGCCGGGCCCTGGTGCGGCGCGGACCGCGGCAGGCGGATCCGTTCCAGACCGCCTGGGTGGGTGCCGAACGCCCCCGGCAGACCCCGGCCGCGGCGGCCGAGCCGGACGCCGGTCCCCGCAAGCCCGTGCGCTCCGTGGACGTCGGCTGGGCCGCGCTCGGCCACCCCGCCGGACTCCCCGCGGAGACCCGGACGGTGACCACCTCGGCCCCGCAGGGCCCCGCGCCGACCGACCTCCAGGTCCTCGTCGAGGAGATCCGCTCCGCCGCCGACCTGCTCGACGACTTCACCCAGCAACCGAGCCCCTGGCTTCCGCCGCTCCAGCGCCAGCTGGTCCTGGACGACCTGGACGAGCTCGGCGCCACCCGCGACGGCCGCCTGGTCATCCCCTACGCCCTGGAGGACGTCCCACAGCTCCAGCAGCGCCGGGTCGCCGTCGCCGACCTCACCACCTTCGGGCATCTGTACATCATCGGCGCGCCACGCTCCGGACGTACCCAGGTGCTGCGCACCATCGCCGGTTCGGCGGCCCGGGTGGCGGGCACCGCCGACGTCCACATCTACGGCATCGACGCGGGCGGCGGCGGACTCACCGCGCTCGGCGCGCTGCCGCACTGCGGAGGTGTGGTCTCGCGGCACGACCTGGAGCGGCTGGGCCGGATGCTGCGCCGGCTGAACCGGGAGCTGACCGAGCGCCAGGACCTGGCGCAGACGCACAGCGCGACCGGCATCGCCGAGCTGCGCAAGCTGCTGCCGAAGGCCCAGCGACCCGCGCACATCCTCCTGATGATCGACGGCTGGGACTCGCTGCAGGTCATCCTCGACGAACACGACCACGGCCAGCTGCTGCAGGAGGTCATCCGGCTGATGCGCGAAGGCGCCGCCGCCGGCATCCATGTCGTCGCCACCTCCGAACGCTCGCTGCTGGGCGGGCGGATGGCCGCGCACAACGACCACAAGCTGCTGCTGCGGCAGGGCGACCGCAGCGACTACCAGGCCGTCGGCATGATGCCGAACAAGATCCCGGCCGACATCCCGCCCGGCCGTGGCTGGCATGTGCTCAGCGGCACCGAGACCCAGGTGGCGCTGCTCGCCGCCGGCGGCGGCACCGAACAGGCGGAGGCGCTGCGCTCGATCGGCGAGACCGCCCGCAAGCGTGACGCCCAGGTACCGGACGCCCGGCGGCCGTTCCAGGTGGCCGTGCTGCCGCGCTCGGTGGAGTTCGCCCAGGCCTACGAGAAGGTGCGGGCGGCCCAGCGGCGGCCGATGTGGGGTCTGCTCGGCGTCGGCGGCGACGACGGCGGCCCCGTCGGCACGGACCTGGCCGGCACCGCCTCGGCGTTCGGGGTGTTCGGCTCGGCCGGGTCGGGGCGCAGCAACACCCTCGCCTCGATCGCGGTGTCGCTGCTGGCCGGGGGAACCTCGCTGGTCGTGCTCACCCCGCGCGAGTCGCCGCTGCGCGCCCTGGACCGGCATGCCACCGCCACCGTGCTCACCGAGAGCGACCCTTCGGCCGACACCGTCCGCGCGGCGCTGGACGCGCTGCCCGGACCGCGGGCTGTGATGATCGACGACGCCGATCTGATCACCAACTCGGCGGCGGACAAGCTCCTCAAGGAGATCGCCGTCTCCGGCCGTGACCAGGGTCTCGGCCTGGTCTACGCGGCCTCCGCGGAGGGCTTCCAGAGCGGCATGAGCGGTTGGACGCTGGCCGCCCGGCGGGCCCGGAACGGTCTGCTGCTCGCACCGAAGAACCTGTCCGAGGGCGATCTGGTCGGCCTGCGCCTGCTGCCCAGTGTGGTCCGTGCGGCCGCGCATCCGGGCCGGGCCTGGACGGCCGGTCCCGGCGGCACCCTGCTCGCCGTCCAGGTGCCGCTCACGCCACTGCGCGTTTGACCGGTACGGCAACGCGAAGAGGGCCTCCCCCGAAACTCCGGGGAGGCCCTCTTCGTACGGCGGTTACGAGTTGTTCTGCAGGCTGCTGCTGATGCCCTGGTCGAACTGGATCGCGTTCTCCTTGATGCCGTTGAACATCTCCGAGAAGTCGTTGATGCCCTTCACGGCGGCCAGCAGGCTGGTGTCGAAGTTGTTGTAGGTGGTCCGGATGACCTCGCTGGACTGCTGGAAGACCATGCCGTCGTCGACGAGGGTGTTGACCCGGTTGCGCAGGTTGCTGAGCACCGGCAGCAGGTTCTCGTGGGCGTCGTGCAGCAGGCTGACGACCTCCTCGATCTTGTGGTAGTCGAGGTTGATGCCGTTGTAGCTGGCCATGGGATTCCTGTCCGTTCCTGTCGATCTCGATGCGGTTGTCGGGCGGTCACCAGGCGGCGGGGGTGGAGTTGAAGTCGTCGTTCCCGCCGCCGTCGTCATCGGTGTTGCCGCCCACCTGCTGCCAGTCCGGCTGGTTGCCGTTGGCGTCCTTGGGGCCGCGGGTGTACTCGGTGCGGTCGCCCCCACTGCCGGTGGTGACCATCGTGCCGCTGCCGTCGGAGTTGAGGTTGGTCTCCGAGTGGACGGTGCTGCCGTCCGGGTACGAGGTGTCCGTGGTGTAGTGGTTGCCGTCGCTGGAGTAGTTGGTGACCGAGGTGTACGTCTTGCCGTCGTAGGTGACGGTGGACTCCTCCTTGATCACATGGCGCTGGTCGTCGAGCGTGAGATGCGTGTGGACGCTGCCGCGGTCGGTGGTGATCGTCTGGTCCAGGGGCGGGTCGCCCGGGTCGGTGGCGGAGCAGAAGTCCGGCATCGTGCCGTCCGGGCCGGGCACGCACTGGTCGAGGTGGGACTGCTTGTAGTCCCACAGGTCCTTGTCCCGGAAGTAGTTCTGCAGGCCCAGGTTGCTGCCCGTGATGCCCATGCCCTGGGACAGTTCCGAGTCGAAGGACAGGAACGCCTCACCCACCGAACCGAAGGCGCCCGCCAGTTCCTTGAGGCCCTTGTCCGCGTGGGACATCGTGCTGCTGGCGTTGTCGTAGAAGCTCGCGAGCGCGTCGGCCAGGGTCGAGTCGCCGAGGACCGTGAAGGCGTCGCTGGAGGTGTATCCGTCGTAGTCGCGCTGGCCCAGCCGGGAGAACGTGCTGTTGTCGAGGAGCGGACCGATGTCGCCGGCCAGGTTCTCCAGGTCCCGTTTGGCGTCGTTGAGGACGTTGTATTCGATTCTCAGGCTATCGGCCATGCGTGGGCCTCCCAGTCGCGACTCCGGTCAGTTGGACCACGCCGCACACGCCCCTCCGGTTCACCTGGGACGGCCGCTGTAACCCAGATCACGTGAACCGCAGCGGACGCTGTGGCGTGGTCAGTTGGGGAGGAACCGCCCCGAGCCCCGCAGCTTCCGGGAGGAACCCGTATGCCACGCCCGACCGACTGGAACGCGATCGGGCTCGACGGCGACCCCACACCGGGCGACCCCGACCAGATCCGGACGCTGTCCACCGAGCTCAACCACCTGGGTTCCGAGGCGCGCCGCATCAGCACGGCGATCGACGCGGTGATGAACACCGCCGGTGACAGCGTCTTCGTCGGCGAGGCCGCCGACGCCCTGCGCGGCAAGGTCAACGACCGGCTGCGCGGGCACATCGAGGACGTGGCGCAGTCCTTCGAGAGTGCGGCGACCACGCTGAGCACCTGGGCGGACAAGCTGGTCGACCTCCAGTCCCGTGCCGACGGCGCGCTCAACTCGGGCCGCGGGCTGTCCGAGGACGACCCGGACCGCGAGACCTACGCGTCCACGGCCCGGCAGGCCGGCACCGAGCACGGCGAGGGCGCCTCCGCTGCGGCGAGCAGCATCTCGGGGGTCTCCAACATCCAGCTGCCGATCTCCGAGTGCCAGGTCTTCTGGGAGGCGTTCCAGTGGCTGGCGATCATCCTGATCGTGCCGGCGCTGATCTTCGGCGGACCGATCGCGCTGCTCGCCCTGGGCGTCAACCTGACCCTCTTCATCAAGACGATCGTCGACTTCGCCAACGGCAACGCGAGCTTCCTCGACCTCTTCCTCGCCGGACTGGGCATCCTGGCGCCCACCACCAAGGCGCTGCCGATCTTCCAGATCATCAAGGGCGTCGGTACGACGGCCTTCGCCAAGGGCTTCGCCAACATCGCCCGGGGCACCTTCCAGGCCCTGCGCAACCTGTTCACCAACGGCTTCCGCCCCACCACCCTGCTGCTCGGTCTCAAGGACCTGGTCCGGCTCGGCAGCACCTGGGTCTACAAGGGCGGCCTGTGGGTGCTGGACGGCATCCACAACCTGCCCAACATCATCAGCCACGGCGTCAACTCCGTGAGCCTGACCATCGTGCAGGGCTTCAAGGCGATCCCCGGGTTCGTGCGCGGACTGCCCGAGACGTTCTCCCGGGGCTGGCAGGCGACCAAGACCTGGGTGGGCCAGGAGTTCGGCGGCACCAAGTGGCTGCGGATCTTCCTGCCGGTGGACGCGGCGGAGATCGGCCAGTACGGCTTCCGGAACGCCCTGCGCATCGGCATCTTCGACCGCGGTGTACTCGGCCAGCATGTCTTCGGCGCCCCGATCACCGGCGCCGTCGGCCGCACGATCAGCTCGGTCCCCATCGACCCGCGTACCGTCGACGCCCTGGTCGACATGCCGCGCATCCAGCTGAACGAGGTGCGTTTCGGGGCGGGCGCCGGGCAGAACAGCCTCCGCAACCTCGACCTCAACCTGCCGGGCACACATCTGGACGTCACCTCGACCCTGCGTCCGCCGTCCCTGAACCTGGGGGACGTGGGGGCCATCGCCCACCGCGGCAACTTCGGCGTGCACGCGGCGCGCACGGTGGACGCGCTGGTCGACATGCCCCATGTGCAGCTCGGCAACGTCCACGTGGAGAACTTCGGCACGCTGGGCGGGCGTTCGGAGGTCGGGGTGAGCGTCGGTGCCACGCCGACCGTCACCACCCCCTCCGGCCTCCACCTTCCCGCGTCGGCCGGTGTCCCCGGCGCCACGCACGGGCTCACCAACACGCCGGTCGCCGGCGTCTCCGGCGCTGCCCACACCACGCTCACCGGGCTGCACCCGACGCCCACGAACCTGACGTCCACCGCCGACGTGCTGCTGCCGGGCGGGGCGCACAACGGCACCCATGTGCCGGGTACGACCGTGTTCACCGGCACCCACGCCACCCCGCCGCCGGTCGCCGCCACGCTCGGTGACCTTTCCACCGGCAACCCGGCCGCGGGCACCCTGCACTCCGCGCTCACCGGCAACCCGGGCGTGGGCGCCGTCCACGCCCCCGGCACGCCCGGCATCGGCACCGTCCACACGACGCTGACCGGCACCCCGGGCACCGACGTGGCGCACACCGCGCTCCACTCGGCTCCGACTCCCGGCGCCCCGCACGACGTGACCGCGCCCAACAGCCTGCTCACCGGCCCCACCACCGTGAACCACCCGTCCCCGACCGGGATCGGGCACGGCGGGCCGGGCACCTTCGACGCCGGAGCCTCGGCCTTCGACCTGCTGGCGGGCACCCGCCACAACACGCCGAACACCCCCGTGACCCCCGGCGCCGGCACCACCTTCGCCGAGCACACCACCAGTGCCCTCTCGGCCAACCAGACCCGCCTCCACCTCGACGAACTGGTCCACCAGCCCGGCTCCCCGCGCCCCGGCACGCCCGAGCAGCTGCCGCACGGTGCGCCGAACCCGGCGGCGCCGGTCACACCGGAGGGCCTGACCGTGCGCCCGGCGGGCACCACGGCTCCCGACCGGCTCACGGTGAACTCCTTGGCCACCGGTACCCCCGACCGGCTCGACATCGGCCCGGTCGGCCCCGGCAGGCCGAACCTTCCGACGGCGCACCGCGCCCCGCACGAGCCGGCACCCAACGGCACCGGCGCGGCCGGGCACCCCAACCCGGACAACCACGGCCGTTCCGCCCTCGATCTCGTCGACACCGGCCGCAGCGCTCGCGCCACCGACAATCCCGCCTTCGCCGGTACGCCCACACACACGGACGTCGACAAGGGCCTGGCGGGCTCGGCCAACGGCACCGCGGCGCATATCCCCGAGAACCTGCCGGCCCACGCCACCCCGAACCCGCCCGGGACCCACACCCCGCCGCCGGCCCACTCCTCCCCCGCGCCGGCCGCCCACACCGCCGACACCACCGGCGCCTTCGACGCACTCCTCAAGGACCCCAACGTCGTCAAGGTCCCCGGCGGCCACGAACTCGCGGTCAAGGCACCGCGCGGCGGCACGCCCGAACTCCACGGCGGCGCGGTCGAGTCGGGCCTGTACACCGTGGAGAAGCAGGGCACGGGCTTCGTCGTACGGCAGCTGGACGCGGTCGGCGGCACCGTGGTGCACAGCTGGACGTTCAAGCGGCTGGGCGGCATCCGCCTGGCCGAGGAGACCGTGCGGTTCGGCGACGGCCCGTTCGGCGGGGTGAGCGTCAAGGTCGCGGGCAAGTCCGTGGACTCCGTGAGCGACGGCGCGGGCGCCTGGCCCGCGAAGCTCAACGGCGAGGACGAGATCGTCGTCGCGTCCACCACCGGCAGCCATGTGTACAGCCGGTCCACCGGCGAGCTGCTCCGCTCGTCCACGCCGGACGTCACCCTTCCCCCGCGCCCGGCCGGGCTCACCGGCTCGGCCGCGGACAGCTGGGACGCCGCCGCTCACGCGGCCCGCGGCCACATGGGCAAGGCCGCGGCCGACAACGAGGTGAAGCTGTTCATGCAGGGCGTCATCGGCGGCGCCTTCACCTCGAAGAAGGGGTACGGCGGCTTCGTCAACCCCAGCACCCTGGAGGCCAGTCCGGGCCTGGTCGGCAAGGTCAAGCAGTTCAACAAGGTCGCCGGTGACCTGATGTTCGAGGGCCCCAACCAGCGCATGACCGTGTGGCGGGGCGTGTCCATGGACCCGCGGGCGGCGCAGGCCGACGTGTTCGTGGAGCGGCTGCCCGCCTCGACCTCCAACAACCGCGCCTTCCAGGCGGAGTGGGCGAAGAACGGCGTCAACAGCAACCGTGTCGTCTTCGAGATCGACGTACCCGCCGACCACGGCAAGCTCGCCATGGCCTACCCGCCCGGATACCACAAGGCCGCCGACGACGCCCTCGCGCTCAACCAGGACCAGTGGGAGGTCACCCTCTCCCCGACCCGGCTGGTGCGGACCGGACCGGCCCGGGTCGAGGACGGCATCACGGTCGTCCCGGTGCGCGCCGAGCAGATTCCGGAGGCCCAGCTCGAAGGGCTCATCAACGAGAAGTGGTCCGGGCTGCACTCGGGCGAGGCGTTCGAGGACTTCGGCCGTGCCTTCGGGCAGGACGCGATGCGCCGCTGGGAGGGTCTCGGCGACGCGATCGTACGGGAGGGCGGCGACGGCCCGAACGTGAAGACGTTCACCGTGAGCCGGCCCGGTTTCGCGGACGAGATGACCATCACCGTCACCCACAAGGTGGACGACAACGCCGTCTCCGTCACGATCACCGGCGGCGACCGCACCTTCACCAAGGAGTGGAGCGGCACCGGCTTCAACAACCTCGCCGCCGACCTCCGCGGCCATGTGCTCCACAACAACGAGCTGCTCAACTCCCTGCCCACACCCGCGTCGTGGGGCAAGGAGATGCCGAGCCCGCTCCACACCGGCTCCCACCCGGAGACCACCGTCCCGAGCCCCACCCGGACCACGCCGGACACGGACACGAGCGTCCCGGCCACCACCCACACCACGCACGACACGGAAACGGCCGTACCGGGGACCCCCCATTCCCCCCTTCACCCCGACACGACCGTCCCGCGCCCGACCCGAGGCACCCCGGACACGGAGACCGCCGTACCCGGCACCGTGCACGCGACCCCCGGCACGCGGCCCGCACCGCGGCCGGACACCCCGCGCGCCGGTGGCGGCCAGGAGTTGCCGGGGCGGGGAGACCGGCTCACCCCGGCCGAGATCGAGCAGGCGTGGTTCCGGGACGGCGAACGGGTCGACGCGCTGTTCGGCGACTTGGACGACCCGCTGCGCGGGGCCCGCCGCGAGGCCTGGCGGGACCATGTGCAGGCACGGTACGACCTGGGCCGGGCCGAGGATCTGCTGCCGGACAACGGGCACGCGGGCAGCTCCCGCGGCCCCACGCCCGACGAGATCCGCGCCCGTGAGAACGTCGACATCGCCCAGCAGCGGTACGACGCGACCCACCACCGCCTGACCGAACTCGGCGTCGACCCGGTGCGGATGGAGGCCGATCTCGGCGCCCTGCGCCAACTCAGCCTGAAGGAACGGCCCCGGCTGCTCGGCGGCACGGTCACCACGGCGAACGACGCGACTCCCCCGCCCGCGGTCGCCGCCCACGGTGAGACGGGCGTTGCCTCCGTGACACCGCCCAGGCGGCTGAACGAGATCCTGGCCGACCAGACCAAGGCCCACAAGGACCTGCAGCAGGCGGAGATCGCGCAGACACAGCTGGGCAAGGACGCCGACAAGATCGCGAAGGCCGACGCGGACCTGACCGAGGCGGACACGAAGTTCAAGGACGCCACCCGCGAACTCGACGAGGCACTCCAGCACGAACTCGACAACCGCATGCTCTCCCAGCGTGAACTGAACCAGCTCGTGGACCAGTTCGCGGGCGCCGGCGACATCGACCGGGCCCGGAAACTGCAGACCCACGCACGGAATCTGGACGCCGGCTCCCGCGGCGCGGGCGACGGCCCCGTCCGCTCGGACCAGTTCATCCGGACCGGCGAGGAGATCCAGTCCCAGTCGGTCACCGTCCAGCGGCTCGCCAACGAGCTCGAGAACCTGGTGAAGGCGGGCACGACTCCCCCCAGTCAGCTCAAGGGCCTGGCCGAGGGGCTCGAGAACGCCGCCAAGGACCTGGACGCGGCTCTCCAGGGCCATGTCACGGACGCCGCCCGCTTCGGGGGCACCTATACGCTGCGCAACCAGCACACGCCCGTCGCCGCCGTGGCGCACCATCTCGCCAAGCTGGTCGACGACGCCGTCCAGACCGTGAAGCCGGGCGACAACCTGGTACTCAAGGGCTTCCTCGGCACCGACGCCTCGGTGGAACAGGTCCGGCGCGGCATTCCGGACCTCCTGCGGCGCTACCGCGAGAACCAGGCGTTCGGCGAGTTGCACAGCGGAGAGCAGTGGAAGGCGGTACTGCCCGGGACCGAGGCCCAGTGGCGGAAGGTGTTCGAGGACTTCGACAGCTTCGACAAGCTGTCCAGGTCCCAACAGCACGACTTCGTCCGCAAGCTGTCCGAGAAGAACATCGCGGACCTGCGTGCCGACGTCGACAGCCTGCTGAAGAACATGCCGGAGGCGGACCGACTGAAGTTCCAGGAGCTGCGGGACAGGCTCCAGGACCTGCCGTACCGGATCAAGCACGCCACTCCGGCCTACCACGCCATCGCCAACAGCGGTGTGATGTCCTCCCAGGGCGACCTGGCCCGCCGGGGGGTCAGGTTCCTGGCATCCGGCAAGAGTTCGGCGAAGAACACCTCCAACCTGGGCAACGACGACTTCGTGTTCTTCCGTATGGAGGTCGGCGACAAGCCGATGGCGACCCGGTACGGGCCGACCACGCTCGTCTTCGACGCCAAGGTCCTGGAGGAGAAGGGCGGCTGGGTCTCGCTCCACGACCAGCTGCACCCGCTGGACCGCGACACGATGAACCAGCTGAAGTTCGGCGACGACGTCGTCCGCAGCGCGAAGTACGACGACGGCTTCGACGAAGTGGGCAAGCGGGGCCGCTGGACGTACGAGTACCCCGACCACCCGCCTCGACAGGTCTCCTTCGAGCAGGAGGTCTTCCACGGCGAGCACGTGCAGGAGGCGCTCGCCCTGTCGGTGGTGCGCGAGGTCCATCTCATCGGGGGTGCCTTCAAGGACGACGTCTTCAGACTGCTCGCCGACACCGCCCATCCGGAGGAGCTGGGATCGGTCATCTCCAAGCTGTACCGTCCCGAGGCGAAGTTCGGCTCGGGGCTGCCCATCAACCCGCTCGGCAGCCATGCCACGAGCGAGTGGCCGTCGCCGCTGGCGGTCCATGACGCGGACGGCGACGGACGCTATCTCGCCGACGGCACGGTCGACCCGGCGGCACGGGCCGCCGGCAAGGCCTTCGACGAGGCGTCGGACCGGGTGCGGCAGGCGGACAACGCCGTCAAGAGCGGCAACAACAAGGCGCTGCGCTACAACCTCAACAAGGCGCAGCCGCACGCCGAGCAGTCGGTCAAGCTGACCCAGGAGTTCCACGCGGCCGCCGTCGGCGAACGCAAGGACTTGGCGAAGACCCTGCTCGACCAGCGCGAGCAGCTCCTCAAGGACATCAACAACCGCCTCGACGCCCTGAAGCCACAGGCCAAGCCCGAGGGCGCGCAGACACAGCCCAGGCCGGGCAGGAACCAGGGCGCCGGAACCTCCTCGTCGGCCGCCGGGGCGAACGGCCCCAACCTCAGCGAACTGCCGCAGGTGGCCGAGGACGCGCTCAAGGCTGTGCCGGGCATCACCGACCAGATGAAGAAGATGGTCCGGGCACTCGCCAACTCGGACGGCTTCCGGTCCCTGCCGGACTCCAAGGTCGGCACGCAGACCACGGCAGCCGTCGACCTGGGCAGGACCGCCTTCGACAAGGCGTTCAAGCACTTGTCCAGGGCGGGACTGGTCCACGGTGACGCCGCCGGCCTCCACTTCACGGACGACGGCCGCCGACTGTTCCTGCCGCCGAGCGCCGACACCAGGACAGCGGCGCCGTCCGTGTCCGGCGCGACCGACGTCCACACGACACCGGCCCACGCCCAACCCCAGCTCCCCCACACCCAGTCGGGCCCCGACACCAAGGCCCCCGCGCTCACCGGCGACGGCATCCCGTCCCACAGCCTGGAGACCAACTCACCGGCACCGCACCACGCCGACACGGACACCACGTCCCCGGCACCCCACGACCTCGACACCAAGTCCCCGGCGCCGCACGGCACCGACACTCAGTCGCCGGCACCGCATCCCATCGACCCCGAGACGGCCCCGCCGCTGGTCAAGGAGAGCGACACCACCGTCTCGCACGCCACGAACCACGGCGCCGCCACGCACCCCCTCGACGCGGAGACCGCGCCGCAGCACCTCTCCGACACCACGACACCGCACCGTCTCACCGAGACCGAGACGGAGACCTTCCAGCCACATCCGCTCGACACCGGCACGCCTCCGTCCCGTCTCACGGAGACCGACACGACCACCCCTCACCTCGCCGACACCGAGACGCGCACACCCCACCTCGCGGACACCGACACCACCCCGCCCCGTCTCACGCAATCCGACACGGCCGCACCACACCTCGACGACGTCCACTCGGCCGCGCCCCACCGTGGCGACGACGGCGACTTCGCCTCGATGCCCCCGAGGGACGACACCAGGCTCGGGGGCGGCCGGTCCGCGCGGCCGCTCGGTGACTCCGTCCTGGACGACATGCTCAGGCCGCCCCGGCGGACCGGCGACACCACCGGAACGACGGCGCCCGGCGCCGCTCACCCGGCCGCGTCCGACCTCCTCGACCGGGCCGCATTCCGCCGTAGCACGTACCGTGCGAACGGCATCCGCGCCCGCTCTCAGATCCAGCACGTCGACCGTGCCCTCGACGCCTTCCACCGCGTCCCCGCCGACCAGCCGGCACGGCGGGCCGAGGCTCTCGACAACCTGGCCGGGGCCGCCGAGCGCTTCCTGCGGGACCGTCCGCAGTCCGTCCGCCGGGCCGGCGTGGAACAACTGCTGACCCAGGTACGGGCCGAGGCGAACGCATACCGTCTGCTCGACGACTTCCGGCGATTCGGCGGCGGCGCGGACGGTCTGGCCGGCCGCACCCGTACCGCCCTCGCAGCAGGCGGCACGACCCCGTACACGCAGGCCAGGCTCCGGGCGATGCTCGACGGCATGGACAGGTCCGCGCAGGCCCAGCGGCAGAATGACGCCCTGAGCCTGCTGGACGGCGCCCCGCCGCTCCGGAACACCGGTGACACCTCCCTCACCTCAGCGGCCCGGCTGGACGGCGACACGACCCCGGCGGCACCCGCCCGCCTGGACGGCGACACCACCCCCGCCACACCCGCCCACCTCGACACCGACACCACCCCCGCCACACCCGCCCACCTCGACACCGACACCACCCCCGCCCCACCCGCCCGGCCGAGCCGCGGCAATGCTCCGGCCGCGCCCTCCCGGCAGGCCGGGGAGACGCCGTGGGCGGAGGATTCCGCGCGCTTCGACGAGCTCCTGGGCGTCGACGGCCGTCCGTTCCGCGAGGCCTGGGTCGAGCTGTCGTCCGCCCGGATCGAACTGAACCGGGTCGAGGATCTGCGCGGCGGGCCGGGCGGAGCCAGCACCTCACGGACTGTCAGCGACTTCGACGTCCAGCTCAGTCACGAACTGATCTCCGCTCGGGACCGGTTCCGCACCGCCTACCAGAACCTGCAGGACCTCGGTATCCATCCGACCGAGATCGAGGCCCGGATCCGCGAGATCGAGATGGGGGCCGCCCACCGCGGCGCGACGCTCGGCGCGGGCAAGTTCGACCCGCTGCCCGACACCGCCCCGCCCGCGGTCGATCGGATCACCCTGAACAGCTCGGGCGTGTCCGGGCCGAACGGCCTGACCATCGAGCGGAGCGTGGGCCAGGACAACGCGGTGACGCTGCAGGTGGTCGACCACCAGCTGCACCCGGACCCGACGCGCACGGTCGTCGCCCGGCCGGACGGCGGTTTCGACGTCCGGCACACAACGTCGGACACCGTCGACACGTACACCGCGAACGGCGACCGGATCGCCAACGACATGCCGCTGTACGGGGCCGACGGCCGCCCGACGGGGCTGCGCCTGCACACGGATCTCAACGGTCACGGCCGCCCGCGGACCGTGACGGTCAACGGTCCCGGCGCGGACCGTCTGACCGCCTTCGCCCTGCCCGGCGACTCGACGCGGATCACCCACCTCGACACCGGCGTCACCCACCGCGTCGACGCCCATGGCCAACGGCTCGACGAGGGCGTCCAGCTCACCGGCCGGGACGGCGTCCCCGCCGGAACCGACCGGGTGTGGGTCACCATCGGCGCGGACGTCCATGTCACCGATCTCGCGGGCAACCGTCTGGACCTGCGGGTGCAGGACCTGGGTGACGGGAACGGCATCAGGGTCACCGACGGCACGACCGGGGTGTCCGTACGCCACGACGGCCAGGGCCGCCTCCGGGAGACCGGTGTCTCGCTCACCGACCCGCAGGGCACGCGCGGGGAGCGGTTCCTGGCCGACGACGGCACGGGCCGTCTCACCCTGACCGACACGTCCGGCGCCGGGCAGCCCGGGACCGTCACCGCACTGCCCGGCGGCACCGGCTTCCGGCTGACGGACGAGACGGGCGGCGCGACCAGCAGGTTCACGGCCGACGGCCGCTACCAGGACACTGGCCTCGCCCTGTTCGACCCGGCGGCGAACGCGCGCGGCGGCCGGATCGTCGTACCGGACGGCGCGGGGGGTCACCTGCTCACCGACGCGGCGGGGCAGCCGCTGCCCCAGCGTGTGGTCGCGGTCGGCGGCAACCGGCCGCGCACGATCGACGACATCACCGGCGAGTCCGTGCTGTACGACGCCGAGGGCCGCCCGGTGAGCACCTCGACCGCGCTGGCCGACCCGGCCGGGGGGCAGCGCGGCGGCCGGTTCGCCGAGCCCGACGGGTCCGGCGGTCACCATCTCACCGACGCGGACGGCAACCGGCTGCCCGACACGGTCACCACACTCCCGAACAACGGCGGTTTCCGTACCGTCCACGACACCGGCCACCACACCTTCGGGCCCGGCGGCGACTTCGCGGGCGACGGCCTGCGGCTGACCGGACGCGACGGCCTGCCTGCCGGGCGTCTCGACCGGCCGCTCGGCGCGGCCCCGCGCTGGCTGGACGACGCCTTCGCCCCGGACCCGGCGCGCGCGGTCACCATCGACCCGGCCGGCCACATCGAGGTCGCGCGACCCGGCGGCGGGCGCCAGGTCTTCGACCAGACCACCGGCCGCTTCGTCCAGGAGACGGTCCCGCTGCCCGGCGGCGGCCACCAGACCACCCTGGCCGACACGTCGTTCACACGGTACGACGGCCAGGGCGCGCTCACGGCCACCGGCACCCCGCTGCCCGCGGGCCACGGCGGACGCTTCCTCGTCGTGGAGCCGCCGACCGCCGCGCACCCCGGCGCCTGGCTGGAGGACGCGGCGGGCGGCAGGCTCGCGCACTGGGACGCCGTGCGGCGGCCGGACGGCACCACGCGGATCGGGTTCAACGACCCGAACAGCCCGCGGCACGGCGAGTTCCTGCATCTGGCCGCCGACGGCACCCCGGTCCGGCAGGGCTTCAACGTGCTCGACAACGGGCGGCGCACGGACTTCCGGTACGTCGTCGACCACACCACGGGCACCTGGGAGCGGACCACCCGGGCCGGGGCGCCGACGACCGCGGGTTCCTTCCACCACGGCACCGCCGACCTCTCCGGCGCCGCGAGCGGCCACATCCGGCTGCTCAGCTCGACCAAGACGCACGTACCGGTCTTCGAGCGGCGGGTGCTGCCCGGTACGGCCGGCGATGTGGTCGACTCCTTCCGCCGTACCGACACGATCGCCTTCGCCCGCACCAACCCCCGTACCCACTGGGTGCGCTGGGACGAGAGCGGCACGCCGGCCGGTACCGGCAGCCGGCACTACGACACGGCGGGCACCGGCTGGCGGGACACCGACGGCTGGGGCCGTACTGTGCGCGAGTACCGCGACGGGCTGCAGAAGTTCAACGGCCGGGCCGGCCACACCCTCGGGATCGACAACGGCAACGGCACCTGGACCTGGCACCGTTACGACGGCGCGGGCAAGGAAATCGCCTCCGGTCCCCGGACCCGTGACCGTATCGGCAGCGGCTGGACCGACCGCACCGCCGGCGGTGACATCGCCCAGCGCCAGTGGGGCATGGCCGAGTGGCCCGAGCGGGCCGGACAGTACCAGGAGCACGCGATGGGCTCCGACGGCACACTGCGCGGCACGTGGGAGCGGCACTCCCCGCACGGCAAGGAGGTCGGCAAGCACGAAACCTTCGGCGACGGCTTCCTGACCACCGGCCGCTGGCGCGAGCAGCGCCCGCCCACCTGGGTCCGCACCCGCTGGCTGGCCGGCGCCGAGCACACCCGGCCCCCGTACGCCCATGTCCAGGGCGACAACACCTACCAGCTGTTCACCTGGACCAAGGAGGCGGGCGACGGTACCACCACCTCCGGGGTGCGGTACGTCGGCATGGACGGCAGCGCCCTCGACCTGGCGGCCGACGGAGGTTTCGCCCGCTTCAGCGGCAAGCTGCACGACGGCAGCACCCTGAAGGTCGGCGACCACGCCCAGGCCCCGGCCCACCAGCCGCCCCCCGGTGTCACCGCCCACGCCTGGTCGGAGTCCGGCGGCCGCCGGGGCTACCGCGTCCAGGTGCGGAACGACCCGGACGGCGCGCTCTGGCGGGACACCTACCAGGACGCCCACGGCGCCCCCCACGTGGCTCGTGAGGGCCGCCCCGGCGGGGTCGTCCGGGAGTTCACCGGTCACCGCACCTGGGTGGACCGGGACCCGCACGGCAACCTCGTAGGGCTGAGTCACGCCAACCCGGACGGCACCGCCGGTCATGTGGTCCAGGGTTCCGGCCGCGCCGACTCCGGCCGCTGGACCTGGCGTGAGCTGGACGCCCAGGGCGCCGAAGTCGGGTCCGGCCGACGGGAGTTCTTCCGCGGCTCCGGCGACTCCCGGCTGCCCTGGGACGATTCCTACCGGGACTACGACGCGGGCGGGGAGCTGATCCGCGAGCGCCGGATGCTCGACTCGGGCCGCTATGTCGACGCCTGGCGGGACAACCAGGGAGACTGGCACGCCGGTGCCCACGAACGCAACGGCACGCCCATCGACGTGGGCAACGGCAACCAGGTCCGCCGCTGGTGGAACGGCCGCGCCTGGCAGGACCAGTGGACGAACGGCGCCCACCATTTCCGTGACGAACTGGATGTCCCCGGCCAGGCCCGGCCCACCCTTCTGCGCGAGACCCCGCCGCACAACGGCGGTCCGCTGCGCGTGCGGACGTACACCACCACCGTCACCCCGAACACCCCGGCCCATTCGGTCTGGAAGGAGTACGACCACGGCAGCGTGGTCCGGGAACGCAAGGCCGAAGGCAGCGGGTTCCTGGAGACCGACGCCTGGCGCGGCCAGTGGAACCGCTACAACAGGAACGGCGATCTGGTCGGCCAGCGCACCGACAACGGCCTGGTGTTCGAGCGGGACACCTTCAACCGCTGGCGGCTGGTCGGCAACGAGTACGACTTCCGGGGCCCGCTCACCGAGATCCGCGGCTGGGGCCGTACGACTCGTGAGGCCCAGCGCATGCCTTGGTCCGGCACCCAGGTGCCGGCGGGCGGCGACGCAGCGCTGCGCGAGGCACGTTACGAGCCGTACTGGCAGAGCGTGGCCAAGAAGGCGGCGCTGGAGTTCGGTCAGGAGTTCATCCTGGAGTTCGGTGCGAACCTCGCCGTCAACGGGATCGTGGCCGCCGTCCAGAACAAGCCGTTCACCGGCAAGGACGCGCTCAAGTCGTTCGCCAACGCGGCGGTCGGCGCCACCGTCAAGACCGGTCTGAGCACCGCGGTGCACGAGAACCGGGCCCTCGGGTTCGAGAAGCTCGGCCAGTTCAAGGCGGGTCTCGCCAACGTCGACGGCGGCAAGCCGTGGACCCGGCGCCCGATGAACCACGACAAGACCTGGGTCAACGAGTGGGCGGGCAACGAGACGCCGACCCGCTGGCGCGGAGGCATCTACGACTTCTCCTTCGGCGCCGTCAGCAGCGCGCTCTCCGGCTGGGTCAACGGCAGCATGAACGCGGCCGTGTGGGGCGTGACCAACGCCGACGGCCAGACCGTGAAGCTGCACGGCGGGGACGCGGTCTGGGAGGGCGGGATCAACGCCGCCGCCTCCGTCACCACGGCCGCCACCACCGGACTCGTCAAGAACGTCTTCGTGATGAGCGCGGGCAGCAGGCTCTTCCACCGGCAGGGCTTCGCCGACTTCTGGATCCAGCTACCCTTCAAGATCTTCGAGAAGTCGATCCAGTCGCTTTACCTGACCACTGCCTATCGTGCGAGCATCAATCCCACCTATTACCAGGCACCGTGATCCAGACAGCGGCGATCACCGAGGACTGAGGAACGTAGATGACCACCCGTCACACCGTGGCGCCCAAGGGTCAGGGCGGCCGGGGCGCGTACCGGACCATCGGCGAGGCGATACGCGCCGCCTCGCCCGGCGATCTGGTGGTGATCGCCCCCGGCACCTGGACCGAGAACCTGGTGCTCGACCGGCCCGTGGTGGTCACCGCGGAGCACGGCCGGGGCAGCGTCGTGATCGCGGCGCCGCCCGGGGAGGTGCCCGCGGTGACCGTGGAGGGACCGGACTGCGCCCTGCACAACATCACCGTGTGGGGATCGGACGCGGGCCTGCCCGCCGTGAGCGTGTCGCCCGGGGCCGGTCTGGTCCTGGAGGAGTGCTCGGTGGAGGGCGGCCGGGTGCAGGTGAAGGGCTCGGACGACGAGGAGGGCGGTACGACGGCGGTCGTGCTGCGGCGCTGCCGTCTCGAGGGCGCCCGGCTGGCCGGTCTGCATCTGTCGGGGAGTGTCCGGGCGCGTCTGGAGGACACGGCGGTCACCGGTGTCGACGGAACCGGTGTGGTGCTGTCGGGCACCGCGAGCCTGGACGCCGTACGGTTGCGCCTGGAGCGCACGACCGGGTCCGGGGTACGGCTGCGCGGCCGGTCCCGGCTGCGGCTGACCGACTCGGTGCTGGCCGGGAGCGGCCGGGCGGGGCTGCTCCTCGAGGACGCCACCGAGGCCACGGCCGGGGAGTCGCGCATCGAGACGCCCGGGGCGGCGGGGGTGCATCTGACCGGGTCGGCGCGTGCGGAGCTGACCGACTGCCGGATCCGTGGTGCGGCCGCCAGCGGACTGGTGGTGCAGGAGACCGCGCGTCTCAGCGCGTCCGGCTGTTCGGTGGCCGACGCGGGGGCCAACGGGCTGCTGGTGACGGGTGCGGGCGAGGCCGATCTGGCCGACTGCCGGATCGACCGCAGTGCCTTCAGCGCGGTCCATCTGGCCGGTACGGCCGTGGGACGGCTCGCCGACTGCCGGGTGCGCGGCGGCTCCGAGCACGGTGTGCATGCCACGGGCGAGGCCCGGATCGAGCTGACCGACTGCGGGATCATCGACGTCGCGATGACCGGGGTCAGCATCCTGGAGCGGGCGGCGGCGACGCTCACCGGCTGCCGGGTCTCCGGGACCGCCGCCGGGATCGGCATCGGCTCGCCCACCGGCAGCACGGTCGCCGACTCCGCGGTGACCGGCACGAAGGAGATCGGCGTCCAGGTCGCCAAGGGCGCCGCCGCCTCCCTCACCGGGATCCGGATCAGCGGCGCCGGGGCGGCCGGGCTGGTGGTCGACGAGGGCGCCGAGGCGACGGTGAACGGCGGCTGGGTCGAGAACTGCGCGGGCTCCGGTGCCGTCGTCTGGACCGGCGCAAGGCCGGAGATGACCGGGCTGCACATCGACCGGCCGGGCAAGAACGGGGTGTTCCTGGCGGAGGGCGCGGGCGGCACGTTCACCGGGCTCGACGTCACCCGGGCCGGCTTCCCCGCCCTGCATGTGGCCGCGGGGGCCGATCCCGTGTTCCGGCACTGCCGGATCAGTGACTGCGCGGAGGCGCTCGGCACCGACGAGGGCGCCAAGCCGGTCCTGGAGGACTGTACGGCCGACGGCACCCCGCTGACCTTCGGCAGCCCGGCCGCGGCCCCGGCGAACGGCACCCCCGGGACGGCGCCCTCCGCCAGGACCGCGAAGTCCGCCGCCGACGACGCGGAGGAGCCGGAGGAGGAGAACCTGGAGGACCTGCTCGGCGAACTCCACGAGCTGGTCGGACTGGACCGCGTCAAGCAGGACGTCGGCTCGCTCGTCAAGCTCATGCAGACGGTCCGCCGCCGCGAGGAGGCCGGGCTGCCGGCCCCGCCGCTCAGCCGCCACCTGGTGTTCGCCGGCAACCCCGGCACCGGCAAGACCACCGTGGCCCGCCTCTACGGCCGTCTCCTCAAGGCCCTCGGACTGCTGCGCCGGGGCCATCTGGTCGAGGTCGACCGGACGGCGCTGGTGGGCGAGTACGTCGGCCACACCGGCCCGAAGACCACCGCCGCCTTCACCCGTGCGCTGGGTGGTGTGCTCTTCATAGACGAGGCCTACTCACTGGCTCCGGCGCTGGCGGGCAACGACTTCGGCACCGAGGCCGTGGCGACCCTGGTGAAGCTGATGGAGGACCACCGCGACGACGTCGTGGTCATCGCCGCCGGCTACCCCGGTGACATGCACCGCTTCATCGGCTCCAACCCGGGTCTCGCCTCCCGTTTCGGCCGCACCCTCCTCTTCGAGGACTACGAGTCGGCCGAGCTGGTCTCGATCGTGGAGTACCAGGCCGGTCAGCACCGCTACGAGCTGACGCCCACGGCGCGCACCGAACTCTTCGCCCTCTTCCAGGCCATGCCCCGGGGCGAGGGCTTCGGCAACGGCCGCTCGGCCCGCCAGATATTCCAGGAGATGACCGAACGCCAGGCCCAGCGGGTGGCCGAACTCACCGCCCCGACCTCGGAACAGCTGATCAGTCTGGAGGTCCACGACCTGCCCCACCCGGCCACCCGCTGACGGCGAGGACGCCGTAGAAGGCAGGCGTCAGAGCGTCGCCGCCCACGTGTCCACGGTCGTGACCTCCGCCTGGTTGGGGAACACCTTCTCGGTGAGCACCCGGTGGACTTCCGGGTCGGAGTCGAGGCAGGCGTCGGACAGGACGGTGAGCTCGAAGTCGAGGTCGGCGGCCTGGCGCAGGGTGGACAGCACGACACCGCTGGTGGCGATGCCGGTGAGGACGAGGTGATCGATCTCGCCGGCGCGCAGCACCAGGTCGAGGTCGCTGCCGGCGAAGGCGCTGACGCGTCGCTTGGTGACGACGGTCTCGCCGGGTGCGGGCGCCACGTCGGGGTGCACCTGCGTGGTCCTGTCGGCGCCGGCCAGACCGCCCGCGCGGCTCGCCAGGGCGCCGAACAGTTTGTTGCGGGGGCTGATCTCCGGGTATCCGGGGCGGAAGCCGACGACCACGTAGATCACCGGGACGCCGCTCGCGCGGGCGGCGTCGATCGCCTTGCCGAGGCGCGGCAGGTAGTCGTCGTCGGCGAACCGGTCGATGACTACCTGCTGGACGTCCATGACGAGAAGAGCTTGCTGAGGCACCGTCGATATCCCTTTCCCACGGCCCCGTTAGTCATCAAGCGATTACTTGGTAACGTAGCCCCACCCCGGAGCCAAGTCAACGCGTGATTACTTAGTGGCGAGCCCTCCTTGGCCATGGGAATGTCCATGAGAGGAGCCGACGTGTCAGCGGACGACCCGAACGACGCACCCTCGCAGCCCGAGCCGACCCATCCGACGGCCGACCGTCGGCGCCGGGACGCGTCGGCGACGCGCCGAGCGCTCCTGCTGGCCGCCCGCGCCCGGTTCACCCGGCTCGGGTACGACCGTACGACGCTGCGGGACGTCGCGGCGGACGCGGGGGTCAATCTGGCGCTCGTCAAACGGTACTTCGGCTCCAAGGAGGGCCTGTTCAAGGCGGCGCTGGCGTCGACGCCCCGGTTCCTGGGCGGCGAGGAGGAGTTTCCGCGCGACCGGGCCGCGCTGGCCGAGGCGCTCAGCCGTCAGCTGGCGGCCGGGGCGTGGGCGGAGTTCGGCGAGCATCCGGTGCTGATGCTGTTGCGGGACTCCGGTGACGAGCAGGTGGCCGAGCTGCGCCGGCGGGCCCTGGAGGACTTCGGCCGGCAGGTACTCGAAGCGTCGGGTGCCGCGCCGGCACCCGACGCCCTGCTGCGGGCGGAGCTCCTGGTCGCACTGGGGGTCGGCGTCGCCGTCGTACGCTCGGCGGTCGGTGTGCGACCGCTGGCCGACGCGGCACCCGACGACCTGGTGGGCCCGCTCCGTGACATCGTGGAAGCCCTGCTCAAGCCCCCGCCGAGTTGACCTCCGGTTGCGGCTCGTCGACCTCCGGTTGCGGCTCGTCGACCTCCGGTCGCGGCTCGGTCACTCGGGCCAGGCGGAGCCCTTGATGACCTCGACGAAGTCGCCGCGGCGGAAGCCGGGGACGTAGTGGGCCAGTACGTCGGCCTTGACGTTGCCGAAGGTGGTGTCGGGGCGGTCCTGGACGCCCTCGGTGAACGCGGCGAGGATCTGGTTCTTGAAGTCCGGGCGCGGGTGCGCCGAGACGACCGCTCACCTGCGGCGTCGAGCTGGACGTCCTGGCAGGGCGATCTCGGATGCCATGTGCGGCGGGATCTCCGGGGTGGTGTGCAGGGCGATGCTCGTCCAGACCCGGTCGGCGGGTTCGCCGGTGATGCCGTGGGCGTGCAGGAAGTGGCGGGCCTCCTCGGCGCCGTCGATCTCGAAGCGCTGGTCGGTGCGGCGCAGGCTCTTGGTCAGCCCGAGGTCGTGGAACATCGCCCCCACGTACAGCCAAGGGCCCGGCCGCGCAGCGAGCCCCACGGTAGACCCCTTCCGCACATGCTCGGTCTGTCCGCGGACGAGGCCCGCGACATCGCCCGGCGCCCCCTTCCCGCCACAGCGTGAGGAGGGGGCCGGTTCCGGGTGGCTTCACATGTCGATGAGCAGGTGACGGGGGCCGCGGAGCATGGCGTTCTGCCGGTAGGGAGGCGGGTCCTCGACCAGGCGCGCGGAGCCGAGGTGCGGGAGCAGTGCACCGAGTGCGGCGTGGGCCTCCAGACGGGCCAGGGGCGCGCCGAAGCAGTAGTGGATGCCGCTGCAGAAGCCCAGGTGCTCGTTGTCCGGGCGGGTGGGGTCGAACCGGTCGGGCTCGTCGAACCGCCTCGGGTCGCGGTTGCCCGAGGCCAGTACCAGGAAGACGGAGGTGCCCCGGGCGATCGGGGTGCCGGCGATGTCGATGTCTTCACGCGGGATGCGTTGGCGCATGTGGACCGGGGGTTCGTAGCGCAGGAGTTCCTCCACCGCCCGGGGCAGCAGCTCGGGTTCGCGGCGCAGATGGTCCAGCTGCTCGGGTTGGCGCAGCAGGGTGAGCACGCCGTTGGTGATCAGGTTGACCGTGGTCTCGTGTCCGGCGATGAGGAGCAGGATGGCGGTTTCGGCCAGTTCTTCCTGGGTGAGCCGCAGGGCCGGGTCCGGCTCGTTGACGAACGCGGAGAGCATGTCGTCGCCCGGGTTGCCACGGCGCTGTTCGGCGAGGTTCAGCAGATAGCCGCCCATCTCGGTCCGTGCCTGGTCACCGGCCTTGTCGGTTTCGGTGGTGTCCGTATCGGGCCGGACATCGGCGGCCGCGACCAGGGCGTCGGACCAGCCCCGGAAGAGCGGCTCGTCCTCGCGGGGCACGCCGAGCAGGCGGCAGATCACCGTGACGGGCAGCGGGTAGGCGAAGTCGTCGACGACGTCGACCTGCCGGCCGGCTTCGAAGGGCTCCAGCAGTTCCTTGGTGATCCGCTCGATCTCGCCGCGCATGCCGTCGATGCGACCGGGGCTGTGCGGTGGTCCGAACGGTCGCATGGCCAGGGTGCGCAGCCGGTGGTGTTCGGGGTCGTCGAGCCGCAGGAACGGCGGCTTGTGGGTCACCTCGCCACGGATGCGGGGGTCGACACTCATCCGCGGGTCGTGGAGCAGGAGGGCGAGCTCGTGGTAGCCGCCGACGAGGTAGCTTCCGTCCGCCTGCCGGACCACGGGACCGGCCTCGCGGAGTTCCGCGTACAGCGGGTAGGGGTTGGGGCGGTTGGCGTAGTCGGTGATCCGGGCCAGCAAGGTCTCGGAGTCCATGGTGGCTCCTCGTGGTGGGAGTCGTGGAACGGGCCGCGGGTCAGCGCGTGGGCGGTACCACGGTCAGCCGGCGGTCGGGCAGATATCCGGTGAGCGCCACTGTGGGTCCGTGGGAGAGCACGGAAGGATCCGGTACGGCGGACGGGATCGGGACGTCGGCCGCGATCGCCCGGTCCGCCGCGCCGGGCGGGGGCGGGAACGGTGCGCCCGTCTCGATCAGGTGCCGGTAGTACGGGAGCGACTTGGCCATGTCGACGGTGACCGCGGCGGTGACCCGTCCCTGGTAGCCGTAGACCATGGCGAGGCGGCGCGCTTCCAAAGAGCCCTGGGCGATGACCACGTGGTCGGAGTAGGTGGGCACGCCCACCGACTTGATGTTGAGACCGAACTGGGTCGACCAGAACGTCGGGATGGCCAGGTGCGGGCGCTGCAACGCCCCCGGACTGACCATGTTGTGGGCCGCCACCTCGGCCTGCTCGACCGCGTTGCCCCAGTGCTCCAGGGACAGCATCTGGTAGCCGAACAGCGGGTGCGGGAAGCGGGAGACGTCGCCGGCCACGAAGACGTCGTCGGTGACGATGCCGTACATGGTGAAGGCACGGCACCCGGCGTCGCAGGCGATCCCGCGTGGGCCCGACGCCAGCCCGGCGTCCGCCAGCCACTCCACGTTGCGGATCGCGCCCAGCGCCACGACGCAGACGTCCGCCTCGACGCGGCTGCCGTCGGACAGCGAGGCGCCGGTGAAACCTCCGTTGCCGTTCAGGGCGGTGACGGTCACCCCGGTGCGCAGGTCCACGCCATGGTTGCGCTGCATGACGGCCGCGAGTTTCGACAGGGTGCCGCCCAGGGCCCCCACCAGGGGTGCGGGTCCACGTTCGGCGACCGTGACCTCCAGCCCCAGTTCACGGCAGGCCGAGGCGATCTCAGAGCCGGTGAAGCCGCCGCCGATCACCAGCACCCGCTCCGGCCCGGCGGCCAGCCGCTCCGCCAGACCTGCGCCGTCCTCCCACGTACGCAGGGTGAACACGCCGTCCAGGGCGCCCTCCTCCGGGTTGGGCCAGGGCCGCGCCCGGGTTCCGGTCGCGATCAGCAGCCGGTCGTACGGCAGCGACTCCCCGTCCTCCAGGGCCACCCGTTTGTCCAGCAGATCAACCCCGGTGGCGCGCACGCCCAGCCGCCATTCGGCGTCCGGGTCCCGGCGCATCGGCAGTCCGGTGGTCTCCGCAGTCGCCTGCCCGAGCAGCACCTGCTTGGACAGTGGCGGTCGGTCGTAGGGCGGGTGGGGTTCGTCCCCCACCACGGTCAGCGAGCCGGTGAAGCCCTCCTCGCGCAGCGCCTCCGCGGCCCGCAGCCCGGCCAGTGACGCACCGATGATGACGATACGACCGTCCTTGAGGTCAGCGGGCACCGGTGGTCACCTCTTCCCCGAGGATGATGGCCTGGACCGGGCACGCGGCCGCGGCCTGGCGCACGCGTTCCACCTGGTCGTCGGGCACAGCAGTGGCGTACAGCAGTCCCTCCTCGCCGTGCAGTTCGAACATCGCCGGCGCGAGGAACACGCACTGCGCATAGCCCTGGCAGCGCGTGAGGTCGACAACGGTCCGCATCTTCACCACTCCCTCCGTTGTCACACCCCCCTCGCCTCCAGCATGAGGGGGCTTACGAGCCCTCGCACGGCCGCACCGGGAGCGGAGGCCGCCGGTTCCGCCTCGACATTTCCATACTTCGTATGGTAATACTGGACGCACGCTTCCGTACAGCGTACGGAAAGGCTTGCTCGACAACACCAGTCGTCCCACATCGCCTACTCAGGCAGCCGATGGCGCGGATCGCGCCAGCCGGAAGGAAAGATCATGAAGAACCTCGCCAAGCGCATCGCCGTCACTGTGTCCTCCGTGGCCGTCGCGGGTGCGGCCGTCCTGGGTGCCGGGGGCACCGCGTCTGCCGCGACGCCCACGCCCGCCCGCGTCCAGCACTCTGGCGTCAGCGTCAAGACCCACGACTACCGCTGGGACCACGGTGTCGGATACCTCCTTGAACAGGGCTACTCCTGGGACGCGGTCCGTGGCTGGCACCGGGACGGCCGCGCCACCGATTCGGCCACGTCCGGCAGCTCGTACCGGCACGACGGGTACCGCTACGAGCACGGCGACCGGTACGGCCACCACCTCGACCGGAATTACGGTGACCGGTGAGAGATGTCGCCCTTGCCCGGGGGTGCGCGCCCCGCTGGCGCAGGATCAGCCCTGCCGTAACACCGCCCAGCGCAAAAGTGAGCGGACTTTTTTGCTCCGTGGACCCAGAGCTGCCGCAGGCGGGGACCGTCCACTGGACGTCATGGGTGGGCGGGAGCCGGCCACTTGGTCGAGCCGCTCGGGCACTGTCCCGTGCCATGTCCGCAACCCCTGCGAACCACATATGAGGTGATCATGGAAGACATCGTCGGCACCTGGGTCCTGGAGGACTTCACGGTCGAACGGGAAGGAGTGACCTCCCACCCCCTGGGGGAACATCCTGGCGGCGTGCTCCTCTATACGCCGGACGGCTGGATGAGCGCCCTGCTTACGGCCGACCCCGGGGGTGCGCGTGCCTCCGGACTGCCGGAGATCGGCAGCGGGACCGTGGCGTACGCCGGGCCCTGGGAACTCACACCGGACGGAGCGGTACTTCATCACGTCCAGGTCAGCCACTACGGAGACTGGCTGGGCACGGTCCTGGAACGTTCCGTCCGGTTCACCCGGGAAGGCCTGGAACTGACGGCCGTCGCGACGGGCGGCACCCGGGGGGTCCTGCGCTGGCGTCGGCCGGTGGCCTGACCGGCCAGGACCGACAGCTCTCCGCACGGCACATCGGGACGCGGCCTACAGGGTTTGCGCGATCTCCAGTGCCAAGCGCAGTTCCAGCGAGCTGTAGGCGTCGTCCGACGTGGGCAGGAGTTCCTGCGCGCGCTTGACCCGGTAGGTCACGGTGTTGCGCGCCACGTGCAGACGGTCGGCCGCCGTCCGCAGACCGTGCTCCTCGGCAAGGTAGATCCGCAGGGTTTCGCGCAGCTCCCACATGCGGGCGCCGTCGGAGGCCAGCGGGCCGAGGACGTCCTGCACGAACCAGCGCGCGTGTTCCGGTTCGGCCGTGGCCAGGGCCACCAGGCGGACGTCCCGGTAGTCGCACAGCCAGCCGCTTCCCGCCTGGAGGGCGATCCGTTCCGCCTGCAGGGCGGCCAGGTGGCTGCGACGCATCCCCTGCGGGCCCTGTCCGGTCGGGCCGAGAGCCGCGTACACCCCCGGTGGGGGTTCGACACCGCTTCTCAGCTTCTCGGCGGGACGGGCCGTCCCGTCCCCGGGCAGGGCGAGCCACACCCACGCCGTCGTCTCGGTGTGCGGAGTGAGCAGCATCCCGGCCGCTCCCACGGCGCGGGCCATGTCGGCCGCGGTGCGCTGCAGCCGTTCCGGGGCGGGCAGGCCTGCCTCGGCGCGGTCGCACCTGAGCACCGCGGCGACATGGGTGCGGCAGACGTCGTAGCGCAGGCGCCGGGTGGCGTCCGGTTCGTCGATCTTGCGTCCGGCCAGCAGATCGTCGACGACCGCGCGGCGTGCGGCCTGGTCGCTGCCCCGCCAGCGGTCCCGCTCCGCGATGTACTCCTCCGCCATCTCGCTGGAGTGGGCATCGGTGTAGGCGAACAGCAACTCGCTGACCTCACGCAGCTCCGCCACGCGTGCGTCGGCCGGCACGTGCTCCTCGATCGCCGCCGCCAGGTCGTGTGCCAGCCGGGCATGTCCGAGCCGCACTCCACGCAGCACCCGGTCGAGCGGAATGCCGCGCCGGGCGAACTCACGGCACCCTTCGCGTGTTTCGTCGGTCGAGGCGGCAGCTGATTGGGACGGCTGAGACAGCAGCATGCGCAGGGTGGCGAGGACGGCGGACTCCGTGGAGCGTCGCAGTGTCGTTATCTGGGGCTGGCCGCCGCCGTGCTCGGGAACCTCGCCGAGGATCTCGGCCGCCATGACGGACGCGGTCTGTGCCGCCCACCGGACCGGGTCCTCGCCGAGGGTCTCCGTCGCGGCTGCCGTGGCCGCCCAGGGCAGGACCGACTCCACCGCCCGGTCGGGGTCCGGGCGAAGCGCAAGAAGCCACTGTCGCGTCATGACCCGCATTCCTCGATACCTGGTGCGGCGCGCCACTCGCGCCACATGAGCCCGTGGTCGCGTCGACGGCGGACAGCCGGCGCGGCTACGGAAACGCCGTTTCCGGTGACCAAAATACCCGATGGGCCCTGGTGAGCAGGGGTCGGCTCGTGCGTTGCGCGACCTCGTCGTCGTACACGGTGCGACAGCTCATCGGTGGTCCGTCAGCTCAATCAGGTCGGTTTTTTTGGCTCCTGGGACCGATATCCGGAGCGGCAGCAGCCGGTTGACTCACAGGTAGCCGCAACCGCGCCCACTGCGGGCGGCGGCGGAACCCCTTTCGGGACTCTCTCTTTATCCATGGAGGTGTGGTGCCATGCGCACAGCAAATTTGGACGGCCGTCTGGTGCTCGTCCACGAGGACGGCGTCATCGATGTGGAGAAGGCCGGCAACGGGCTGTTCCCGTCGGACCCGCAGGCGGTGTTCGACCGCTGGGACGAGTTCCGCGCCTGGGCGGATTCCGCGGCCGTGGCCGATCAGCCGCGAACCCCCTTCGAGAAGCAGGAACTGGGTCCGCCCGTTCCGCGCCCGCGGCAGGTCTTCGCGGTCGGCCTGAACTACGCCGACCACGTCGCGGAGTCCCAGGTGGAGACGCCCGCCCACCCGGCCGTCTTCACCAAGTTCCCCACGTCCCTGGCGGGACCATACGACACGGTCACGTTGCCCAGTGCGCTGGTGGACTGGGAGGTGGAGCTGGTCGCGGTGATCGGCCGCGAGGCGTATCAGGTCGCGGCGGCAGACGCGTGGGACCACGTGGCGGGCGTCACGCTCGGCCAGGACCTGTCGGACCGCGGCGTCCAACTGCGGGGGCCGGCGCCACAGTTCTCGCTCGGCAAGTCGTTCCCCGGCTTCAGCCCCACCGGTCCGGTGCTGGTCACGCCCGACGAGCTGGAGCAGCCGGACGATCTGGCGCTCGGCTGTGCCGTGAACGGCGAGACGATGCAGGAGTCCCGCACCTCGCAGATGATCTTCTCGGTGCCCGAGCAGATCGCCCGGATCTCGGCGATCTGCCGGCTGCTCCCCGGCGACCTGATCTTCACGGGTACGCCCGCGGGGGTGGGCGGCGCCCGGGACCCGCGCCGCTTCCTGGCTCCCGGCGAGGAACTGCGCAGCTGGATCGAGGGCATCGGCGAACTCCGCAACCCGCTGATCGCCGGGCCCGGCCATCCCCAGCGCACCGACGCGGTCTGAGCGCCGCCCCGCCCTCCTCACCCGCGACGAGTGACCAGAGCCGCAAGGAGCCTGCCATGCCACTGCACCGTCTCTCCCACATCACGATGGGCGTACCCGACGTCGCCGCCACCTCGGCCTACTACGCCGACTTCGGACTGACCGACCTCGGCGACGGCCGCTTCGCCACCGTCGACGGCGGCGAGCAGCTGAAGATCGTCCAGGCACCTCGGCGCCGTCTGGAGGAACTGGTCGTCGGCGCCGACTCCCCCGACGACATCGACCGGATCAGCGCCGCCCTGCGCCGGCTGGAGGTGCCGGTGGTGCGGGACGCCCACCGCCTGCGTGCGGTGGACCCCGGTACCGAGGTCACCGTCACCGTCGAGGTCGACCCGCGCATCACCCAGACCGCGCCCGCTCCGGTGCCGTACAACGCTCCGGGCCGTGCCGAGCGTCCGAACGTGCGCGCGCCCGGGGTGCTGCGCGAAGACAGCGTGCGGCCCCGGCGGCTGGGGCATGTCGTCCTCGGCTCGACCGACCAGGAGGCCTCCCAGCGCTTCTTCAGCGAGGGGATCGGCTTCAAGGTCAGCGACCTGGTGGAGGGATCGGCTGCTTTCATGCGCTGTTCCACCGACCACCACAATGTCCTCGTCCAGCGGGCCCCGCTGGCCTTCCTGCATCACTCCTCCTGGCAGGTGGACGACGTGGACGAGGTCGGACGCGGGGCCACCCGCATGCTCCAGGGCCACCCCGAGCGCCATGTCTGGGGCCTCGGCCGCCACCAGGTCGGCTCGAACTTCTTCTGGTACCTCAGGGACCCGGCCGGCAACTTCTCCGAGTACTACTCCGACATGGACTGCATCGTGGACGACCAGCTCTGGACGCCCGAGGTCTGGGAGGGCGCCCGCGCTCTGTACAACTGGGGACCGCCCGTACCGCCGTCCTTCCTGCGACCCGACGATCTCGCCGCGCTGATGACCGGCGCGCACGACGCCTCCTGAAGGAAGGACGAACATCATGAACATCAACCACAGCGAAGGTTCCGGGGCGAGCGGCGTGTACGACGTACTGGTGGTCGGCGCCGGGCCCGTCGGCCTGACCACGGCCGTCCAGCTCGCCACCCGCGGGTGGCGGGTCGGTGTCGTCGAACGCTGGCCGCAGGCCTACCCGCTACCGCGGGCGGTGGTCTTCGACCACGAGGTGGCCCGGACCCTGGCTTCTCTGCTGGACGAGCTGCCCACCCTGTGCGAGCCCGCCGAGGACTACGTGTGGCGCAACGGCAAGGGCGACCTGCTGCTGCGTCTCTCCTTCGAGGACACCACCCACTCGGGCTGGCCCGTCATGAGCTCCTTCACCCAGCCACGTCTCGAAGCCGCCCTGGAGGCCCGTGCCCGGGCCCTGCCCGGCCTGGACATCCTGCGCGGCTGGGAAGCCGTGGACATCGACGAGGACGCCGCCTCGGTGCGCCTCACGGTCGCGGAGAGCGCCGGAGACACGCCCCTCATGCGCGACGGCGTACGCCGGCATCGCACCCTGCAGGCCGCCTACCTGATCGGCTGCGACGGCGCGAACAGCTTCGTGCGCTCACGCATGGACACCTCCGTGACCGACCTCGGCTTCCGTTACGACTGGCTCGTCGTGGATGTCATCCCCCATGACCAGGACCGAGTGTGGTCGCCGCGGAACCTGCAGGTCTGCGACCCGGCGCGACCGAGCACGGTCGTCTCCGGCGGCCCGGGCCGCCGCCGCTGGGAGTTCATGCGACTGCCCGGCGAGAGCCTCGCCGAACTCAACCAGCCCGAGACCGCGTGGCAGTTCCTGAAGCCCTGGGACCTGCACCCCGGCAACGCCACCCTGGAACGCCACACCGTCTACACCTTCCAGGCCCGCTGGGCCGATTCCTGGCGCGCGGGCAGGCTGCTGCTGGCCGGCGACGCCGCCCACCAGATGCCCCCCTTCGCAGGGCAGGGCATGTGCTCGGGCATCCGGGACGCCGCCAACCTGACCTGGAAGCTCGACCTGGTGATGTCCGGGCGGACCGGCGCGGACCTGCTCGACACCTACACCGTCGAACGCTCCCAGCATCTGCAGCACGCGATCCAGGTGTCGATGTATCTCGGCCAGATCATCTGCGAGCCGGACCCGGTCGCAGCCGAGGCACGCGACGCACGCCTGCTCGCCGAGCAGAGCGACCCGGACGCCTTCCTGCCGCACCGCCCCCTCACCGGCGGCCTGCTGGCCTGCGACGCCACCGGCGCACCGGTGGAGCCGGCCGGGGAACTCGGGCCACAAGGACGCGTGCGCCATCGGGTCCGTAGCGGCCTGTTCGACCAGGCCGTCGGTACCGGCTTCACCCTCCTGGCCAGCCGGGACCCGCGTGAGGTGCTCGACGAGGACGCCCTGGCCTGGTGCGAGGGGATCGGGATCCGCCTGCTGAGGGTCACCGACGACCAAGCGGCACACGGGCCGGCCGATGTCGTCGACCTCGACGGCACCTACCTGCGCTACCTGGCCCGGACCGGGCAACGGGCCCTGCTGCTGCGCCCCGACCACTACGTCTTCGGCGGCGCCGTCGGCATGGCGGACGTGCCACGCCTGGTGGCCACGTTCCGTGGCCTGCTGTCCCAGGAGGACGACGGTACGCGGGACGCCGTGGCAGCCGGCGTGCAGGTGATGTGACCGACTGGAGGTGGTCACTCGACGGGACGGAGGGGACATCCGCTGACGCGGAGGTCCCCTCCCGGGCGTCGACGCGGCCCTGGCGGCCATGAGGTAACCCTCCCGTGGGAGCACGCAGAGGCCCGGGGCCCCTAGGGACTCCGGGCCTCTCGGGGTCAGTCGATGTCCGGCAGGGGGCGCCGGGTCACCTTGTGGGCCTCGTCCGCGGGGACGCCCAGCATGCGCAGGACCATCTCGGCCAGGTCGGAAGCGGTCTCGTCGCCGTCCAGCTCGGGGCGGTCCAGCCGCAGCGCCACGAGGGACATCAGGGTGCCGCCCATGGCGGACAGGGCGATGGTCGCGTTCACGCAGGTGAAACGACCCGAGGCGATGCCGCGCTCCAGGTCGCGCAGCGCGCGGGGGGAGAGGCCGCGGTCGGAGTGTATGTGGTCCAGACCTCGCTCGCGGAGGATCCGCATGAGTTCGGGGTGGGAGTCGACCATCCGGGCGGTGAGCCGAAAGCCCGCCGCGACGAGTTCGGCCGGGTCCTCGATGCCTCGCACGCGCTCGTCGATGACCTGCCCGAACTCCTCCAGAGCGTCCGTCACCGCTGCGTCGAACAGCTCCGTCTTCGTCGCGAAGTGGTTGTAGAAGGAGCCGAAGCCCACATCCGCGCGCTCGGCGATGGCCTGGATGCTGGCGCTGGTGTCCCCGGTCTCCGCGAAGGATCTGCCGGGCCGCACGGACGAGCGCCTGCCGGGTTTCGGCGCGCCGCCGCTCGAAGCGGTTCCTGCGCGGGGCTGACGTCGGCATACGCCGAGTCTACAGCTGCCCGATGATCACCGCATGACTGATGGTTTCCTCAATTACATGGCGCAGCTCTATTGACGATGGGTAACGGCAAAGCTGATGATTTCCTCATTACGGCAATGTTGCTTGGAGGACACCATGTCCCACACCCCCGTTAACACCGCCGACCTCCCGACGCCCCACCAGGATCTCCACAGCGAGCTGGGCGCCCTGCGGGGCGAGCACCCCGGACGCGCGCGCAACCCCGTCATCAAGGCGGCCGACCTGGCATGGCTGGAATTCGAGAAGCCCGACCTGGACCGGGCCGAGGTGTTCGCACGTGACTTCGGCTTCGCGATCGCCGCCCGCACCGAGCGGGAACTGTGGCTGCGCGGCACGTACGCGGGCTCACCCTGCATGGTCATCCGAACGGGGCAGGCCTCCCGCTTCATCGGGCCGGCGTTCCGCGCGGCCGAACGGGCCGATCTCGACCGGCTCGCCCGCGCCACCGGCAGTTCTGTCCGGGACATCGACGTACCCGGTGGCGGACAGTCGGTCGCCCTGCTCGACCCCTCCGGCTTCCCCGTCCGGGTCGTGTACTGCGCCGAGCAGCTGCCCGCGCTGCCCGACCAACAGCCGCTGCTCCTCAACACCGGCGGCGAACACCGCCGTACGAACGCCACCCAGCGACCGCCCCGTGAGCCGTCGCGTATCCAGCGGCTCGGGCATCTGGTGCTGGAGACCCGCGTGTTCGCCCGCGCCCTGGACTGGTACCTGGACACCCTCGGGCTGATCGTGTCGGACTTCCTGTTCCTGGACGGGCAGCGCGGCCGCGGACCGACCATGGCTTTCATCCGCTGCGACCAGGGCAGCCTGGCCGTGGACCACCACACCCTGGCCCTGCACCTGGGGCCCGGCACCGGTTACGTGCACTCCGCCTACCAGGTCACCGACCTCGACGCGATCGCCGCCGGCGGGGAGTACCTGGCCGAGCGCGGCTACAAGCGCAGCTGGGGCATCGGCCGGCACATCCAGGGCAGCCAGCTCTTCGACTACTGGCGCGACCCGGACCACTTCATGCTGGAGCACTTCTCCGACGGCGACCTGTTCTCCTGCGACGTCGAACCCGGCTGGGCGCCGATGTCGGCGAGCGGCCTGGCCCAGTGGGGTCCGCCCGTCACCCGCGACTTCCTGGGCGCCAACCCGTCCCCCGCCAAGCTCCGCGAGGTCATGACGGCCCTGCGCGGCGACAACGAACTCGACCCGGCACGCCTGCTGGGCCTGATGAAAGCGATGAGCTCATGAGCACCAATGTTCTGCGCACCAGGGACGGCTGGTGGGCCGTCCGGGACGAGCGCGCCGTCCGCGTCGAGACCAAGGCGGTCACCACCGCCGAGCTGCTCGCCGATCGGGACGCGGTCCGCGAGGCCGCCACGTCCGCCGAGAAGGGCACGCCCGTCGCCGACCTGGTGGCCCTGCCTCCGGTCACCACCCCCTGCCGGGTCGTCGCCCAGATGGTCAACTACCGTAGCCACGCCCGTGATTCGGGCTTCCGGGGCGAGATCCCGCCCACCTTCTTCCGCAAGGCGTCCGGCTCGGTCAGCGGCCCGCACGAGGCGATCGTCCGCCCGGCACACGTGAAGTTCCTCGACTACGAGGTGGAACTCGGCCTGGTCATGGGCGCCTCCCTGCCGGTGGGCACCGTCGTCGAGGAGAGTGACCTGCCGTCATACGTCGCCGGGCTGGTCCTCACCAACGACGTCAGCGCCCGCGACGTTCAGCTGACCAAGACCCAGTTCTACGAGAGCAAGTCCTACCCGACCTTCACGCCCACCGGGCCGTACCTGGCCCTGCTGGAGCCGGAGGACTTCGACCGTCTGATCGACCTGCGGCTGCGGCTGTCGGTCAACGGCGTACCGCGCCAGGACCGTACGCTCGCCGACATGATCGTACGGCCCGCGCAGGCGCTGACCCTGCTCGCGCGCTTCCAGACGCTCGATCCTGGCGACCTGCTGCTGACCGGCACGCCGGGCGGCACAGCTCTCAAGGCTCCGCCCAAGCCGGTCGAGAAGATCAGCGCACTGCTGCCGCCCGCGGTGAAGTGGAAGGCGTTCTTCAAGGGGCAGGCGAAGAACCCCCGCTATCTGCGCAACGGTGACCTGATCACCGCCACGATCGCCACCCCCGACGGGCGGATCGACCTCGGCGAGCAGCGCTCCCCCGTGGCAGACGCGAGGTGAGCGCCGTAGCCCGGATGCAGGTGGTGATCATCGGCGCGGGGCCCGTGGGGGTCACGGCCGCCCTTCTGCTCGCCCGGCGCGGGGTGCGCACCCTCGTCCTGGAACGCCACCGGGACGTCTACCCCCTGCCACGCGCCGTCGTCGTGGACGACGAGGTCCGCCGGATCCTGCAGCACGCCGGTGTCCACGAGCAGTTCGACGCCATCGCCCGTCCGGCAGGGGGGCTGCGGCTGCTGGACGCCCGGCACCGCGTGATCGCCGAGTTCGCGCGATCCCGGCAAGGTCACCACGGCTTCCCGCAGACCAGCATGTTCGACCAGCCCGAGCTGGAACGCCTGCTGCGCGACGCACTGGCGCAGCGCCCGGAGTGCGAGCTGCGGGGCGGGGTGGAGGTCGTGTCCCTCACCCAGTCCCTCGGCGGCAGGGGACCGGTACTCGTCGCCTTCCGCCGCGACGGCAGCGACGACGAGGAATACGTGTGGGCCGATGCCGTCCTCGGCTGCGACGGTGCGGGCAGCCTCACCCGTGACGCCATCGGCGCCGTATGGGAGGACCTGCACTTCGAGGAGAGCTGGCGGGTCATCGACGTACGCACTGACCGCCGGGTGCGTACCTGGGAGGGCGCGGAGCAGATCTGCTGCCCCACCCGGCCGGCCACGTTCATGCGGATCGGCGAGGACCGCTACCGCTGGGAGTTCCGGCTGCCGGAGGACGAACCCCTGGACGGCCCGGCCGGGCGGGAGCGCCTGCGCGAACTGGTCGCCCCCTGGGTGGACCTGCCGTCCGACGCCGAGGGGGGCGACGACTTCGAGGTGATCCGGCAGGCCCAGTACACCTTCCGCGCCCGCCTCGCCGACCGGTGGCGGCGGGGAGGCGTCTTCCTGCTGGGCGACGCCGCCCACCTCACCCCGCCCTTCATCGGGCAGGGGCTGTGCTCGGGCCTGCGCGACGCCCACAACCTCACCTGGAAACTCGCCCGCGTCCTCCAACAGGGCGCGGACGAGAAGCTGCTCGACTCCTACGAGCTCGAACGCAAGCCGCACGCGCGCCATCTGATCCGCGTAGCGGTCGCCGTCGGCTGGGCCATGACCGGCGGCCAGGACCGTGCCGCGGCGCTCCGCCGGGCCGTCGTGGGCACGGCCTGCCGCATCCCCGCCGTGACCGCGGCGGTGAGCCGCGACCTCAGCCCCGCCCTGGCCACCGGTCCCCTGGTACGGCGCCGCCCCCGGCTGACCGGCCGGGCACTGGCCGGAACCTACTGCCCGCAGCCCTGGGTGCTGCGCGACGGCCGGCGTGTGCGCCTCGACGATGTTCTCGGCGACTCCTTCGCCGTCCTGACCGCTGTGCCGCCCACCGCGCGGATGACGGCCGTGGCCGCGGCGCTGGGTGCGTCCACAGTCCACCTCGACGCACTGGGCGAGGACGGCACCCTCACCGCGTGGCTGGCACGCGGCCGGGCCGACGCCGTCCTGCTGCGCCCGGACCGCGTCGTACTGGACACCGTCCCCGCCGGCGCCGGCGACTTCACCGACACCGTCGCCTGGGCACCGCTGCTGCACACGGCCCGTCGCCCCGCCGGTTCCCTGACGAGGAGCACCACACCATGACCACCCCGCACCCCATGCCGTACCCAGAACCGTTTCTGGCCGCCGACCCGCAGGCGGCCGCCGCCAGCCGCATCGCGGACTTCGCCCGATGGGCCGCCCGGCACCGAGGTGCCCACGGTGTCCAGGACCCCGCCGACTACCCGGCCCTGCACCGCTGGTCGGTCACCGACCTGGAAGGCTTCTGGGCCGCGGTGTGGGACTACTTCGACATCGACGCGACGACACCGTACGAGCGGGTGCTGGCCGAGGAGACCATGCCCGGCGCCCGCTGGTTCCCCGGCGCCACCCTCAACTACGCGCACCACGCACTGCGCTACCTGCACCCGGACGCCCCCGCCATCACCGCACTGGACGAGAGGGGCGCCGGCTACGAGATCAGCGGCCGGCAGCTGCGCGCCCAGGTCGCCTCCGTCGCCGCCACCCTGCGCGACCTGGGCGTGGGAATCGGCGACCGGGTGGTCGGTTACCTGCCCAACACCCCGCACGCCGTCATCGCCTTCCTCGCCGCCGCCAGCCTGGGCGCGGTGTGGTCGGTGTGCGGCCAGGACTACGCGCCCAAGGCCGCGGCCGACCGCTTCGCCCAGCTCGAACCCACGGTGCTCATCACCGCGGACGGCTACCTCTTCAACGGCACCACGCACGACCGCCGCGCCGCCTCCCTCGAACTGGCCGACGCCCTGCCCTCGTTGAAGGCCACGGTGCTCGTGGATCACCTGGGTCTCGGCCGGCCCGAGACCCGGCACACCGGACTGACGGTTTCCTGGGAGGACGCGGCCACCCGGACCGAGTACCTGACCGTCGCTCCGGTGCCCTTCGACCACCCGCTGTGGATCGTCTTCTCCTCCGGCACCACCGGCCTGCCCAAGGGCATCGTCCACGGGCACGGCGGCGTCCTGCTGGAGCACCTCAAGACCCTGGGACTGCACAGCGACCTGAAGGTCGGGGACCGCCTGCTGTGGTACACCACCACCCACTGGATGATGTGGAACCTGGTCGTCTCGACCCTGTTGACCGGTGCCACCACCTGCACATACGACGGCAGCCCGGTGCCGTCCGGGCGCCCCGACATCCTGTGGGAGCTGGCCGCCCGCCACCAGGTCACCGTCTTCGGCACCAGCCCCCAGTACCTGCTGGCCATGGCCAAGCTCGGCGTCGAGCCCACCGTGCACGACCTGTCCGCCATCCGTGTCATCGGCTCCACCGGCTCCACGCTGCCTGCCTCCGCCTACCCCTGGGTCCGCGACCACGTGGGACCCGGCGTTCAGCTGGCCTCCACCAGCGGTGGTACGGACATCGTCTCCGGCTTCGCCGGCGGCGCCCCCACGATGCCCGTCTGGGCGGGTGAGCTGTCCGCCCCGAATCTCGGCGTGGCGCTGGCGGCGTACGACGGCGCGGGACGGCCGGTCGTCGATCAGGTCGGTGAACTGGTCGTCACCCGCCCCATGCCGTCCATGCCGCTGTACTTCTGGAAGGACCCCGACGGCAGCCGTTACCGCGACGCCTACTTCGCCGCCTACCCGGGCGTGTGGCGCCACGGCGACTGGATCACCCTCACCTCCCATGGCTCGGTGGTCGTGCACGGCCGCTCCGACGCCACCCTCAACCGCAACGGTGTGCGCCTGGGCAGCGCCGACATCCACGACATCGTCGAACGTCTCCCCGAGATCACCGAGGCCCTCGTCATCGGCGCGGAGGAACCCGACGGCGGCTACTGGATGCCCCTGTTCGTCGTCCTCGCCGACGGGGTCGGCCTGGACGACGCCCTGCGCGACAAGATCCGGGCCGCGATCCGCAGCGGCGCCTCTCCCCGCCATGTCCCGGACGAGATCCTCGCGGTGCCGGCCATCCCGCACACCCGCACCGGCAAGAAGCTGGAAATCCCCGTCAAGCGCCTCCTCCAGGGTGCCCCCGCCGACCAGGTCCTCAACCCCGCGGCGGTCGACGCTCCCGAACTGGTCGCCTACTTCGCCCGGTTGGGCGCGGATCGGCGCAAGCGGGCCGCCCAGGAACCACACCGTCCACGCACCGAAGCAAGAGAGAAACCGTGAGCATGACCTATCGCGAATCGCAGCCCCTCGATGTCCTTGACGACGCCGGTCGAAAGCTGCTGTTCACCGAGGCCCGTACCGCGAACACCTTCGCCGCGGCGGCCGTTACCGACGACGAACTCACCACGATCTGGGAACTCGCCCGCTGGTCGCCGAGCGCCGCCAACGGTCAGCCACTGCGTGTGCTCTTCGTGCGCACCCGCGAGGGCAAGGAGCGGCTGGCCCGGCATCTCGACGAGGGCAACAGGCCCAAGACACTCAGCGCACCGGCCGTGGCGATCCTGGCGTACGACGTCGACTTCCACGAGCAGATGCCGGTGGTCTTCCCGGCCCGTGGCGCCATGCTGCGAGCGGCGTTCGCCGACCAGACCGAGACGCGCGAGCGCCTCGCTGCCTACAACTCGGCACTGCAGACCGGGGTTTTCCTGCTCGCGGTGCGCGCGGCAGGGCTCGCGGCCGGTCCCATGGCCGGCTTCGACAAGGCCGGCGTGGACGAGGAGTTCTTCGCCGATACCAGCTGGCGTTCGCATCTGGTGGTCAACATCGGTCACCCCGGTGCCGACCCGTGGTTCCCGCGGCTGCCCCGCGTGCCCGTCCATGACGCCGTCACCTGGGCCTGAGCTGCGCTGCAGCCCAGGTTCCGATCAGTACTGAACCTTGTCGGCGGCCGTACCACGTTTGGGCCCCGCCTGCCCGCGACAGCGGAGAGCAGGCGGGGCCCTTCGCGTGCGCCCCCGCGCTGACAGCGCCGCTTCCACTTTCCATACCACGTATGGTATTACTGAACGAGCAGTTCCATACAACGTATGGAACTGCGGGGCATCACCGTGCCGGCAGCCTCTCCCGAGTCACCGGCGCAGTGCGGAGCCGTTCAGTGAAGGGAGCACCCGTCGCACCGACGGTGTGCTCCGACCCGAAGGAGAAACCCGTGAGCAACCTCAAAAAGCGCGTGTGCGTCGCCCTTGCCTCGCTGGCGGTGGCCGGTGGAGCCGTTCTCGGCACCGGTGGTACCGCCTCGGCCGCGCCATCCGTGTCCGGGCACGTCCAGCGCGTCGCCGCCCGTGCCGAGACCGACGGCGACCGCTGGGGCGACGGCCACCGCGACCACGGCTGGCACCGTGACGACTACCGCTCCGGCCGCGACAGCGACCACGGTTGGGATCGCAACGACGACCACCGCCGGAGCCGGGATGACGACCTCCGCTGGGACCGTGGCAACCACTCCCGCTGGGACGACGACGTCAGCTACCGGTGGGGCGATCGCCACGACTCGCATGATGACGCGACACGTGGCGAGGCGAGCCACCACGACCGCGACCGGCACAACACCGGTCGCTGACACGCGGGCTGCCCTTGTCGGGCAACCGGCGTCGGCCGTATCCCGGTGCTGCCCCGGCCGGCAGTGGTGGTACTGACTGCTCCTGCCGGCCCTGCGCGCACCCGCGACGGCACGAGAAGCGGGTCCTCCCGACCCTCTCGTGCCGTCCGCCGCCGGTCCCCGCCGTAGCCCTGGAAACCGGCGGCGGCTCTTCCGTACCAGTCGAGGCACCAGGAGTAGGACCGATGAAGTCATTGAGAACCATGATTCGGCGGTTGTCTGTGCAGCTTGTTGTCACGCATGAGATGTCCTTGCCCATGGACATGAGGCTGCGCTACGAGCCCGGTGATCCCTATGCGGTCCGTGCCGTGTTCAAGGCGCCCGGCAGCGACGATACGGTGGAATGGATCATCGGACGAGATCTTCTGATCGACGGTCTGAAGGGCCCCGCCGGTGAGGGGGACATACGCATATGGCCCGCCGGAGAGTCTGCTCACTGCGACTTGTTCGCCCTTCTCACGCCGCCGGACGGTAGGGCCCTGCTCAAAGGTCCGGTGCAGGAAATCAAGGCGTTCCTGCAGGAAACCGAGGCGCTGGTGCCCAGAGGTACCGAAACCGAGCACATCGACGTGGATGCCTTGCTGGCGCACCTCCTCGCCGCAGGATGAAGCATCCCGGTCGGGGTCATGACTCCTGTTAGCGTGCCCATCCTGGGGCTGGCACACTGAAAGGGTGCTTCCGCTGACGGTCGCTGCTGGTCAGTACGCGTCCTCATCGCTTACTGGACCGAGCCTGGTATCGGTCTGTGCATTGGTCTTCACCGTCGCCTCTTTCTGGTGGATCAACGCCAGGCAAGGACGTCTGGAGACGTGGGAACCCCATTCCTTCGCGGCCATTGTCCATCCCTCCCTGGCGTGCCTGCGCCTCCCGCTCGTCCTTCACAACACCGGAGCGAAGCCGATAGTCGTGCAGGATCTCTTGCTCACCTTCCCCAACGAACCCGCCTCTCATCTACCGCTCCTCTGGAAGTCCTCACCGTCTCGTCTCGAACCGGGGCCGGACGAGGAACTGAAACTGCCTGCCGGGTTCGCCGTGGCCGGCAGAGAAGCGAAACAACTCTTCATCGAGTTCGAGGCGCCGTTTTCGGGATTCGCCGCGGAGCCCCGTAACTACAAGGTCGAGATACGGGCGAAGGTCGGCCACCGCAAAGGATGGCGCCCGCTTCTGACGTTCACCTTGAGGGCCGCCAACATCGTCGATCCCGACCGGTACACCGTTTACAGCAACGCACCTGTCGAACTGACGAAGGAGGACCAGCAGAAGGCCGACGCCGCGATCCTGGAGCTGCTGGAAGAACAGGACACGGACGCTTCTGCCCGGAACCAGACCGACCGGCAAGATCCTTCGGACGACGAGGGCAACGCCGGCAGGGATCTGTAGACAGGAACGTGGTCCCACGCGCGGCCCCTGCAATGTCCGCAACGCACCGGGTCTCGGCCGGCGATCCAGGGATTCCGTGCGCCGGATACCGTCACTCTCCGCACCGTCCCATCGAGGTTCCCCATGACCAAGCCCGCGGCCGACATGCCGCAGCGACGCGTTTCCCAGTCCAACCGAGCACGCATCCTTGCCATGGCCCGCTTGGAGCTGGGGCGAAACCCGGACGTGACGATGGAAGAACTGGCACGCGCCTCCGGCGTCGTACGGCGCACCCTGTTCGGTAACTTCCCCGGCCGCGCCGCGCTGCTGGAGGCGCTTGCGGAGGAGGCCTCCGAGGCGCTGCGCGAGGCGCTGGCCGAGAGAGCGAAGCCGGAAGCACCGGCCGAACGGGCGTTGGCGCACTTCGCTCTCTCGATCTGGCCGGTGGCGGACCGGTATCGGTTGCTGCTGGCGCTGACGCGGCGCGACCTGGGCGCCGAGCGCGTCGCCGAGATCCTCGCGCCGGCCCGCGCCGAGGCCACGGCCATCCTGGAACGGGGACAGCGGGACGGCGTCTTCCACACGCGGCTGCCGCCCACCGTGCTGGGCGCCGGGCTGGAAGCGATGTACATCGCGCTGCTGGAACAGGTGAACAGCGGGGCGTTGGAGGACGACGGAGCCCGTACCGCCGTTGCCGTACTCATCGCGGCGGGGGTGCCGGAAAAGCGGGGACGTGTCGCGGTCGGCGATCTCGCACCGGCGGTCACCGAGAAGACCGGCGCCGACGGCTGAGCCGTAGCACGACCATCCGGCCCCGGTCTCGGCGCCGTACTCACGCTCGTCTCTTACCCGGCGTTGCCTGCAGCGCTTCGCCGATGAGCGAATCAGCAACGGCCCAACACGGCAAGCGGTTCACGGCGTGGAGGGACGTCACCGCATCCGGGGCTGGATGTCGGCCTGCGGGTTGACCGTGATCTCGTCGATGCTCACGGTGGTGGGCTGGCTGACGGCGAAGAGGACGGCCCGGGCGATGTCGTCGGGCTGGAGCAGTAAGGACACGTCGGGTGTTGCCCGGAGGACGGCGGCAGAGGCCTGCAGTGCTTCGGGCGACAGGTGGCGCGCGAGGTTGGTGGCCACTGCTCCGGGGATGATGCCGACGAGTGCCCCGTACATGCCCTGGCCGGGCATGCGGGGCAGGCCGCCAACAACGCGGCCACCGACACCTGGACCGCTCACGACGTGCACGCACCACCTGGCCCGCGGGTCGAGAAGACCGGATGCTCGACGCGGTCGTACTCGGCCGGGCCGTGGCCTTCCTGCCCGCCTCCTACGCCGACTCGGCGGCCCATCCCGGCCTGACTTACGTCCTGGTTTCCGACATCGGCCCCAGCACCGTCATCGTGGTCTGGCCCCAGACCTGCCGTTCCCAAGCGGTGGCCGCGTTCGTACGCGCCTCCCTCGACATGGCGGCGCCCTCGAACATCGCCGAGCTGACGTGACACCGACCGGCGTACCCGGGATCGGACACGAGGTGCCGGCAAACGAACTACTGCCCACCTTCTCCGGACCGGGCAGCGGGGCGTCCTCGTTGTCGGTCAGGGCGCCCCGATGTGCGGGCGCCGCCTCGTCGGCGCGCCTCGGAACGTAGCGCCCCGACGACGGCGAGGCGCAGAGGCTCTGACCAGCTCTCGGCGTCGCTGATGTGCGGGGCGCGTGTCTCCGATGGCGGTGGCCACGAAGGCGTACTCCCCGCCGAGCGGCGCGCACAGCGGCGGCGGCCGGAGTCCTGGCAACGGCGGGGTAGGTGACGGCGGCAGTGCAGGCTGCCGGAGGCGGGCAGCCCACCCCCCTCACACAGCTGCTCCCCGCACTCCTGGCTCTGTGGCAGAGCACGGCGATGGTCAAGACTGCGTCATGTGGCACCAGCGGCTGAGAGGGCGGGAGTCGGCCGACGTAATAAGGGGGCAAGTGGATGCGCCTCCTGAAGAAGGGCAGCTCGTTGATCCTCCGACGCATCGTCCTGAGCCTCACCGTAGGGCTCGCCGCCCCGCTGCTGCTGGGGGCCTGCGGCTCCTCGAACGGCACGAGCCCCGCCAACGCCGCCTCCGTAGCCCCGGCCGCCTCGGATCCGGCGGCCTCCGCGCCGGCTACCTCGGCGCCGGGCGACAGCGGCAGGGCCGGGGCCGGGCAGACGGCCACGACCACCATCGTGATGGCCGAGGCGATGACAGGCATGGGCAGCGTGGTCACCGACGACAGGGGGATGACCCTCTACCGCTACGACAAGGACGAGTCGACTCCGTCCAAATGGACGTGCTCCGGCGCGTGCACAAAGACGTGGCTGCCGGTCATCGTGCAGGACTCGGTACAGACCTCGGGGGTTGAGAAGAGTCTTCTCGGCACGGTTCACCGCAACGGCATGAAGCAGCTCACCCTCGCCGGCTGGCCGCTCTACCGGTACAGCGGCGACACAAAGGCCGAACAGGCAAACGGCCAGGGCAAGGACAACGAGTGGTACGCCGTCACCCCGTCCGGACAGAAAGCCGCCGCGACGGGCTGAGGCCTACGGCCCGATCAGTGGGCGCACTCGTGTTGAACCTCTGAGGCGGGCGGCACGTACCAAGTCTCTGTGGTGGCACTGTGCCGCCCGGCGCACCGCCAGGGACACGGGTCGGCGGTCAAACGCGCTGCCAGGAGAAGGGGTTGAACAATTTCCGCGGACTTGAACCGTCCGGCCGCCGGCGCCCTCGACTTGGCAGCGCTGGCCTCAGCCCCAGCAGGGCAGGAAGAGACGGCGAGCCGAGCTCGCGTCCAGTCGCAAGTGGTGGGCCTGGACGGCCTCCGCGGCCTGGCGGCACTGTATGTGGTGCTGTTTCACTGCTGGCTGTACACCTTCCCCGGCTACCCCGACAGTTCGGCGCCTCCGTGGCTGAAGGGGTTGATGTTCGGGCGCCTCGCCGTCGTCTTCTTCCTGGTGTTGTCCGGCTTCTCCCTGGCCATCTCCCCGGCACGTCACGGCTGGCGGTCGGGCGGCGTCGCCCAGTTCCTGCGCAGGCGCGCCTGGCGCATCCTGCCGCCGTACTGGGCGGCGCTGGCCATGAGCCTGATCGTTTCCTGGTTCGTGGTGCCGGCCTCGCACTTCGGGCCACCTACTGCCCGGTCCGTCCTGGTGTTCGGTCTCGTCGCCCAGGACATGATCACCGCGCCCACACCCAACGGCGCCTTCTGGTCGATCGGAGTGGAGGCCGAGCTCTATCTCCTCTTTCCCCTTCTCCTTTTTGTCCGGCGCCGGTCGAGCGCGGCGGTCCTGGTCGCGTGCGTGACACTTCCGGTGATCGTCCGCGGCTTGATCGCGCCTGACGCAACCCCGGTGGAGAGCGACAACTGGCTTGCTCCCCACCTCGCGCCCGTGTTCGTCGCGGGCATGGTGGGCGCGGGAGTCGTCGCCGCGCGGGACCGGGTTCGCAGCCTGCCATGGGGAGGGTTCGCCGCCCTGGCCGCCGTGCCCGTCCTGGCTCTCGGCGTCGTGAAGGGTTCCGTGTGGACGGTGAACCACTATTTCTGGATCGACCTCGCCGCCGCTCCCGCCATGACGATGCTGATCGCCGCGGGGGCCACCGGCAGACCCGCCATGCTGCTACGGCTCCTGACCACACGACCGATCCGAAGTCTCGGCGACTTCTCCTACAGCCTCTACCTGATTCATCTGCCGGTCGTCATGGCCGTGATCCGGCGAGTGGCCCCGCATTTCGTGTCTCCCGGCCTGCCCACGTTCTGGTTCACGCTTGCCCTGGCCCTGCCGGTTTCGGTGCTCGGGGCATGGCTGTTCTCCCAGGTCTTCGAGATGCCCTTCAAACGGAACAGATCCTGGAAAACCCTCCGGCAACGGCTTTGCCAGAAACCCGGCGAGGGCTGACGCCAGCACTTACCCGGTGATGGCCGCCCCACCGTGAGCCTGCACAGCGGCGGGACACTCGCCGCCGCGGCTTCCGCCGCCGGCGGGCTCGGTTCTTTCGGCGGTACACATCCCTCTCGACTTTCGTCGTTCTGATTTCAGAACGGCGAGAGTCGAGTGCCAGGCCGTGGCCGACACAGTCCCGCAGCGCAGGCACTCCAGCACCCTGGCCCGCCCGGCCTCGCCTGACCACCCGCTCCGAGCACCGGGCGAAGGCGCGCGAGGACCGGGCACGGCCCGCCCCTGGAGTGGCCGCAACGCCGCTGCCGCAGGAGGCCTCTCCAGGCGTCACTCCGTGGCCGGGCCTGCCCACAAGTCACTGGGATGAGCCGGAGCCCCTGTGCCGTCGTCGTCCGGTCTGCCCGGCCGACGGGGCCCCTGCCGCTCAGCGGGACGTCGAGCGCGAGCGAGCCTCGGCGAGCGTGCCCTGTCCGGCCGCCAAGGCGGCGAGAACGTCCTGAGCGGCTGCGCGGAGGGTGGCCTCGTCCGGCCTGGCGGAGGGCTCGAGGGCTGCCTTGATCGTGTGGCCGAGCAGGTCCGCCCGGTGGTCCGGGGGGAGCTCCTCGCTCGGGGGGACGGCAATGCCCCCCGTGACGAACCCGGTCAGCACCGCGTCGATCGTGTAGATCTGGTCCGCCGCCGATGCGGTGACGGTCACCAGCCCGTGCTCACGCCACACATCGACGAGGCGGGCGAGCAGGGTGTGGAAGCCGAGTTCCTGGATAACGGGAAGGCCGTTCGCGGTGATCACGAGTGTGCCGAGGACTTCACTGTCACCAGCGTGGAGGGCCCGGCCGAGGGGGTTGCGGGCCTGCTGCAGGAACACCTCCCGGACCAGCCTGCTGGGCAGGGCGGCGGGCGCTTCCTGCTCGATTCCGGCGGCGAGGATGTCGAGCTGCCTGTGCAGCTCGCGCCGCAGCAGTTCGGTGAACAGCGTCTCCTTCGTCTTCCAGTGCAGGTAGACGGTGCCCTTGCCGACACGGGCGCGGCGGGCGATTTCATCGACGGTGACCCGCTTGTAACCCCACGCCAACAGCAGCTCGCGCGCGGCGGCCAGGATGCGCTCGGCGCGTTCGTCGTCGGCCTGCGGGGAAGCGGCCAGGCGTTGCAGGGTCATGAAGACAGCATCCCACCCCACCTGTCGTGTGACCAAATTTCGAAACTGGTCATCCAGTATCGATCAAGGGTATGGTCGAGAGCATGACCTCTTCGTCGCTCCCCCCACAGGGCGCCCCTCGTGCCCTCATCGTCGGATCTGGCATCTCCGGTCTGGCCGCGGCTCTGAGCCTGCACCGGGCCGGCTGGCAGCCCCTGATCATCGAGCGGACTCCGGAACGCCGCACCGGCGGCTACTTCGTCCGCTTCAACGGCCCCGGCTACACCGCCGCCGAACGCCTCGGCCTCCTGGACTCGCTCCCGGACCGCCGCGACCCCGAGGGGCGCGCGTTCGAAATCGACTCCCGCGGTCGCCTCACACCCGGCCTGACCTTTCCCGAACAGGTCAACGGCACCCCGATGCGGATGCTGCTGCGCAGTGATCTCGAGCGCGTCCTGTACGAGGCGGTCCAGGACCTGGTGGAGATCCGCTACGGCACCGGGCCCGCCGCCATCACCCAGGACCGCAAGCAGGTGACCGTGACCCTCACCGACGGGTCCGTGGAGAGCGCGGACCTGCTCATCGGCGCCGACGGCATCCACTCCACCGTCCGTTCCCTGGTCTTCGGCCCAGAAGACCTCTACCGCAAGGACTTCGACCACGTCGTGGCCGCCTGCGTCATGGACGGCCCGCTGCCCGGCATGCGCGACGGCGACACCGCGGTCGCCACCGCCCCCGGCCGCTCCGCCTGGATCAACAGCTACCGCGACCACCCCCCGGTCGCCTTCCTGCTCTACCGCACCGACTGGCCCGCCGCCGAGATCCGCAAGAAGCCCTCCGACGCCCTGCGCCAGGCCTTCGCCGGCTTCGGCGGGGACGTCGTGCCCCCCATGTTGGAGGCGATGGACCGCTCCGAGTCCGTCCTGTTCGACCAGGTCAGCCAGATCCAGCTCAACCGCTGGAGCCAGGGCCGGGTGCTCCTGCTCGGCGACTCCGCCTGGTGCATGACCCTCCACTCCGGCCAGGGCTCCGGCATGGGCATCGCCGGCGCCGAACTGCTGGCCCGCCTGCTCACCGAACACGGCGACCTGCCGACCGCCCTGGGCAACTGGGAACAGCAGCTGCGCCCGCTCGTCACCCGCTACCAGAAGGAAGCGCTGCGCATGCGGCACTTCTTCATGCCCGCCAACCGCTTCGGCCACATCGCCCGAAGCACCTTGATCCGCGCCGTCTCGACCCCGGTCGGCGCCAAGCTCGGCAGAGCCCTGATGGGCTGACACCTCACAAGAAAGAGGAAATGCAATGACTCAGACGACCGAGCCGGTGGTCGATCGCTACATCACGCTCGTTGACCGTGCGGTGCACGAGCCGCAAGCACTGCAGGATCTCGGATCGGTGTTCGCACCGGAGGCCACCGTGCAGTTCGGCGAGCTCCCGCCGGTGAACGGCCTGGCCGACATCACGGAGTTCTACCGACGCTTGTACTCGGGCATGACCGACAGCAAGCATGTGTGGACCACCACGACGCTCGGCGAAGGAACGATCGAGGTCCACTTCATAGCGGCCTGGCGCACCACCGACGGCCAGCTCGGGTCCCAGGGCGGCATCGAGCGCGTGACCGTCGACACGGACGGGCTGATCACGGAGCTGCGGGTACTGAGCCCGGAGAGCGACGGCGCCGGACCGGCCAGTTGGGGCGGCAGCCGGTGATCCGATCGTGGCCGGTTCCCGCCCCGCAAGCGGGGAAACGATCCCCTCGGCTCTCGCCGTTCTGACCAACTGTCAGGTAGGTAGCTCGCACGGGTGACCTGTGGCCATCGGCCCGCCGGGAGGCAGACGCCAAGGAAGCATTCACAGTCACCACCGCGGCGGGTACCAGCAAGCCCGACCACAGCGGCTACGCATACGACCCGTCGGACAACATCGCGCGAGGCAAGCCGGCAACACAGTCCTCCACGGCGTTCGACGGCTCCGCCGCACGCGCAGCGGACGGGGACACCAACGGCACGTACACCTCCGGCTCCGTCTCGCACACCGACAACGACCGGAACGCCTGGTGGCAGGCGGACCTCGGCTCCGCACAGCCGATCGGCGGCGTCAACCTCTGGAACCGCACGGACTGCTGCGCCGAACGCTCCACCGACTACTGGGTGTTCGTGTCCGACACACCGTTCGACCAGTCGCTGTCCCCCGAGCAGCAGGCGGCCCGGCCCGGCGTGTGAACCGAGCCACCAGCCCGGCACCATGGGCCACCCGACCAGGTTGCCGGTCACCACGTCCGGCGCTACGTGAAGATCCAACTGTCCGGTACCAACTACCTGACACTCGCGGAGGTCCAGGTCTTCCGCGCCCTGGCGGCCGGCCCGGCCTCGGCCGAGTTCCTCTCTGGCGTACGGCATCGTGCATCGCGCCGAAGGCGCCGGTCTACGCGCGACTTAGGTGTTGAACGCCTTGACAGCGTGCGCGAGTTCACCGACGCACCGCTGCAGCAGCTCGCTGCTCGTGGTCGAGTCGTTGTCCAGGGCTTCGGTCGCGCCAACCAGGTCGGCCGGCGTTTCCGGGCCGCGCGAGTTGCCGAGCGCGACGTCGAGTCCGCCGTTCACGGCCGCATTCCATCCGCGCTCCGGACCGACGCGAACGTGCTGTCGGTCGGATGTCGGAGGCTGTCGGTGGGATGTCGGCGGGGGTTGGCACCTTTCCAGAGAAACCTGCCGGGTGCCCATCCGGCGGTAGGTGTGAGAAGGAGATCTCTGGTGCATGACGTAGTGATCGTGGGTGCTGGCCCGGTCGGTCTGTTCCTCGCCTGTGAGCTCGGCCTCGCGGGCTGTTCCGTCCTGGTGCTCGAACGGGAGCCGGAGCCCGGCTCCCCGTTCAAGGGGCGGCCGTTGGGGATGCGGGGCCTGTCCGCCGCGTCCATGGAGGCGTTCTACCGGCGCGGGTTGCTGCACCCGCTGCTGACGGCGGCGGGCGTCCCCGACGACTCCGGGGTGGACCTCGACTCGGACGAGCTGACGCCCCCTCGGCAAGGTGGCCACTTCGCCGGCATCGTGCTCGACGGCGCAAAGGTCGATGTCGCCGCCCTGCCGTACCGGCTCCGCAGCCCGGCACCGGAGGGCTTGCTGACCTACCTCGAAACGGTCGAGACGGTGTTGTCCGAGCAGGCAGCCAAGCTCGGTGTGGACATCAGGCGCGGTGTCGCGGTCGACGCCGTCGTCCAGACCGAGGAGGGGGTGGTCGCTGGGGCCGGTGGGGACGAGTACCCCGCGCGCTGGCTCGTCGGCTGCGACGGCGGACGCAGTACGGTACGTGGACTCGCGGGCTTCGAGTTCGTCGGCTCGGAACCGCGGCTCACCGGCTACAGCATGCATGTCACCCTCGCCGACCCCGAGAAGCTGCGCCCCGGCTTCAACCTGACCCCGACGGGCATGTACCTCCAGCCGCCGGGCGGCGGGCAGATCGGCATGCTGGACTTCGACGGCGGCGCGTTCGACCGCTCGCAGCAGCCGACTCCCGACCATCTCCAGACGGTGCTGCGCCGGGTGTCCGGCACCGACGTGACACTGAGCGAGGTCCATCTCGTCTCGACCTTCACCGACCGGGCGATGCAGACGACCACCTACCGGCAGGGCCGCGTCCTGCTCGCGGGCGACGCCGCTCATATCCACTCCCCCCTCGGCGGGCAGGGACTCAACACCGGCATCGGCGACGCCATGAACCTGGGGTGGAAGCTCGCGGCGACCCTGCACGGCCACGCGCCCGACGGACTTCTCGACACCTACACCGGCGAGCGCCGTCCGCTCGTCGAGAGGGTGCTCGACTGGTCGCGCGCCCAGGTGGCGGCCATGAGCCCGGACCCGCATGCCCAGGCGATTCAAGGAGTGATCCGCGACCTGATCGAGACCCGTGACGGAACGACCTACGTGCTCGACAGGATGTCGGGACAGGCCATCCGCTACGACCTTGGCAGCGAGCACCCGCTGGTCGGCCGCCCCGCCCCGGAATTCCGTCTGGAGGACGGCACTCGCCTCGGCGACCTGATGCAGGACGGACGAGGCGTCGCACTCGATTTCAGCGCCGACCGACTCCTACGGGGTTCGGCGACGGGTTGGGAGAGCCGGATACGGTATGCGGCCGGGGCCGCGAGGAACGACCTCGGGCTGGGTGCCGTGCTCGTCCGACCTGACGGCATCGTCGTCTGGGCAGGTGATCGCAGCCCTGATCGTGAGGCGTTCGAGCGGGCCGCGGGCCATTGGTTCGGTAGTCCGGAGACCCTAGCCGTGTGAACGACGCGCGGCGAGTGGCTCGGCCGGCGCGTCCGGCCCAGCTCGTGGCCCGTGAAGTGGCCGCTGCGTTCGAGGACGGTCAGCCGTGCTCCGGGGATTCCCGCCGACCCCAACCTTCATCAGGTCGCTCAGCAGATCCCGACGAGCGCCCGAGTGGTGTACGCAGACAACGATCCGATCGTCCTACGGCGTGCTGAAGCCCGTACCAGATCGTCAAGAGACTGCTGGACCGGCTGGTTCCCGTCAGTTACCTGATGCTGTCCCTTGTGACCTGGGACTTCGACCCCCGAGGTGGACACTTCAGAGGCGGCCCGCCGTACGGGCCGCCACGATCCCCGAGAGGCGCAGCGATGACCGGGCCGCAGACGGCACGCAGGAAGCGTGCGAACGGGGTGGAGTCGCGGCAGCGCATCCTCGACGCCACGGTGGAGATCGCCGGTGAGCGCGGCTACGACGGCACCTCCATCGCCGCCGTCAGCGCCAAGTGCGGGCTCCCCGCCAGCTCGATCTACTGGCACTTCAAGGACAAGGACGACCTGATCGCCGCCGTCATCGAGCGCAGCTTCGAGACCTGGCTCTCGGCCGTGGAACTGCCCGGCGAAGAGGTCGGCACCCCACTGGAACGGGTCACCCTGATGGCCGCCAACGTGGCCAGGTCGCTCGTCGCCGCACCGGACTTCCTGCGTCTCGGCCTCATGCTCGCGCTGGAGCGCCGCCCCACCGAGCCCCGCGGCCGTGCGGTCTTCCTCCAGGTCCGCGGCATCTCCCACCAGCGGATCGCCGAGGTGATCGCCTCCCTGTTCCCGGCCCTGGACGAGGACGACGTGCACACCCTGGCCACCTACGCCGTCGCCGGTGCCGACGGCCTCTTCGTGCACGCGGAGGTCAGCGACGGCCCCGTCGACCTGGTCGCCCTCTTCGAACTGCACGCCCGACTGATCTACGACGCCGCCGACCGGATGGCGGCACAGGGGGGCCGCTGACGGCCGGCGGTGCAACGCCCCCGCGCGCGAGCCGGGGCTCAGAGCCGCCGGGGAGGCCTCGGCGCGGCTCGCCGACGGACGTCAGGCAGGGCTCACGAGGACGTGTCGTCGTGGGTTACGGTTACGACGATCTTGCCGACGTGCCCGTTGGCCGCCATGTACCTTCGCGTGCCGCACCAGGGCGGAGGTGGCGGGCGCCGGGGTCCGCATCCGGCGCGCGGCGGTCCCGGCCAGTGCGGCGTCGAGTCGGGAGATGTCGTTGAGGTGGTTCGCCACCGAGCGGCGCACGTCCTGCGAGGCGTCGGCGTACAGCCTGTCCAGCACCGGGACCGTGGCTCCGGGGTCGCGGTTGAGCGCGGGCACCTGCCGGGCCCAGGGAAGTTTGGGGCGGCTGCCCTCGCTCGCCGGCCGCCGTACGGCCGGGTCCCGGGAGTCGGTCCAGGTCCGCGTTGAGGAAGGTGCGGAGCGCGAACTCGCCGGTCAGGCGGGGCGTGAGCCGCGCCAGCAGATCCAGGCCGTCGTCGAAGTGCCGGCCGGTGCCGGACGTGGTGGCCGCGACTGCGACGGCTTCGGTGACCGGCCAGATCGTCCAGCCCGTCAGGTCGTCACGGTTGAGGGCCCGTCGCACCACGCGGGCCAGCTCCTCGTAGTCACGGCCGCAGTCGGCGAGGAGCGCGTCGCCCACCGTCCGGGCCCGCTCGCCGAGGCCGAGCGGGGCCGAGCAGTGCCGGGCAGTCCGCCACGGTTTGCCAGCGTGAGGTACCAGGGCGGTCTCCTGGAAGATGACAGCCAGACGACGGATGCTGTCGGGACTGATCAGCTCGTCCGCGGTGGACATGCTTCCTCCAAGAAGGGTTGTCCCGAGGGGAGTTCAGCCGGCGAACTACTGTCGTGTGGTGAGATGGATGTGGGCCCGGCCCGGCGGCCGCACACCAAGGGCACGCCCGGCAAAGCGTATGTGTTCACCGCGGGTACGGCCCGACCGCACGCCTTGCGGCCGCGGCCGTCCGGCACCGGACAACTCCGTTGCCCCGGCCCGTGACGGTCGCTAGGCTCGGCCGGGTGACTGCCGGGTCGGCCATGGGCCATGCACGAGTGAGGTTCCCGGCCTCGGCGTGAGCACGAGGCGGGCCAGGGGCCCGCCCACCTTCTCCGCGTCTTCGCTCCCGGCGCCCGTATGCCCGTACGCGCGCCCGAACCCAGCAGACCCCAAGACCGGAGACTTCCTTGTCCTTTGACCAGAAGCACCCGCACGACCAGCGGGGACCGTCCGACGCGTCGGCGGCCGCCGTCCGGCTGAACCACACGGCCGTCTACGCCAGTGACCGGCACCGCTCCGCCGAGTTCCTCGCCACCGTCCTGGGCCTGCGGGTCGGCCTCCCGCTGGGGCCGTTCCTGCCGGTCGACCTCGGCAACGGCGTGACGCTCGACTACTACGAGAAGCGGGACGAGCCGATCCAGTCACAGCACTACGCCTTCCTCGTGCCCGAGGACCGGTTCGACGGCATGATCGCCCGGCTGGAGGCGGACGGCGTCACCTACTACGCCGATCCCCACCACACCCAACCCGGCGGCATCAACGGCCTGTTCGGCGGCCGGGGCGCCTACTTCGAGGACCCGGACGGCCACAACATGGAGATCATGACCCGGCCGTACGTCCGCCCTCGGTAGACCCGTGCGGAGTGTCCGTGCCGTCTCGCACACGGCACGGACACACGCGTCCGCACAGCTCTGCCGTCAGAGGTTGATCATGTGTCCGGCGAGCCCGTGCAGGGCGTCCTGGACCGCCTCGCTCAGGGTGGGGTGGGCGTGGACGTTGCGGGCGAGTTCGGTCACGGTGAGATCCCACTTCTGAGCCAGCGTCAGCTCGGGCAGCAGCTCGGTCACGTCGGGGCCGATGAGGTGGCCGCCGAGGAGTTCGCCGTAGCGGGCGTCGCTCACCAGTTTCACGAACCCGACCGTGTCACCGAGGCCGTGAGCCTTGGCGTTGGCCGTGAAGGGGAACTTCGCCACGCGCACGTCGAAGCCCTCGGCGCGGGCCTCGGCCTCGGTCCAGCCGAAGCTGGCGATCTGCGGCTGGCAGAACGTGGCGCGCGGGATCATGCGGTAGTCCAGCTCCATGGTCTCCGCGCCGGCGATGCTCTCGGCGGCGACGATGCCCATCGCCTCGGCGGCGTGCGCCAGCATCAGCTTCGCCGTGACATCGCCGATGGCGTAGATGTGCGGCTGGCTGGTACGGCAGTACCCGTCGACGTCGATCGCGCCGCGGTCGGTGAGCCGTACCCCGGTGCTGTTCAGTCCGTAGCCGGCCGTGCGCGGCTGAAAGCCGGTGGCCTGGAGGACCTTCTCCGCTTCGAGGACCTGTTCCGTCTCGCCCCGGCGGACGGTCACGCGGACGTTCTCCTCGGTCTCCTCGATGGCCCGCACGGCCGTCGAGGTCATCACACGGATGCCCTGCCGTTTGAAGCGCCTGGTGAGTTCGGCGGAGACCTCCTCGTCCTCCAGTGGCGCGATCCGGTCGAGGAACTCCACCAGGGTGACCTCGACGCCGTAGGACCGCAGCAGATAGGCGAACTCGATGCCGATGGCGCCCGCGCCCGCGATGATCAGGCTCGACGGGAGGCTGTCGGAGAGGATCTGTTCCTCGTAGGTGACGACGCGCCGGCCCAGCGTCGTGCCCGGCAGCAGTTTCACGGTCGAGCCGGTCGCGATGATGCAGGAGCGGAAGGTCAGTGTCGTCTCGCCGTCCTGCATACGCACCTGCAGCGTGTGGGGGTCGAGGAAGGTGCCCTGCCCCTCGAACTGTTCGATCTTGTTCTTGCGCATGAGATAGCCGACGCCCTTGACGCGTCCGTCGGCCACCACCCGGCTGCGTTCGCAGGCGGCGCGGTAGTCAAGGCCCACCTCGCCGCTGATCTTCACGCCGAACTTCTCCGCGTCGTGCAGGATCAGCTGGGCGACCTCGGCGTTGCGCAGCAGCGCCTTCGCCGGGATACAGCCGATGTTCAGACAGACACCGCCCCAGAACCGGCCCTCCACGATGGCGGTGCGCAGGCCCAGCTGGGCGGCACGGATCGCGGCCACATAGCCGCCCGGCCCGGCTCCCAGGACGACGACGTCGAAGTCGGTTTGCATGGCTCCACCTCACCCTTGGGTTGAGTCGGTCTGCTGACTCCACCGTCGCACGGTCAGGCGGTCGGGCTGATGAGATCGAGCGGCCCGGACAGTGCGGCGCGGACCTGGCGGGCCGTGTCGTCGACCAGGACCTCGGGCTCGTCACGGACGATGGCGTCCATGGTCCGCGCCGCCACCTCGGCCGGGTCGGTCTTCGGCACGTCGATCTCCGCGGTGGCGTCGGTGTCCACCCAGCCGACGTGCACGCCGACGACCAGGGTCCCCTGTTCCCGAAGGGCGATACGCAGCGCGTTGGTCAGCGACCACTGCGCGGACTTCGACGCCGCGTAACTGGGGAACCGGCTGTTCGGCCGCCAGGAGGCCACGGACAGCATGTTCACCAGGGCGCCGCCCCCGTTGGCCGCGAGGACCGGTGCGAAGGCGCGGGAGACGGCCCAGGTGCCCAGATAGTTCACCTCCAGCTCCCGCCGTGCGCCGTCCATGGAGCCCTCCAGCAGGGGCGGCCCGGCCTGGATGCCCGCGTTGTTGACCACGATGGTCGCGTCGGACGCCGTCCGCGCGGCGGCCGCGACCTGGTCGTGGTGGGTGACGTCCAGGAGCAGCGGTTCCAGGCCGGGCTCGGTCAAGTCCTCGGGCCGGCGGACGCCCGCGTACACCCTGGCGGCGCCCCGGGCCAGCAGAGCACGCGAGAAAGCCAGCCCGATCCCCCGGTTCGCACCGGTCACCACCGCGACCGATCCCTCGATCTCCATCGTCGGGCACCTCGTTTCACGGTTCGCTGCCGTCGAGCGGGAACCTCGGAAGCCCGGAAAAATCTGGCCCGGGTCCACCCCGAGCGTCACAGGGGCCCCAAGGAACCCGTCATGACCAGTCAAAGCGCACGGGGCAGCGCTGTCCACGCGGCCCGGATGCGGCTGGGCCGTCGGCTCACCGTCTGCTGAGTTTCGTCACGAGACTCGCTATCGTAGGACCATGAAACGGACGTCGTTCGCCAAGTGGCCGTGTTCCATCGCACGGACCGTCGATCTGCTGGGTGACCACTGGACGCCGCTGGTGGTACGGGAGGCGTTCTACGGGATCCGCCGCTTCGACGAGTTCCAGCAGGAACTGGGCATCGCCCGCAACACCCTGACCGACCGGCTGCGCCACCTGGTCGACGAGCGGATCCTGGAGAAGCGGCTGTATGAGGCCGAGCCGCCGCGCTACGACTACGTCCTCACGGAGAAGGGGCGGGACCTGTTCGCCGTGCTCGCCGCGATGTCCGCGTGGGGCGACCGCTGGCTGGCCGGGGAGAGGGGGGTCCCCGTGGTCTTCCATCACGACGCCTGCGACCACGACACCACGGCCGAGGTGGTCTGCGCCCAGTGCCGGACACCCATGCGGGCAGAGGAGACCTCGATGCGGATGGGGCCCGGCTATCCGAAGCGGCTCAGGCAGCGCCCTGACGTACGACGACGGTTCGGCACCGACTGAGCACAGCGTGGCTTCTTGACAGGGTGAGTCTCAGGAAGCAACCCTGGAGGTCAGACCCTTGACGGCGAGGAGGCCGACGACCTTGGAGTGGACGGGCGCACGCTATTCGGACACACCCACGATCGAGGTGCGGACCTGGATCGACGCCCCGCCGGAGAAGGTGTGGGCCCTGGTCAGCGACATCGAGCTGATGCCGGAGATGAGCGAGGAACTCCGGTCCGTCGCCTGGCTGGACGGCGCTCACGGGCCGGCGGTGGGCGCCAGGTTCGTCGGCCGCAGCGAGCACGAGGCATTCGGCAAGTGGGAGACCACGTCCTATGTGATCGAGTGCGAACCGGAGTCGGTCCTCGCCTGGGCCGTGCAAGACCCCGCGGAACCCTCCGCGGTCTGGCGGTTCCGGCTGCGCCCCGAGAACGGCGGGACCGAACTGTCGCAGTGGATGCAGCTGGGACCGGGGCGTTCGGGGCTGTCGGTGGCGATCGACCGGATGCCCGACAAGGAACAGAAGATCGTGTTCGTACGGCTGCGGGAGTTCGAGCAGAGCATCACCGCCACTCTCGCGCAGATCAAGCAGCGGGCGGAGGCGTGATGCGGACGGCCACCACGATCGAGGCCTCGGGCGGCGAACACTGGTCCCAGCTCGGCGACTTCGTCGTCGAGGCGGAGAAACTGGGCCTGGACATCTGCTGGGTCGCCGAGGCCTGGGGCTCCGACGCGCCCTCCGCGCTCGGCTACTACACGGCGCTCACCGACCGGATGCTGCTCGGCTCCGGCGTCATGCAGCTGGGCACCCGGACCCCGACAGCGGTGGCCCAGACGGCCATCACCCTCTCCAACCTGTCCGGCGGGCGCTTCCTGCTCGGCCTCGGCGCCTCCGGCCCACAGGTGATCGAGGGACTGCACGGCGTGCCCTTCGCACGGCCGCTGCGGCGCATGCGCGAGACGGTGGAGATCGTACGGCGGGTGCTCGACGGCGGCCGACTCGCCTATTCAGGCGCCGAGTTCACCGTCCCGCTGCCCGACGGCGAGGCCGTCCCGATGCGGCTGTCGATGCGCGCCGAGCACCAGATCCCGATCTATCTCGCCGCCCTGTCCCCGGCGATGCTGCGGCTGACCGGTGAGGTCGCCGATGGCTGGCTGGGCACCAGCTTCGTGCCCGAGGGCGCGGCCGACGCCTACTTCACCCACCTCGACGAGGGCCTGGCCCGCAGCGGACGCACCCGCGCCGACCTGGACGTCTGCCAGGGCGCCGAGGTCGCCTTCGCAGCCGACGAGGAGGCGCTCGGCGCGATGGTCGCCGGACGCAAGAAGGAACTCGCCTTCAGTCTCGGCGGCATGGGGTCGGCGTCCACCAACTTCTACAACGGCGCCTACAGCCGCCAAGGCTGGGCCGAGGTCGCCGCCGAGGTCCACGAGCGCTGGCAGGCCGGCGACCGGGACGGCGCTGCCGCCCTGGTGACCGACGAGATGGTGCTCGGTACGACGCTGATCGGCACGGAGGCCATGGTGCGCGAGCGGCTGACCGTCTGGCGCGACGCCGGCGTCGACACGGTCCGCCTCTATCCGGCCGGGGAGACTCCGGAGGACCGGCTCACCACGCTGGGGAGGGCGATCGAGCTGGTCCACGAGGTCGGCGGGGCCGCCTGAGCCGGCGGCGGAGCCATTCGGCGTCGGCCCAGGGGTGCAGGGGGGGTGCCGGCCGCCGTCCGGGCCGGCCCGCCGACGCGCCCTCGGCTCGGTCCTCGGGCAGGATGAGCTGTGGAAGCGAGCGACCGAACGGCCGCGCCGCGACGGCGTCGGCACCGTTCTGGAGGTTCATCATGAAGGATCTGCCCCCGCCGCCCACCCCCTTCCTGGAGACAGCGGCCAAGGAACTGACCGAAGCCACCGCACCCCACCCCCGGATCTACGAGGTGCCGCCCGAGCAGGGCCGCGACATCCTCGCCGGCCTGCAGACCGGCGAAGGCGTACCCAAACCGCCGATCGACGAGAGCTGGGCCGACGTCGACGCCGGTGACTGGGGAACCGTCCGCACCCGTATCGTCAAACCCGCGGGCGCCACCGGCACACTCCCGGTGATCTTCTTCATCCACGGCGCCGGCTGGGTCTTCGGCGACGAGAACACCCATGACCGCCTCGTGCGGGAACTGGCCGTGGGCGCCCAGGCCGCGGTGGTCTTCCCGGTCTACGACCGGGCGCCCGAGGCCCGCTACCCCACCCAGATCGAGCAGAACTTCGCCGTCGGCCAGTGGGTCGTGGCCCAGGGCGCCGAGCAGGGGCTCGACGCGTCCCGCATGGTCGTCTGCGGCGACTCCGTCGGCGGCTGTATGTCGGCGGTCTTCGCCCAGATGGCCAAGGACCGCGGCGGCATCCCGCTCGCCGCGCAGATCCTGCTCTACCCGGTCACCGACGCCAACTTCGACACGGCGTCCTACCTGCAGTTCTCCGACGGCTACTACCTCACCCGGGACGGCATGATCTGGTTCTGGGACCAGTACACGAGCGACGAGGCCCAGCGAAAGGAGCGCTACGCGTCCCCGCTGCGCGCCTCCCTCGACGACCTCAGGGGTCTGCCACCGGCCCTGGTGATCACCGACGAGGCCGACGTCCTGCGCGACGAGGGCGAGGCGTATGCCCGCCGCCTGCTGGAAGCCGGCGTCCCCGTCACCGCCGCCCGCGTCCTGGGCATCGTGCACGACTTCATGATGCTCGACAGCCTGCGTGACTGCTACGCCACCAACCTCGCACGCCGCATCGCCGTCGGCGCCATCAAGGAGGCTCTGCACGGCAGTTGACCAACCCGCGCCCCATCGTCGAAGGTCCTCATACCGAGGGCCTCCGACTGTTGTGTCCCGGGTTGTGAATGCGCACAATCCGACGGCAAGCCAGTCGGGGAACCCGGTAATCGGTCGGGCCCGCGACCGATATACAGCACCCATTCCGGGATTCCAAGGAAACCGACAGACCCCGGCTCCGGGCTCCGGGCACCCGACTCCTGGCCCCAAGCACTCGGCTCTAGACCCCGGGCCCCGGGCCCCGCGCCCCAGGCCCCGCGCTCCGGGCAGCCGGCCCCGGCACCCGGCTCCTGGCCCGGGCACTCGGCTCTAGACCCCGGGCCCCGGGCTCCGCGCCCCAGGCACCGCGCTCCGGGCTCCCGGCCCCAAGCACTCGGCTCTAAACCCCGGGCCCCAAGCTCCGCGCCCCAGGCCCCGCGCCCCGCGCTCCGGGCTCCCGGCTCCCGGCCCCAGGCACCGGGCTCCCGGCCCCAGGCACCGGGCTCCCGGCTCCCGGCTCCCGGCTCCCGGCTGCACCGACACAGGACGTCGCGCCGGGAGCGGTGCGGTCTCAGGACTCCGCGGACGTCGCGCGTACGCCGTTCAGCAGGGTGGTCAGGATGCGGGTCAGCCGGGGTTCGACGTCGACCACCGCATGCGCCAACTCGGGTTGGCTCTCGTAGAGTTCGCGCAGACCGGTGCCGGGTGCGGCCATCTGCCACAACGCCCCGGCCATGCCCGTGGCCGTGGCGATCACGTCCATGGCCGCGCCCTCGCCGACCCCGAGCAGGCCGCGCAGCGCGGTCGCGATCGAGGCGACCTCGGCGAGCGCGATCGTCTTGAACTCGTAGGCGGATTCGCGCGACACATTGCGCTCCAGGTTCAGCGGCGCCTGGGCGAGCAGGTCGCAGAAGAACGGCCGCGCCACGAGCGAGCGGGCGACGGCCGCCGCGATCTCGTCAGGGCCGGCGCCGGCGAGCTCGCCCAGCCTCGCGCGCAGCGCCGCCGACCATTCCTGCCAGCCCTCGCCGGTGAGCGTCAGGAAGATCTGCTCCCGTGTCTCGAAGTACCGCAGCATCGCGGACTTGTGCATGCCGACGGCGGCGGCGATGTCGGTCAGCGTGACCTCACGCACACTGCGCTCGGTGCCGAGCGAGCGGGCCGCGTCGAGGATCTCCCGCTCACGCTGCTGTTTGGCCGCCGCACTGCGGGCGCGCCGGGGGCGGGTCGGATTCACGACCGAAAGCTTAGCACAACCCGGTTTCATTAATAACGCGTGTTCATCGGTACCGCGCAGCCAAGCAGACAACCGGTCCCTCCGAGCCGCGATCTTCCGGGGCCGCCAACACCGATCGCCCCACCCGCCGTTAAAGGACACGCGGGGAGCCTGTCGCAGATCTCTCGCGGAATTGTGCGTGGTCGGTAACGGATGGATCCGGTGCCCGCCGCCTTCCGTCTGGACGGGTGCACGAGATCAACGGAACGACAAGGATCGGGGCGGACCATGGCACGGCGCGGCGGACGAGGGTGGTACGGCCAGGTGGCCGCGGCTGCGATGGGGGTCACCGCGGTGGCCGTGGCCGCCTCGCTGTGGACCTCGCAGACCGACCCCGTCAACGGGCATGCGGGAGCCGGGACTTCGGCGCACCCCGCGGCGCCCGGCGCCGGCCGGAAGGCGGCCGCGGTGTCGGTGGAGATCGCGCACGCCTCGGACCGGGGCGCCCGTGGCGTGAACATCACCGTCGACGACGGCCCGGACCCGGTCTGGACGCCGCAGGTGCTCCAGGTGCTCAAGGAGTACGGCGTCAAGGCCACGTTCTGCATGATCGGCCCGCAGGCCGAGGCGCATCCGGACCTGGTCAAGGCGGTGGTGGCGGCCGGGCACCGGCTGTGCGACCACACGGTGTCGCACGACGTCACCATGGACGCCAAGTCCGAGGCCTACCAGTCCCAGCAGATCCTCGACGCGGAACGCATGATCACCAAGGCGTCGGGGGGCGTACGGCCGCTCTACTACCGCGCCCCGGGCGGCGCCTTCACCCCGTACAGCAGGAAGCTCGCCGCCTCCCACGGCATGCGGCCGCTCGGCTGGAACGTCGACTCCAAGGACTTCGAACGCCCCGGTACGGCTTCCATCGTCGCCACCGTCAAGGACGAGATGCCCAACGGCCCGACCATCCTCTTCCACGACGCCGGTGGGGACCGCTCCGAGACCGTGGCCGCACTGCACGAGGTGCTGCCCTGGCTCAGGGACCAGGGGTATACGTTCGGCTTCCCGGTGCGGTGAGCGGGCCGGGTCCCGGTAAATGTTGCGGACCGCCGGATGGTGGCCGCATATAAGTGGTGTACGCGGTGCGGCGGCGGGGCCGGCTGCCCTGGGCCAGCGGGAGGTGCGCATGTCGGGGCGGGCACCACGCTGGGTGACGTGGTTGCGCGGCAAGGACCCGGACCTCGCGGCGACCCGGCGGGCCGGGCGTACGGCGCTGGTGATGCCCGCCCTGTTCGCACTGTGCACCGAGGTCTTCCGCTCCCCGACGATGGCGAGCTTCGCCGCGTTCGGGTCGTTCTCGATGCTGCTGCTGGTCGATTACTCCGGTCCGATGGTGGAGCGGCTGCGGGCGCAGGCGGCTCTCGCGGTGGCGTGGCTGGTGCTGATCTGCGTCGGGACACTGGCGGCCACGGAGACCTGGCTCGCCGTAGTGGCCACCGTCGTGGTCGGGTTCGTGGTCCTGTTCGCCGGTGTGGTCAGCTCGCTGCTGGCCGGCAGTTCGACGGCGCTCCTGCTGGCCTTCGTGCTGCCGGTCAGCGCGCCGGTACCGCTGTCCCAGCTGCCCGACCGCCTCGCGGGGGCGGGCCTGGCGGCGGTGGTGGCGCTGCCGGCCGTCGCCCTGTTGTGGCCGCGTCCCGTCGCCGATCCGCTCAGCGCCCCGGCGGCCGCCGTCTGCCGTGCCGCCGCCGGGTATCTGCGCACCCGCGCCTCCGTGCCGGGACCGGACGGGGCGGTGCCCCACGCCGACCAGTGCAGAGCGGCGGCGGAGTACACCGGCCGTACCGGCGCGGACCTGCGGGGAGCCTTCGAAGCCACCCCTTATCGCCCCACCGGCCTGTCCGCGACCTCACGGGCCCTGGTCCGGCTGGTCGACGAACTCACCTGGCTGTGCGCGATCCTCGTCGACCGGTCCGACTACACCGACGAGCCCCCCGGCTGTGATCCGGCCGCGCACAGCGTGCGCCGCGCCGCCGCCCACGTCCTGGAGGCGGCCCGCGACCTGCTCACGGACCTGACCGGCGACACCGGCCCGCTGCGGGCCCGCGCCAAAGCGCTGCGCGCGGCGCTGACCGGGATGGAGCACAGCTCCACCGTCCGTGTGCCCTCCGAACACCCGGGTGGGAACAGCACGGCGGAGATCTACGGGTTCATCGCCGCGCTCGACGTGTCCTTCCGCGCCCAGGAGCTCAGCTTCGCCGTGCTGCAGATCGCCGACAACGTGGACGTGGCGGCCACCGCCTGGCAGCGCAGTTGGCCCGAGCGGCTGCTCGGCCGTGAGCCGGGCGCGCTGGCCGCACCGCTGACCGCCGCACGGGAACGGGCCGGCGCTCATCTCAGGGCCGACTCGGTGTGGCTGCACAACAGCCTGCGCGGCGCCGTCGGTCTCGGCATCGCCGTGTTCCTGGCCGGGGCGACCGGCGTGGGGCACTCCTTCTGGGTCCTGCTGGGCACCTTGTCCGTGCTGCGCTCCAACGCGCTCAGCACCGGACAGAACGCCGCCCGCGCGGTCCTCGGCACGGTGGCCGGCTCGGTCGTCGGCGCCGGGCTGCTGCAGCTGATCGGCCATCACGGCACCGCGCTGTGGTTCGTGCTCCCGGTGGCCATCCTGCTCGCCGGCATCGCGCCCGCCGCCATCTCCTTCGCCGCCGGGCAGGCCGCGTTCACCGTCACGCTCGTGGTGCTGTTCAACATCGGCCACGACCCCAACTGGCACATCGCCCTGCTGCGGGTCCAGGACATCGCGCTCGGGTGCGCGGTCAGCGTCCTCGTCGCCGTGTTCTTCTGGCCGCGCGGCGCCCGGTCCGCCGTCCACAAGGCACTCGCCCAGGCGTACGACGACAGCGCCCGTTACCTCGGAGGCGCCGTCGACTACGCCCTGGGCCACCGCCACCCCGGCGGCCCGGATCCGCAGAGCCGTGAGGCGGCGGCCTCCGCGCGCCGCCTCGACGACGCGTTCCGCAGCTTCCTCGCCGAACGCGGCGCCAAGCCGCTGTCGCTGGCCTGCACGACCACCCTCGTCTCCGGAGTCGTCGGGCTGCGCCTGGCCGCCGACGCCGTCGTCTCCCTGTGGCAGGGTGAGGACCTGGCGCGCGTCCAGGCCGTGCGGGCCGACGCCCACTGTGCCGTCCTCGGGTCGGCGGCCCTCGTGACCGACTGGTACCACGGGCTCGCGACCAGCCTCGGCGACCACTCCCCCGTCCCCGACGTCGTCCCGCTGCGCCCCGAGGGCGCCGCGCGGCTGGTGGAGTCCGTCCGCACCGAACTCAGCGACGGTCAGGGCCGGGCCACCCCCGTCGCGGTGCGGATCATCTGGACCGACGACCACGTCGACGCCGCCCGCCGCCTTCAACCCGCTCTCGCCGAGGCGGCGAAGGGGCAGGCGCGGGCCCGCCATGTCCGGACGCGGAAGAGGGTCGCCGGCTGAGCACGGCGGCGACGGACCGGCGGTTCACCGCGGGTCCGGGCAAGCCCGGTCTCCTTCTCACCGGCCGGCGGCTCGGAGCGGTGTTCCGGACAGGTATGCGGGGGCGGCCCACGCGACGTCGTCGACGGCGAGCCATGGCGCGGCGGACACCGCGCGACCGGCCAGCCGGCGATCTCGCTCCCCCCTCCACCACGGCGAGGCCAGCGGACTGCCCGTGGGCGTCCAGATCGTCGCCGCGCCCTGGCGGGAGGACCTGCTGCTCCAGGTGTCCCGACCCTGGAGCCGGCCCTCCGCTGGAGCGACCGTCGCCCGCCGGTCGACTGACGAGAACGTGGCGCGAGATCACACGGTGACGGTCTTGTGCTCGACGTACTGGGCGAGCCCGACCGCCCCGTACTCGCGGCCGATCCCGCTGGCCTTGTAGCCGCCGAACGGGCCATCGAAGGAGAAGGCCGCGCCGTTGACGGTGACCGTGCCGGTCCGCAGCCGGCGGGCGACCTGCAGCGCATGGCCCTCGTCGGCGGACCACACGCCGCCCGAGAGGCCGTACTCCGAGTCGTTGGCGATCCGTACGGCGTCGTCCTCGTCGTCGTAGGGGATGACCACGAGGACCGGGCCGAAGATCTCCTCGCGGGCGATCCGCATGGAGTTGTCGACGTCGGCGAACACGGTCGGGGTCACGTAGTTGCCGTTCTCCAGCCCCGGCGGGATCCCGGGGCCGCCGGTGACGAGCCGGGCCCCTTCCGTGATGCCGACCTCGATGTAGTCCCGCACGCGCTGCTGCTGGTCCCGGCGGATCATCGGGCCGATGAAGGTGTCGGGGTCGGCCGGGTCACCGACCTTGAGCGACTCCACGAGGTCCTTGAGGCCGGTGACGACCTCGTCGTACCGGCTGCGCGGCGCGAGGACGCGGGTCTGGGCGATGCACGACTCGCCGTTGTTGAGCAGGGAGGCGAACTTCAGCCCCCGCACCGCCTGGTCGAGGTCGGCGTCCGGCAGGATGATCGCGGCCGACTTGCCGCCCAGTTCCAGACTGACCCGCTTCAACTGCTCGCCCGCGATGGCGGCGATCCTGCGCCCGGCCCGGGTCGAGCCGGTGAACGCGATCTTGTCGATGTCGCGGTGCGACACCAGGTACTCGCTGGTCTCCCGGTCGGCGGGGAGCACGCTGATCACGCCTTCCGGCAGACCGGTCCGCTCCAGCAGCTCGGCGAGGAACCCCATGCTCAGCGAGTTCTCCGGGGACACCTTGAGGACGACCGTGTTGCCGGCCAGCAGCGCGGGGATGATCTTCGCCATGGCCGCCGAGAACGGGGAGTTCCAGGGAATGACGGCGGCGACGACACCGACGGGCTCACGGCGTACGACAGCGCGGACCGCGGAGCCGCACTCCAGCGTCTCCTCCCAGCCGAACTTCTCCGCGGCCCTGAGGTAGGCCTCGGCCTGCCGGGTGAGCCCCGGCTGTCCGGCCCTGGTGAACCAGGCGGCCGAACCGTTCTCGGCGGAGACGAGGTCGGCGATCTTCTCGGCATCGGCCTCCCGCAGCGCGTTCAGACGGCGCATGACGGCGATGCGTTCCGCGGGTGTCGTGCGCGGCCAGGGGCCCTCGTCGAGGGCGGCCCGGGCGGCGGCCACGGCACGGTCGATGTCGGCGGGACGGGCCTGGGCGGCACGGCCGATGAGCGCCTGGTCGTGCGGCGACCGGATGTCGAGCAGGTCGGGGTCACTGGGCGTCTCCCGGGAGCCTGCGATGAAGAGACGGTCGTAAGTGATCATTTGCTCTCTCCCGAGGATTCGAGCGAAGCGGATTTCATCAACTGTCACTTCAATGTAGCACTTATATCATCGACAGCCTCAACGTTGAGTCACTAGATGAGCCAGGTTCCACACCTCGGGCTATGCTCGGCGCGTGAGAGCAGACGCAGCGCGCAACCTGGAAGCGGTTCTGACGACCGGGGCCCGTATGCTCGCCGCCGACCCGGCCGCGAGCATCGCCGCGATCGCCGCGGAGGCCGGCGTCGACCGGCGCACCGTCTACCGGCGGTTCGCGTCCCGCGAGGAGCTGCTGGCGGCCATCTACGAGGCGCGGTACGACGCGGTCGAGCGGGCCGTGCGGAACGCCAGGCTGCGTGCCGCTCCCGTCGCGGTGGCGCTGCACCGGTACGTCGAGGAGATCATCGAGGTCAATCGCAAGTGGCCGGTGGAACTCAGCCGGCTGCGGGCCGACGACGCGATCCGCGAGCGGCGCGACGCTCTGATCGGGGAGATCGACGACTTCCTGCGGCGCGCCACCGACGAGGGGCTCCTGCGCGCGGATCTCCCGACGGCGTGGGCGAGTTCACTGCTGCCGCAGCTGATGCACCTGGCCTCGCAGGAGCTGCCCGAACTCGGCGCCGCCCAGGCCGCGGACGTGGTCGTGGACACCTTCCTGCACGGCCTCCGCCCGCGGTGACCGTCACAGGGCTTGTGGTGCGCCCGTACGTCTGGTTGGCTACCGGCCGGTAGAACAGGGGCGACCGACATGGATCAGGCGGCACGGCAGGACGTCCGAGGGGCGCTGCCCGAAGGACTCGGGCAGGCGATACGGCAGGCCGGCGACGACATCGCGGCCGTGCTGTACGGCGTGGCCGACACGAGTGTCGCCGTACCGGGGTCGGAGTGGACGGTCGGTGAGGCGGCCGCCCATCTGGCGCTGGCCAACGGGCTGATGGCGGACCTCGCTCTCGGACGGGAACGCCCGTACGGGGACGGCACACCGCGGAGCCTCGCGGCGGCCAACGCCGAGTCACTGGCCGCGTTCGGGGAGCGCGGGGCCGAGCCGCTCGCGACGATGATCACCGAGCAGGCCGCGCGCTGCGTCGACGCGCTGGCCACGGCGGTGGACGGTCCGGCCCCGGTCACCCCGCTCGGCCCGATGGACCGGTCCGTCCTCGCCTCGTACCTGCTCACGCACATGCTGGGGCACGGCTACGATCTCGCCCGTGCGCTGCGGCGCCCGCACATGATCGAAGCCGAACGGGTCGCGCTGTGCATGCCGTTCATGCTCTCGGTGATGCCGGCCGTGGCGGACGGCTCAGCCGTCGCCGGACTGACCGCCCGCTACACGATCCGGCTGCGCGGTGGCGCCGGCGCCTTCGGGGTCACACTCGCCGACGGTGCCGTGCGGGTGGCCGCGGGACCGCTGGAGCGCCCGGACTGCACGATCCTCATCGATCCGGTCGCCTTCCTGCTCATCGCCCTCGGCCGCCGTAATCCATGGCTCGCCATGGCCCGGGGCCAGGTACTCGCCACGGGCCGCAAACCCTGGCTCGCCCCACGCTTCCCCACCCTCTTCACCTCCCCCTGACCACCCGGCACATCGCCGGGGACGCGCGGCCGAGGTGGACGGGCCCGGAACCTCCGCCGAGACCACCCTGCCGAGCCTGCTGCTGGTGAAGGACGATCGTGGCCAGGTCGGCGACATCGTCGTCTCGGTCCGGCCGGACCGTCCCGCGCAGGCCGCCTCCGCCGGCTGACCCGGCGTACGCCCAGGCACACCCCGTCCGGCCCAACGCCGCTCGGCCAGAAGAGGCGAGCAGGCGTGACCGATGTGACCGTGGTGGAAGGCATGGGGGCGCGCACGGATCCGAGGAGGCTGCATGGCCGAGGGACTGGTCGACGGCAGAGCGCCCCGCACTGCCCTGGTGGACGGCTCGAAGCGGCCGCCTGAGCGGTCGGGGGACGCTTTCGGGCAGCTGAGCGACGTCGCCGATGCCGTCCTCTACGAGGGCTACCTCCTCTACCCCTATCGGCGGTCCTCACCGAAGAATCGTGCCCGCTGGCAGTTCGGGGTCCTCTTCCCCAGGAACTGGGTGGAGGCCGACGGCCCGGTCAGCCCGGGTGTGTCGGGTTCGGCGGACTCCTGGTACCAGCAGACGGAGTGCCTGGTGCGGGTGTACCGGCCGGGCGCGGTCGTGCGGGTGCGGGTGCGGTATCTGCAGATGCAGCACAAGCAGGTCGAGGACGGCGACCGGCGGCCGGTCGAGTCGCTGACGTGCGACGACGGGACCGTGCAGCTGACCTTCGAGGAGGCGGTACCGCGCGAGGCCGACTTCACGGTCACCCTGGACGAGGGCCGGCACACGTTCCCCGTGGGCTCACCCGCCGGTGCCGACACGGAGGCGCTGCCCTCCGGCGCCGGACGGCTGGTCAGGCGCCGGGAAGAGGTCCGGGCCGGCACCACGGTCGTCGCCGAGCGGTTCGGCGAGGGCCTCGTCCGGCTCCGGGTGCGCACCGCGAACGAGGGGGACACGGCGGATCCGCACGCCCCCCGCGACCAGGCGCTGCGCCACGCGCTCATCGCCACCCACACCCTGCTCGGCGTCGAGGGCGCGGAGTTCGTCTCCCTGATCGACCCGGGCCCGGCCCTCCAGGAGGCCTCTCGGAGCTGTCGTAACGACTTCACGTTCCCGGTGCTCGGCGGCGCACCCCCCGCCGGCACCCCCGCCCACGGCTCGGTCTCCGCCCTGCTGCTCTCCTCGCCGATCATCCTGCCCGACCATCCACAGGTGGCACCGGAGAGCCCCGGAGATCTGCATGACGCCGGTGAGATCGACGAGATCCTCACCCTGCGCACCATGCTGCTGACGGACGAGGAGAAGCGGGAGGCCCGCGCCACCGACCCGCGGGCGGCCGAGATCCTCGACCGGGTCGACACCATGCCGCCGGAGGTCTTCGGGCGGCTGCACGGCGCGATCCGTTCGCTGAAGCCGGTGGCCGAGCGCCCCGCCTGGTGGCAGGAGGGCGCCGACGAGGGGCTCTCGCCGGCCACCGACACCGTCCTGGTCGACGGTGTGCGGGTCGGTGGCGGCAGCGCGGTGCGGCTGCGCCCGCGCGGCCGGGGTGCCGACGCCCAGGACATGTTCCTGGCCGGCCGGACCGCGACCGTGGCCGCGGTCTTCCACGACGTGGACGGCAGCACCCATCTCGCCGTCACCGTCGACGACGATCCGGCGGCCGAACTGCACGGCTGGTACGGCCGTTTCCACTACTTCCGGCCCGACGAAGTCGAGCCGCTCGGGGGCACCGACGTCCCGGATCCAGAGGCGGCGACCGAGCCGCCCCGGGGCCCACTTCATCGGAGGCCGAACACATGAGCACCCAAAACGTGACCGCCACCGCCGCCGGCGGCGAACCCAGCCGGGCCGAGGCACGCCAGGGGTTCGACGAGATCACCATCCTCTGGATCTCCGAGGGCATGAGCTGCGACGGCGACACCGTCTCCGTGACGGCGGCCGACCAGCCCTCCATCGAGGACCTGGTCCTCGGCCTGATTCCGGGCCTGCCGAAGGTCAACCTGGTCAACAAGGTGCTCTCGCCGAGCCTGGGCGGCGAGGACTTCCTCGCGCCGTACCGGAAGGCCGCGCGGGGCGAGCTGGAGCCGTTCATCCTCGTCATCGAGGGGTCGGTCCCGAACCAGAACATCATCGAGGGCGAGGGCTACTGGACGTCCTTCGGCAACGACCCGGAGACCGGCCAGCCGCAGACCCTCAACGACTGGATCGACCAACTGGCGCCCAAGGCCTGGGCGGTGATGGCCATCGGCACCTGTGCCACCTTCGGCGGCATCCACGCGATGGCCGGCAACCCGACCGGTTCCATGGGCCTCGCGGACTACCTGGGATGGGACTTCAAGTCCCAGGGCGGGCTGCCGATCGTGAACGTGCCGGGCTGCCCGGTCCAGCCGGAGAACTTCATGGAGACCCTCGTCTGGGTGCTCTACCACGCCGCCGGCACCGCTCCCCCGCCCCCGCTGGACCACATGCTGCGTCCGCAGTGGCTGTTCGGCAAGACGGTGCACGAGGGCTGCGACCGCGCCGCCTACTACGAGCAGGCGACCTTCGCGATGGACTACAACTCCCCCAAGTGCCTGGTCAAGTCGGGCTGCTGGGGTCCGGTCGTGAACTGCAACGTGCCCAAGCGGGGCTGGATGGCCGGCATCGGCGGCTGCCCGAACGTCGGCGGTATCTGCATCGGCTGCACCATGCCGGGCTTCCCGGACGCGTTCATGCCGTTCATGGACGAGCCGCCCGGCAGCACCCTCTCCTCGCTGGCCATCAAGCCGTACGGCGCGGTCATCCGCCGGCTGCGCGGCTTCACCAACGAGCTGGTGAACCACGAGCCCAAGTGGCGCCACAACAAGCGCAAGCTCACCAGCGGGTACGCCCCGCGCTGGCGGCCCTGACCCGGTCCAGCACCCACCCTCCACCGACCGAGAACCACCCACAGCAAGGGGCAGCAACGCCGATGACCACAACCGAGGCCCGGCAGAAGGGGCGCAAGCCCGCGCAGATCGTCGACATGTCCTGGGATCCGATCACCCGGATCATCGGAAACCTGGGCATCTACACGAAGATCGACTTCGCCAACCGGGAGGTGGTGGAGTGCCACAGCACCTCCTCCCTCTTCCGCGGCTACTCCGTCTTCATGAAGGGGAAGGACCCGCGCGACGCGGGCTTCATCACCTCGCGGATCTGCGGTATCTGCGGCGACAACCACACCACGTGCTCCGACTACGCGCAGCAGATGGCGTACGGAGTGAAGCCGCCGCCGCTGGCCGAGCACATCGTCAACCTCGGCGAGGCGGCCGAGTACATGTTCGACCACACGATCTTCCAGGACAACCTGGTCTTCGTGGACTTCTGCGAGCAGATGGTCAAGGCCACCAACCCGAGTGTCCTGGCCCGCGCCGAACGCACCGCCGCACCGCGCGGTGACATCCACGGCTACCGGACCATCGCGGACATCATGAAGGCCTTCAACCCCTTCGAGGGCGAGGTCTACAAGGAGGCCCTGAAGGTCTCCCGGACCACCCGCGAGATGTTCTGCCTGATGGAGGGCCGGCACGTCCACCCCTCCACGCTGTATCCGGGCGGTGTCGGCACCATGCCGCAGCCGACCGTGTTCACCGACTACCTCAGCCGGCTGATGCACGTCATCGACTTCGTGAAGAAGGCCGTCGCCATGAACGACGACGTCTTCGACTTCTTCTACGAGGCGCTGCCCGGCTACGAGGAGGTCGGCAAGCGCCGCATCCTCCTGGGCTGCTGGGGCGCCTGGCAGGATCCGAAGGTCGTGGACTACCGCTACGAGAACATGGAGCGCTGGGGCAGGGCGATGTACGTCACCCCGGGCATCATCGTCGACGGCGAACTGGTGACCAACAGCCTGGTCGACATCAACCTGGGCCTCAGGATCATGCTGGGCAGCTCGTTCTACGAGGACTGGGTCAACGAGGACCCGTTCGTCACCCACGACCCGCTGGGCAACCCCGTCGACATGCGGCACCCGTGGAACCAGACGACCCTTCCGGTGCCGCAGAAGCGGGACTTCGACGCCAACTACAGCTGGGTGATGAGCCCGCGCTGGTTCGACCAGCGCACCGGCGACCACCTGGCCCTCGACACCGGCGGCGGCCCGCTGGCCCGGCTGTGGTCGACCGCGCTGAACGGCATCGTCGACACGCCGTACATCAAGGCCACCGGCACCAGTGTGCGGATCTCGCTGCCCAAGGGCGCGAGCCTGCCGGAGACCACGCTGGAGTGGAAGATCCCGAAGTGGTCCAACACCCTCGAACGCGACCGCGCCCGGCCGTACTTCGTCGCCTACGCGGCGGCCATGGCCCTGCAGTTCCTGGACGAGGCGATGGGGCTGGTGCGGTCCGGCGACACCAAGGTGTTCCAGGACTTCGAGGTGCCGGACGAGGCGATCGGCTGCGGCTTCCACGAGGCCGTGCGCGGCGTCCTCTCCCACCACCTGGTGATCAAGGACAAGAAGATCGCCAACTACCACCCGTACCCGCCGACCCCGTGGAACGCCAGCCCCCGCGACAAGTTCGGCACCCCCGGCCCCTACGAGGACGCCGTCCAGGGCCAGCCGATCTTCGAGGAGAACGGCCCGGACGACTTCAAGGGCGTCGACATCATGCGCACGGTCCGCAGCTTCGACCCCTGTCTGCCGTGCGGTGTCCATATGTACACGGGCAAGGGCAAGACGCTGACCGTCACGCACTCGCCGACGTACGGGGCCAACCATGGCTGACCCCGGCCGGCTCGACGGCCCGGCGGTCGAGGCCAGGCTGTCCCGCCTCGACTCACTGCTGGAGGGGCTGGAGGCCGCCCCCGGCCCGGCCGGCGGCCCGGCCGCCGAGGCGGTACGCCTGCTGACCGAGGTCTACGGCGAGGCGCTCGCCCGCGTCGTGGACCGCGCGGACGCACCACTGGTTGAGCGGCTTTCCGACGACGAGCTCCTTGACCACCTCCTGGTCCTGCACGACATCCACCCCGACTCGCCCGAGCGCCGGGCGGCCCGCGCGGTCGAGCGGCTGCGCCCCGCCGTGCGCGAGCGCGGCGGTGACGTCGAGTGGGCCGGGGTGGAGGGCCAGGTGGGCCGGGTACGGCTGACCACGGGCGGCGGTTGCGGCTCCGGGTGCGGCGGAGGTACCACGGAGGTGACCGACGTCGTCCGGGAGGCGGTGCTCGCCGCGGCCCCCGAGCTGGCAGACGTACAGCCGCTGCCCGAGGCCCCGGCGCCCGCCTTCGTCCCCCTCGACTCCCTGCGCCGGCCACAGGAGGCCCGGTGAGCACCGACGGAGCCCTGGCCCGCCTCATCCGCTCCGCCGCCGACCACCGGCCGGCGGCGGAGGCGGAGGTGTGCGACCTGTGCGCCGCCCCCGTGCCCGCGACCCATCCGCATCTGTACGACACCGGGCAGGCCGAGGTCCGCTGCGCCTGCCGCCCCTGCTCGCTGCTGTTCCCAGGCCGGGGCACCGGCGAAGCCCAGTTCCGGCTGATCCCCACCCGCCGGGTCCGCCTCCCGAAGGTCGACACCGCGGCCCTGGGGGTCCCGGTCGGCCTGGTCTTCTTCGTACCGCGCGCCGACGGCTCGGTCACCGCCGAGGGACCGAGCCCGGCGGGTGCCATGCGCTGGGAGGTGGACGCGGCGGCCTGGCAGCGGGCGGTCGCAGGCTGCCCGCCCCTGGCCGATATGGCACCCGATGTCGAGGCGCTGCTGGTCAACACGGTCCACGGCCTGGACCACCACTGGATCGTGCCGGTGGACGACTGCTTCCGCATGCTCGCCGTCGTCCGCCGGGAGTGGCGCGGCCTGTCCGGCGGCGGCCGGATGTGGCCGGCCGTGGAGCGTTTCTTCGAGGAGCTCACCGAGCGCCCTTGAGGAACGGCAACACAGGAAGGAGAAACCCCATGGGAAGCATCCGAGTCGGCCGAGCCCAGGCGAAGCCCGACACGCCGTCCCACGTGCCCGGTATGCACCAGGGCAACCACGGGCCGCGCACCACCCAGACAGGGCACCACCCGGACGGCACCGCCGACGCGCGGCGCTCCACCAGCATCCACTGGAAGCGGCACGACGCCCTGCTGGACGTCATGCCGAACATCCCTCCCGGCTGAACCCGACGAGAGAGAACTGGGAGTTCCCCACATGAGGAAACGAAGAAGAGGTACGACGGCCAAGCGCGTGCTGACCGCCGAGATCGCCGTGGTGGGCGCCCTGTGCACGGCGCTGCTCGTCACCGAGATCCCCAGCCTGGTCCGCGAGCTGAAGATCTGGCGTATCGCCGGCGGGCTGAGTGCCCGTCGCCGGTATCCGTGAGCCGGGCGTGCACGAACTGTCCATCGCGACCGCGATCGTGGAACAGGCCGGCGAATGGGCCCGGGAGGACGGGGCGGACACCGTCTCGGCGGTGTCCGTCCGGGTCGGCGAGCTGTCGGGGGTCGTACCGGACGCCCTGACCTTCGCCTTCGAGGTGGCCCGTGACGGCACCGCCCTGGCGGGAGCACACCTGGTGGTCGAGCACGTGCCCGCGCAGGCCTGGTGCGGCCCGTGCGCCGAGGAGTTCGCGGTGGGTATGCCGCCGTTCTTCTGGTGCCCGCGCTGCGACCGGCCCTGCACCGAGCTGCGCAGCGGCCGGGAGCTGGAGATCACCGCGGTCGAATGACCCCGCCGGTGCCCGGAACCGACCGGGCACCGGGGGGTCTTCGCCTTGTTCGGCAGATCCGCGTTCAGCAGATCCGCGGGAGCTGCTCCCCGAGCGGCAGGTCCACGACCCGGGTGCCGCCGAGTCCGGTCGCCACCACGACCATCCCGGGGTGGTCGGCCACGCACTCGCCGATGCGGACAGCGCCGGCCCCCTGCGGATGGGCGCGCATGGCCGCCAGCACGGCGTCGGCCTCCGTCGGCGGGACGAAGGCGACGAGCCGGCCCTCGTTGGCGACATAGAGCGGGTCGAGCCCGAGGAACCCGCAGGCGTTGGCGACCGCGTCCGGTACCGGGACGGCCCGCTCGCTCAGCCGCACCCCCGTGCCGGAGGCGCGGGCGATCTCGTTCAGCGAGGCGGCCAGACCACCGCGTGTCGGGTCGCGCAGGACGTGGATGTCCGGGGTGATGTCCAGCATGGTGGCGACCAGGTCGGCCAGCGGCGCGGTGTCGCTGGCGATCTCGACGCCGAACTCCAGCCCCTCGCGCACGCTCAGCACGGCGACCCCGTGCAGCCCGATCGGCCCGCTGATGATGACGGCGTCACCGGGACGGGCCCGCTGCGGACGGATGTCCACCCGCTCGGGCACGAGACCGACCCCGGCGGTGGTCACGTACACCCCGTCGCCGTGCCCGGCCTCGACCACCTTGGTGTCACCGGTGGCGATGGTGACGCCGGCCGTCTCGGCCGCCGCGCCCATGGCCCGTGCGACGCGTTCGACGACGGCCAGCTGCACGCCCTCCTCCAGGACGAACGCGGCGGACAGGTAGGCGGGCCGGGCGCCGCTCATCGCCAGGTCGTTGACCGTGCCGTTGACGGCGAGGTCGCCGAGGCAGCCGCCGGGGAAGAACAGCGGCCGTACGACGTAGGAGTCGGTGGAGAACGCCAGTCGGGCGCCGCCGAGGTGGAGGACGGCCGAGTCGGTCATCCCGGCGAGCAGGGCGTTGCCGTAGGCGGGGGCGAAGACCTGCTCGATCAGTTCGGCGGAGAGGGCGCCGCCTCCGCCGTGGCCCATCACCACGACCGGCTGGTCACGGATCGGCGCCGGACAGCTCCAGTTCGCCGGGTCGACGACGGTCTGCTCAGCCAACGGGGTTCATCTCCTCTCGCGGGAGCGCCGGTTCGGACATCCGGCGGTAGAGGTAGTAGGCGGCGCAGGCGCCCTCGCTGGAGACCATGGTGGCGCCGAGCGGGGTGCGCGGGGTGCAGGTGGTGCCGAAGGCCGCGCACTCGGTGGGCTTGATGAGCCCTTGCAGGACCTCGCCGGCCCGGCACTCGGCCGGTTCCTCGGTGCGGATGCCGGTGACGTCGAAGCGGTGTTCGGCGTCGTACGCGCGGTAGGCCTCGCTGAGCCGCCAGCCGCTGGCCGGGATGGGGCCGATGCCGCGCCAGGAGCGGTCGGTGACCTCGAAAACCTCCTCGATCATGCGGACGGCGGCCGGGTTGCCGTCCTCGCGCACGGCCCGGGCGTAGGCGTTCTCCACCCGGTGCTCGCCGCGCTCCAGCTGGCGGACCGTGCGGCGGATGCCCTCCAGGATGTCGAGGGGTTCGAAGCCGGTGACGACGATGGGGACCCGGTGGCGTGCGGCCAGCTCCGGGTACTCGCTCATGCCCATCACGCTGCACACGTGCCCGGCGGCCAGGAAGCCCTGCACCCGGCAGCTGGGCGCGGTCATGATGGCCTCGACGGCCGGAGGGACCCGCACGTGGGAGACCAGCAGGCTGAAGTTGGTCAGCCCGAGGCGCTTGGCCTGGTGGACGGCCATGGCGTTGGCGGGGGCGGTGGTCTCGAAGCCGATGGCGAAGAAGACCACCTGGCGGTCCGGGTGGCGTTGGGCGAGCTTCAGCGCGTCGAGCGGCGAGTACACCACGCGGACGTCACCGCCCTCGCCCTTGACCCGGAACAGGTCCCGGTCGCTGCCGGGCACCCGCAGCATGTCGCCGAAGGAGCAGAAGATCACCCCGGGACGGGCGGCGATCTCCAGCGCCTTGTCGATGCACTCCAGTGGGGTCACACAGACCGGACAGCCCGGCCCGTGGATCAACTCCACTTCCTCGGGGAGGAGTTGGTCGATGCCGTGCCGGATGATCGAGTGGGTCTGGCCGCCGCACACCTCCATCAGGGCCCAGGGCCGGGTGACGGTGGACCGGATGTCGTCCAGCAGGCGGCGCGCCAGCTGGGGGTCGTTGAACTCGTCGAGGTACTTCACCGGGTCTCGCTCCCCTCGGCCTGCTGTGCCGCCTGCTGCCAGGCGTCGCCGAACTCCTCCTCGAGCAGCCCGAGTTCCTCGAAGAGCTTGAGGGAGGCCAGGGCCGACTCCTCGTCGAGCCGCTGCAGGGCGAACCCCACATGGACGATGACGTACTCCCCGACGCGGACGTCGGACACGTACTCAAGACACGCCTGCTTCTGCACACCGCCGAAGTCGATCAGGCCGGTGAGCGGATCGGACGTGTCGTCGATGCTCACGACTCTGCCGGGCACTGCCAAACACATGGGTCACTCCGTCTCGTCGGTGACTGCCGTACGTCGGCCGTCGTCGGGTCGTTGTCCGTGGGCCGCGACCATCAGTTGCCCGAGCGCCAGCCCGCCGTCGTTCGGCGGGACTTCGCGGTGCCGGACGACGGTGAACCCGAAGTCCTGGAGCAGGTCGGAACCGGCCTGCTCCAGAAGCGCGTTGGCGAAGACGCCTCCGGTGAGGGCGACGGTGGCGAGGCCGGTGTCCCGGCGCGCGCCGCGGCACAGGTCCAGGACCGCCCGGGCGACCCCGCGGTGGAAGCGGGCCGCGATCACCGGTACCGGGGTGGCGCGCCGCAGGTCGCTGACGATCGCGCGCAGCGCGGGGGCCGGGTCGAAGGGGGCGCCGAAGGGGTACGCGGCCGTGTCCTCGTCCCAGGCCAGGCAGGCCTGTGCCTCCAGTTCCAGGGCCGCCTGGGCTTCGTACCCGGCGCGGTGGCACACGCCCGCGAGGGACGACACGGCGTCGAAGAGCCGGCCCATGCTGGAGGTGGCCACACAGCCGACCTGGCTCGGCAACTGCCGTGCTAGAAGCTTGAGTTCCTCGCGCGAGCAAGCGGCGACGCAGGGCAGGTCCGCATCCCACGGCACGCCGGCCGCCCACAGCCGGGCCAGCGCCGTCCGGCACGGGTTGGCGACTCCCGCGTCGCCGCCGGGGAGCGGGGCCGGGGTGAGGTGGGCGAGACGCCGGTAGCCGGTGTAGTCGGCGATGAGCACCTCGCCGCCCCAGATGGTGCCGTCGTCGCCGTAGCCGGTGCCGTCGAAGGCGACGCCGATGACCGGTGTGGTGCCGTCGAGGCCGGCCTCTGCCATGGCGGCGGCGACATGGGCGTGGTGGTGCTGCACGAACACCGGTTGCTTCGTGGGGAGTTGAGCGGCGCGGCGGCGGGCCCAGGCGGACGCGTGGTAGCCGGGGTGGCGGTCGGCGGCGACGAGTTCGGGGCGGACTCCGGTCAGCCGGTGCAGATGCCGTTCCGCGCGGACGGCCGCTTCCAGCGTCGCCAGGTCGCCCATGTCGCCGATGTGCGGCCCGAACCAGGCCAGTTCGCCCTCGCCGACACACAGCGCGTTCTTGAGGTCTCCGCCCACCGCGAGCGCGGGCCGCACCGCGACGGGCAGGCGCAGCGGGTGTGGCACATATCCGCGGGAGCGGCGCAGGACCTGTTCGCTGCCGTCGGCACGCACCCGCAGCAGGGAGTCGTCGCAGGGCGAGGCGATGGGCCGGTCGTGGGCGAGCCAGGCGTCGGCCAGTCCGAACAGCCGGGTGAGCGCCTCGTCGTCGTCCGTGACGATCGGCTCGCCCGAGCGGTTGCCGCTGGTCATGACCAGCACGCGGGGGCCGGGCGGGTCGCCGGGGAGTCCGAACAGCAGGGTGTGGACGGGGGTGTAGGGCAGCATCACACCGAGGTGGGGACTGCCGGGGCACACACCGGGTGCCAGCCGTACGTCGTCGCGGGGGCGCAGGAGGACGATGGGGCGCCGGGGGCCGGTGAGCGGGGCCCGCTCGGCGGACCCGAGCACGGCGATCCGCTGCACCTCGTCCAGGTCCGCGCACATCACGGCGAACGGCTTGTCCCCGCGCGCCTTGCGGGTGCGCAGGGTGTCGACGGCGCGGGCGTTGGAGGCGTCGCAGGCCAGGTGGTAGCCGCCGATGCCCTTCACGGCGACGATCCGCCCGGCGGCGAGGAGCTCTCGCGCCCGTGAGAGGGCATCACCGTCGCGAGCGGCCCTCACTCCGCTGTCCGCAGCGGGCACCAGCCGCAGCCGGGGCCCGCAGTCCGGGCAGGCCACGGGCTGGGCGTGGAAGCGGCGGTCGGCCGGGTCGTCGTACTCCCGGGCGCAGCCGGCACACATGGGGAAGCCGGACATGGTGGTGACCGCACGGTCGTACGGCATGCCGGTGGCGATGGTGAAGCGGGGGCCGCAGTGGGTGCAGGTGATGAAGGGGTGCCGGTGTCTGCGGTCGGCCGGATCGGCCAGCTCCCGCAGGCAGTCGGCGCAGGTCGCGGTGTCGGGCGGCAGCAGGGTGCGGCCCGGGGAGGACTGCTCGGTGGCGCGGATGGTGAAGCCGGGCTCCGCCCCGGTGACGGGTACCTCCTCGACGCCGACGGCGGTCACGGCGGCGAGCGGCGGCGGCTCGGTGGCGAGCAGCTCGCGGAACCGCTCGACGCCGGTCGCCGCTCCCTCGACCTCGATGAGCACACCGTTCGCCGTGTTGCTGACGAACCCGGTGAGCGCGAGACCGGCGGCGAGGCGGTGGACGTAGGGGCGGAAGCCGACGCCCTGCACGGTTCCGCGCACGGTGATGCGCCGGCGGACGGCGGCCCCCGTGGTGGGGGCGGTCACGAGGCGGTGGGCGCGTGGACGTGACCGTGCGGGTGCGGGGCGAGGGGCGGCCGGTGCGCGGGAGCACCGTCCCGTACGGCGAGCACCCGGTCCAGGACCGTGTCGACGCCCTCGCCGGTGCGGGCGCAGGAGCGGACGATCTCCACCCCGGGGTTGACCCGCTGAACGTGGTCGGCGAAGGCGGTCTCGTCGAAGCCGGCCGGCCCCGCGAGGTCGGTCTTGGTGAGTACGACCAGGTGCGCGGAGCCGAAGGCGGTGGGGTACTTCGAGGGCTTGTCCTCGCCCTCGGTCACCGCCATCAGCACGATCCGCAGCTGTTCGCCGAGGTCGTAGGAGGCCGGGCAGACGAGATTGCCGACGTTCTCCACGAACAGCAGCGCGGTGTCCGCCGGCAGCCAGCCCTCCAGGTGGCCGCGTACCTGCCGGGCCTCCAGATGGCACAGTCCGTCGGTCAGCAGCTGTTTCACCGGCGCTCCCGAACGGGCCAGCCGTCTGGCGTCGTTCTCGGTGGCGAGGTCGGCGGTGAAGGCGGCGACGGGCACATCCCGCTCCAGTGCCCGGGCCAGCACCCGGCCGAGCAGTTCGGTCTTGCCGCTGCCGGGGCTGGAGAGCAGGTTCACCACGCTGACCCCGCGCGCGGCCAGATCGTCGCGCAGGCTCGCGGCCAAGCCGTCGTTCCTGGCCAGGACGGCGCGGGTGACCTCCTCGGACTGACACATGGGTGCTCCTCGATCGCTGAGTTCGGGACGAGCCGTCGGATCGGGTGGGTCCCGTCCTGGTCCGCTAGCGATCCTCCGCGCCGGTGGCGGCCGGGTGCGGGAGCCCGGCCGCTGCGGGGCCCGTGGATTCCTCCGGGCGGTCCAACGACGGCGTGGCCTGTGGATGGGCGAGCAGCTCGGGGACCAGGGTGTGCAGCGCTTCGACGGCCCGTTCGACCGCGTCCCGGACGGGCTCGCTCAGGCCGGGGGCGATGTCCTCGTCGCCGCGTGGCAGCTGTCCGGGTTCGCAGGCGAGCACGAGGACGCGCGGCAGGGGTTCGTCGCCGAGGTGGGCGGCCAGGGCGAGCACCTTCGCCGGGTCCATGCCGTGTGCCTCGGGCGGGGCCGCCGGGGCGCCGTCGGGGAGTTCGGGCTCGATCAGGGAGAGCGTGCCGGGGCGCAGGCCGCGGGCGGCGGCGTCCACGAGCAGGGCGACCGTCCAGCCGTCGAGCAGTTCGTAGGCGAGGTCCATGCCCCGGATGCCGTAGTCCCGGACCCGCACCTCGGGGGGCAGCGGGCGCCGGTGCAGGGCGCGGATCACCTCGGGGCCGAAGGCGTCGTCGCCGAGGAAGATGTTGCCGACGCCCGCCACCAGCAGCCGCGTCACCGGGCGCCGCCCGGGACCTTGCGGACGAAGTCCGAGCGCAGCGAGTGGTAGGCGGCGGCCGGGTCGAAGAACAGGGCGTGCATCCGGTCGAGTTCGTCCTTCCGGTACTCGGCGAGCGGTCGTCGCGCCTCGTCGGCCTGGCGCGCCGCGGCCTTGGCGGCGATGCGCCGGCCGAGATCCGGGGTGCCGGCGAGCGCGGCCGCCTGCTCCTCGACCTCGGCGGTGAAGCGCTGTGCGGGGACCGGCAGCAGCCGGTCGACGAGCCCGATCCGGGCGGCGGTCGCGGCGCTCACCGGCTGTGCCTCCTCGGTCAGCCGCCGGGCGGTCTCGGCTCCGACGCGACGGGGCAGCGAGTATGTCCAGAACTCCGAGCCGTACAGGCCCATCCGCCGGTAGTGCGGGTTGAGGACGGCACCGGCTCGGCACCAGACCTCGTCGGCGGCGAGGGCGAGCATGGCGCCGCCGGCCGCCGCGTTCCCGCCGAGCGCCGCCACGACCAGCCGGTCGGTGGTCCGCAGTACGGCCTCGACGAGGTCGTCCATCGCGTTCAGGTTGGTCCAGGACTCCTCGGCGGGGTCCGGGGCGGCCTCGATGACGTTCAGATGGATGCCGTTGGAGAAGAAGTCCCGGCGGCCGCCGAGCACGAGAACCCGGGTCGGCCGGGCGAGGGCGTACTCGTAGGCGTCGAGCAGGCGCCGGCAGTGGTCGGTGCTCATCGCGCCGCCGGGGAAGGAGAAGGTGACGAAGCCGACGTCACCGTCCTGCCGGTAGCGGATGTCGGTCCAAGTGCGGCGGGCCGGGGGCAGTTCGAGCGGGGCGGGGCTGTCGGGGAGGCCGGGGGTGGCGAGGACGTCGGTCGCGGGGCGGCGGAAGGGGGCGGGGTCGCCGGAGTTCTTGCGGGGGCGCAGTTCGGGGATCCACACGGCGCCGTCCCGGGTGGCCCGGCAGACGGCGCCCGCGCGGGTCGCGAGCAACTCACCGGGGCGGCCGCGCAGTTGGTCCTCGGGGTGGCCGCCGTGCAGGAACAGCTCGCGGCCGAGGAGTTCGTCGAGCACCCCCGGCTGCGAGTCGGCGCCGCGCAGCTTGCGCAGCACGGTCTCGGTGTCGTCGGCCGCCCAGTCGATCCGTCGCCGCGCCTGGCGGAAGACGTCCCGCCAGACGATCTGGCCGTGGATCGCGGGATCGCTCTGCGACTGCGGCTTGTACGAGCCCTCGGCATACCGTCGTACGGCCTGGTGGACGGCGGTGAGGGCGGCGTCGGCGGCCTCGTTGCGGTAGAGGTCGCTCTTGCCGACGGGCTCCACCGGGAAGGGCTCGCTCGCCCAGACGGCGCCCGCGTCCATGGCCGCCTCGGCCTGGAGCACGGTCACTCCCCAGCGGGACGCTTTGCCGTCGATGGCCCAGTCCAGGGAGGAGGGGCCCCGGTCGCCGAGCGGCCCCGGGTGCACGATGAGGCAGGTGTGCTCCCGCCAGACGTCCGCGGGGAGTGCGGTCTTCAGCATCGGCGCGATGATCAGGTCCGGGCGCAGGTCCCGCACCGCGGCCCGAACGGCGTCGGGGCCGTGGGTGGCGAGGACGACGTCCACGTGGTGGCCGAGGTCGGACAGTTCGGCGTACACCCGTTGGGACAGGCTGTTGAATGCGCTGGCGACGAGCAGAATGTCCATGGTGCGGCATATTCGCCGCTTCAGCGGTTTCCGGAAAGGACCCCGGCGGCGTTTCGTCGGCCGTCCTGAACCGCTTGCCCGTCCCGCGCCCGGAACGCCCAATCCATCCTGGGTTCCATCACGAACCGGAAGACCCGGCGCACCGGCGGTGTGCACAGCAGGGTCACCACGACGGCGGCGACGAGGGTGACCGTCACCGCGCCCAGCGGGCCGCGCATCCAGGCCGGGTCGTACCAGTGGGCGGGCTTGGCGGCCTGCGCGACGAAGCCGTGCAGCAGGTAGCCGTAGAGCGTGCCCGCACCGAGGGCGGTGAACCAGGTGCGGCGGCCGGGCACCCAGGCGAGGAAGCAGGCGACCAGCACCAGGGAGCAGCCGAAGATGGCGAGCGTCATGACGGGCCCGTACCAGGCGGGCGCGCCGAGCTGTTCGGCGCTGTCCCGGTGGAAGAACCAGCGGTAGCCCAGGTGCGGCACCGACCAGTACGCCACGGCGAGGGCGCACAGGGCCACGGGGGCGGCCCACAGGCGCACCCTCCAGCGGCGCAGCAGACCGAAGTGCTCCGGTCGCAGGCACAGGCCCAGCACGAAGTACGGCAGGAACTGCAGGGCCCGCTGGAGGTCGAGGTCGCTGCCGATGGACGACGAGAGGCTCGCCAGCATGGCGACGGCGAGTGCGAGGGGCAGCGGCCACCGGACGAGCCGCCAGATCGGCGTCGTCAGCCGCCAGATGAACAGGGCCGCCAGGAACCAGGTCAGATACAGCGGGTCCAGCAGGCTGATCTCACGGTCGGGGGCGTGGTCGCTCCACCGGGTGAAGAGGGTGTAGGCGACCTCGAACACCACGTAGGGCACGGCGACACCGGTGACCAGCCGTTTGATACGGGCGGGGCTGGCGTCGAAGCTGCGGGAGAAGTAGCCGGAGATGATGATGAACGCCGGCATGTGGAAGGCGTAGACGAATGTGTAGAGCGCGGTGACGGTACGGCTGTCCGAGCGCAGCGGCTCCCAGGCGTGTCCCACGGCCACGAGCACGATCGCCAGGTACTTCGCGTTGTCGAAGTAGGCGTCGCGCCGGCCGGCGGGCGAGCCGCTCCGGGTGGCCGGGCCCGGGCGGGGCGGCGGGACCGGTGTCCGGTCCGCGGCCCTGGCGGGCAATACGTCGACTGTGGCTGCGGTCTCGCGGGAGCCGGACAGACCAGAACACCTCTCACACGACATGCGCTCCGGGGAGCGCCGGGGCGGCAGGGCACTACTCCGGTCACGCTGCTCTCCGGATTCCCGCGGAGTAAACCCATCACGAAACTCAGGTGTCAAAGCGGGAAACGAGATCCGTCCGTCGTTCCCCGCCGCGAAAATGGTTCAGCCCGTGTCGACCGATGCCTCTCTGGAGCGTGCCGCGTGACGTCGTCGGACCGTGTCTCCGCGCGATTCGTGGAAGTGCTGGACACCCGCCCGGAAACCCTTCAGGAAGCGGCGGACGATTTCGGCCACCTCGTGCACCTGCCGCCCCTGGGTGTGCTGCGGCCCCGGTCCGCGGCCGAGGTCAAGGACGCGCTGGTGTACGCGGGGCCGCGCGGGATCCCGGTGGCCGCGCGGGCCGGCGGTCACTCTCTCCACGGCCAGGGTCAGGCACCGGACGGGATCGTCCTCGACCTGGGTGAGCTGAGCGCGGTCGGGCCGGTGGCCGGCGACCGGGTGGCGGTGCGGGCCGGGGCGCTGTGGCGGGACGTGCTGACGGCGACCCTGCCGTACGGGCTCACCCCTCCCGTCCTCACCGACTACCTCGGTGCCGGCGTCGGCGGTGTGCTGAGCGCGGGCGGGCTGGGCGGCGCCAGTCACCGGCACGGCCTGGTCGCGGACTCGGTGCTGGAGCTGGAGGTGGTGACCGGGGCCGGTGAGCACCTGATCTGCTCGCCGGACCACCATGGCACCCTCTTCCACGCGGTCCTCGCCGGCCTGGGACAGGTGGCCGTGATCGTCCGGGCCACCCTCCGGCTGTCCCCCGCGGCCGCCCTGGTGCGCCGCTACTGCCTGTACTACCCCGATCTCGACGCCTACCTGACCGACCAGCACCTGCTCGCGACCGACCGGCGCTTCGACTACCTCGAAGGCCAGGCCCGCCCGGTCGAAGGCACCGCGGACGACTGGCACTACATGGTCGAGGCCGTGGCCGCGCACCACGGCCCGACCCCACCCGACGACGGGGTCCTCCTCGCCGGCCTCGTCTTCGGCACGGCAGAGATCACGGACCTCGGATACGCCGAGTTCGCGAACCGGGTCGCGGCCGACGAGGAGCTCCTGCGCGCGACCGGCGAGTGGCTGCACCCGCACCCCTGGCTGAACCTGCTGCTGCCCGAGGCAACCGCGGCGTCCGTCGTGACCGGCATCCTCGCCGACCCCGGCTTCCGGGACCTGCGCGAGAACGGCGTGGTCCTGCTCTATCCCCTGCTCTCCCGCGCCCTGCGGGCCCCGCTGTTCCGCCGCCCTCGGAGTGAAGTCGTCCTGCTGCTCGCCCTGTTGCGCACGGCCGCTCCGGGCGCGGCCGACCCGATGGTGGCCGCCAACCGCACGGCGTACGAGTACGCGCGGGCGAAGGGTGCCGTCGCCTATCCGGTCAACGCGCTGCCGATGACCCCGGCCGACTGGCGGGAGCACTACGGCGACCAGTGGGGCACCCTGGCAGAGGCCAAGGGCGTCCACGACCCGCACGGCATCCTGGGCAGGGGGCACGGAATGGCACTGTGAGCGGTGCCGTCCGCCGGGGTGTCGATTCCGCGCGGCGCCGTTCGTCGGTGGGGTGTAGGAAGCTCTTGAGGACCGGGAGGAACCATGAAGTACATGCTGCTGGTCTGCGGCGACGACACCGCCGACGCCTCGGGGATGGCGCCGGTCGAACCCTGGGTGGAGGAACACGGCGTCCGGCGCGGTACCCGGCTGTACGGCCACCGGCTGCAATTGCCGGACACCGCGGTCACCGTGCGGGTGCGTGACGGTGAGGTCCTGCGGACCGACGGCCCGTTCGCGGAGACGAAGGAGTACGTCGCCGGATTCGACGTCGTCGACTGCGACAGCCTGGAGGAGGCCGTACGGATCGCCGCCGGTCATCCCGTGGCCACCATCGGGGCCATGGAGGTGCGGCCGTTCTGGGACGAGGGGCTCGCGGAGGACGCCGAGACGGCCGTCCGCCGTATCGACGCCGAGCTCACCGAGGCCGCCCGTGAGCGGGACATCGAGCGGCTGACGGCCTGCTACGCGCCCGACGTGGAGTCCTTCCAGCCCTCCGGCGTCGAGACGCGGGTGGGGATCGCCGCGTTCCGCAAGGCGGTCGAGGGGTGGTTCGCCACGCTCAGCGGGCCGGTGCGCCGCGAGGTGCTCGAACTGCGGGTACGGCCCGGGGAGGGCACCGCCTTCAGCCACGCCCTCGTCCGGATCAGCGGCACCCGATCGACCGGGGAGCCGCTGGACCGGGTGGTGCGCGTCACCACCGGCTACCGGGACACCGGTTTCAGCTGGCTGATCGCCCACGAGCACGTCTCGGTGCCGCTGGACGAGACGGCCGGGAAGGAGCGGTCATGAAGTACGTCCTGTTCATCTGCACGCCCGTCGGCGGCGAGGAGCTCAGCCCCGGCGAGATCGCCGAGGACCCGCGCTTCACCTCGTACATCCATGAGGTCCGCAGCCGTGACATCGTCAAGGGCGGCGCCAGGCTGCGGCCCGCCGCCGACGCGACCACCGTGCGCGTCCAGGGCGACGAAGTGCTGCTGAGCGACGGGCCGTTCGCCGAGACCAAGGAGTATGTCGCGGGCCTCGACATCATCGAGGTCGCCGACCTGGACGAGGCGATCGCGCTCGCCTCCCGGCACCCCGCGGCGCTCGCCGGCGGCTCGGTCGAGGTGCGGCCGGTCTGGGAGTGAGTGCCACGGACGGCGTCGAGAAGGCCGTCGCCGCCGCCTTCCGCGAGGAGTGGGCCCAGGTCGTCGCCACCCTGATCCGGGTGACCGGCGACTGGGACCTCGCCGAGGAGTGCGCGCAGGACGCCTTCGCCCAGGCGCTCGAGCGGTGGCGGCGCGACGGAGTGCCGCGCCGCCCGGGCGCCTGGCTGACCACGACCGCCCGCAACCGCGCCCTGGACGTGCTGCGCCGGGAAGCGGTGGGGGCGGCGAAGCTGCGGGAGGCGGCGGTGCCGGCACGGGACGAGGGACCGTACGACCCGGATCACGAGGGCGACGACAGCGGTGTGGCCGACGACCGGCTGCGGCTGATCTTCACCTGCTGCCATCCGGCGCTGCCGATCGAGGCCCGGGTCGCACTGACCCTGCGCACCCTCGCCGGGCTGACCACGCCCGAGATCGCCCGCGCGTTCCTCGTCCCCGAGGCGACGATGGCGCAGCGGCTGGTGCGCGCCAAGCGGAAGATCCGCAACGCCGGCATCCCGTACCGGGTGCCGCCCGCGCATCTGCTGCCCGAACGTACGACGGGCGTCCTCGGCGTGCTCTACCTGCTGTTCAACGAGGGGTACACGGCCACGTCCGGCGCCGACCTGATGCGGACCGGCCTGTGCGCCGAGGCTGTCCGGCTGGCCCGGCTGCTGGCCCGGCTGATGCCCGACGAACCGGAGGTCGTCGGGCTGCTCGCGCTCCTGCTGCTGCACGACGCGCGCCGGGGCACTCGAGTGGACGCGGCCGGTGACCTGGTGACCCTGGAGGACCAGGACCGCACGGCCTGGGACCGCGCCGAGATCGACGAGGGCGCGGCTCTCCTGGAGGGCGCCCTGCTCCGCGGCCGCCCCGGCCCCTACCAGATCCAGGCGGCCGTCGCGGCCTGCCACACCACCGCGGCGACCGCCGCCGACACCGACTGGGCGGACATCGCAGGCCTCTACGGCGAACTCCAGCGGTACGTCCCCTCGGCCGTGGTCCGGCTCAACCGCGCGGTCGCGGTGGGCATGGCCGAGGGCGGGGCGGCGGGCCTCGCCCTGGTGGCGGAACTGGAGGCGGAAGAGTCCCTGGCCGGCTACCACCTGCTCCCGGCGACCCGCGCGGACCTGCTGCGCCGTATGGGGCGTACCCGGGAGGCGGCCGGGTCGTACGAGCGGGCCCTGGAGCTGGTGGAGAACGCGGCGGAACGCAGGTTCCTGGAGAAGCGGCTCGCGGAGTGCCGGTCCGGTTAGGCACCGGGGTTTCGCCACAGACCCGGGCGCGTCGGCGCACCTTCGCGACCTGAGCGGTCGTCGGTGGCGATCGGTGAGTACGAGACGGGCCCGGCCGCTCACCCGGGCGTCGACCACGCGGGCCTCATCCGGCGGGTGCTGGAGGCGATGGTCCGGCCGGTCCGACCACCGCCTCCGCCCCGGGGGCGTCAGCCGCCCAGCGCGGCCATTACGACCGCCTTGGCCTCCTCCTGCACCCGGGCCAGGTGATCCGGGCCCTTGAAGGACTCGGCGTAGATCTTGTACACGTCCTCCGTGCCGGACGGGCGGGCCGCGAACCAGGCGTTCTGCGTGGTCACCTTGATGCCGCCGATCGGGGCGCCGTTGCCCGGCGCCTCCGTGAGCACCCCGGTGACCGGTTCGCCCGCGAGGGTCTCTGCGGTGACCTGGGCCGGGGACAGCTTGGCGAGGAGGGCCTTCTCCTCACGGGTCGCCGGGGCGTCGATACGGGCGTAGGCGGGCTCGCCGAAGCGGGTGGTCAGGTCGGCGTAGTGCTCGGACGGGGTCTTGTCCGTCACCGCCGTGATCTCGGAGGCGAGCAGGGCGAGCAGGATGCCGTCCTTGTCGGTCGTCCACACCGAGCCGTCCCGGCGCAGGAAGGAGGCGCCGGCCGACTCCTCGCCGCCGAACCCGATGGCGCCGCTGACCAGTCCGTCCACGAACCACTTGAACCCGACCGGGACTTCGACCAGTTGACGGCCGAGGTCGGCGGCGACCCGGTCGATCATCGAGGAGGAGACGAGGGTCTTGCCGACGCTGGCGCTCGACGCCCACTGCTCGCGGTGGCGGTAGAGGTAGGAGATGGCGACGGCCAGGTAGTGGTTGGGGTTCATCAGGCCTGCGTCGCGGGTGACGATGCCGTGCCGGTCGGCGTCCGCGTCGTTGCCGGTGGCTACGCGGAACTCGTCCCGCTTCTCGATCAGCGAGGCCATCGCGAACGGCGAGGAGCAGTCCATGCGGATCTTGCCGTCCCAGTCCAGCGTCATGAACCGCCAGGTGGGGTCGGTGTAGGGGTTGACCACCGTGAGGTCGAGGCTGTGCCGTTCGGCGATCTGGCCCCAGTACGCGACGGAGGCCCCGCCGAGCGGGTCGGCGCCGATGCGCAGCCCGGACGCCCGGACCGCGTCGAGGTCGAGGACGCTGGGCAGGTCGTCGACGTACACGCCCATGAAGTCGTACCGGCCGGTGGTGGGGGCGGCGAGCGCCCGCTCGTAGGTAAGGCGCTGTACGTCCTTCATTCCGTCCGCGATGATCCGGTTGGCGCGGTCCTGGATCCAGGAGGTGGCGTCGGAGGCGGCGGGGCCGCCGCTGGGCGGGTTGTACTTGAAGCCGCCGTCGGAGGGCGGGTTGTGCGAGGGCGTGACCACGACGCCGTCCGCGAGGCCGGTCGTACGGCCGCGGTTGTGGGTGAGGATGGCGTGCGAGACGGCAGGGGTCGGCGTGTAGCCGTCGGCGCTGTCGATCAGGACGGTGACGCCGTTGGCGGCGAACACCTCCAGGGCGGTGACCTTGGCGGGCTCGGACAGGGCGTGGGTGTCGGCGCCCAGGAAGAGGGGGCCGTCGGTGCCCTGGCCGCTCCGGTACTCGCAGATGGCCTGGCTGGTGGCCGCGATGTGGTCCTCGTTGAACGCGGTCGTCAGCGACGATCCGCGGTGCCCCGAGGTGCCGAACGCCACCCGCTGGGCCGGGTCGGCCGGGTCGGGATGCAGTGCGTAGTACGCCGTGACCAGCCGGGCCACGTCGACAAGGTCCTCCGGAGCCGCCGGCCGGCCCGCTCGCTCATGCGGCATGAGTCCACTTCCTCCGCAGTCGTTGATCGATCACTGGATGCCCATCTTTCCTTGTCAGCGGCGATGGACGCGAGTGCGGCACCGGCCCTGGCGCCGAAGACCCGGCGGGTTCACGGCGGGTTCACAGCAGCCGCAGCGCACCCGGGGCACGCTGCTCGAAGACGCCGAGCAGCCAGTCGAAGGCGGTGGCTCCGCGCCCCGCGCGGGCCTCGGCCCACTCCGCCGCGACGGCGGCACGGTTGGACGGGTGGCAGCGGGCGAGCCGGATCTCCAGCCGGCGGGCGGTCTCCGGGTGACCCGGACGGGCCCGGGAGGTCTCGTGGTCGCGCCACTCGAACTCGCCCTGCTCGTCCCCGTCTCGTCGGCCGGTGCCCGGAGAACACGAGAGGGCCCCCGGTGATTCCGAAGGGCCCTCGCGTGTCGTGAATCGTTCAGTGTGCGGCGGGAACCGTCCGCCCGGCCGGAGCCGTCGCAGGCTTGGGATTGAACTGCCTGGGCGCGCGAAGTCGGGGGGACGGAACTCGGGGTTTGCCGACGAAGGCGCCGCTCACGCCCTCCTTCTGTCCGCGCACCCGTTGGCCGGGGTGCGGGTCACCAGGCCGCCTCCGTGGTCGTGTCGGGTCCGGCGAGCCCCAGTTCGTGCTCGCCGAGCGGAGCGAAGAACCGGTCGACGGCGGTGTCGGTGACCTCGGCGAGGGTGGCCGGGGACCAGCGCGGGTCGCGGTCCTTGTCGATGACCTGGGCGCGGATGCCCTCCACTAGGGCCTGTTTCAGAAGTGATCTTTGGGGATCCACACTTCAAGGACGTCCGGGAGAATGCGCGGCATGGAGGGGAAGTACAGGCTGCTACGCCAGACAAGTCGATGGGCGCGGTTTGCCCAGGTCACCGTCCGCGGCTCCGTGGCCACCGAGCCAGAGGTCCGGATGGGTCCCGAGGTGTTCGGGTGGCGGGGATGGTCCTACGGCTCCGCGGTGTGCGCCAGTCCTGCCGATGATCAACGGATTCAGACAGAGGCGTGGGAAGGCGCTTGGTACGCGCTCATGTGTCTCCCCGAAGAGGACCGTGGCGTGCTCGTTTCCGTCGTTGAGATTGTCACGGCACCAGCAGACACAGGCCCCGGTGATGTGAAGTTCGCTGCGGCGCACGCTGTCTGGCAAGCCGTCGGCCGGGAGCCGGACCAGCATCCATGGATCGGCGAGGACGGGAATCCCGTCTTCCCGTAGCCGATTTGGTCACAGCCACTCGTTGATGGCTGCGACCAGCACTGTTGCCTCGTAGCGGACAGCGAGCTTGTCGTATCTCGTGGCGACCGCGCGGTGGCGCTTGAGGCGGTTGATTCCGCACTCCACCGCGTGGCGCTCTTTGTAGTCGGCCGTGTCGAACTTCGGCGGCCGGCCACCGCGGGAGCCGCGCTTCTTGCGGTTGGCGATCTGGTCGCGCTTCTCCGGGATCGTGCAGCGGATGCCGCGCTTGCGCAGGTAGGCGCGGTTCGCGCGGGAGCCGTACGCCTTGTCGGCGCGAACCTTGTCCGGCCGAGTACGCGGACGGCCCGGCCCGAGCCGGGGAACCCGGATGCGGCCGAGGACCACCTGGAACTGCGGGGAGTCACCGCGCTGTCCGGCCGTGATTACCAGTGACATCGGCTTCTGGGCCTGCTCGACTGCCAGGTGGAGCTTGGTGGTCAGCCCGCCCCGGGAGCGTCCGAGCCCGTGATCGTCGGGCTCGGTGAAGACGCCACCGGGCGGCTCGATCTGCAGATCCCCTTTTTGCGGGCACCCGCCGCATGCTGGTGGGCGCGGGCGATGGTCGAGTCCACCGAGACGTCCCAGGTGATCAGCCCTTCGGCGTCGGCCCGGGCCTGTAGTTGCTCGAAGATGCGGTGCCAGGTGCCGTCCCGCTGCCAACGCCGGAACAGGCCGTACACCGTCTCCCACGGGCCATACCGCTCAGGCACATCCCGCCAGGGAGCACCGGCGCGGGTGCGCCAGCGTATGCCGTCTATCAGCTGCCGCTTGGTGTGCACCGGCGGTCGTCCGGACTTCTTCCCAGCGGGGAGCAGGGGCTCCAGCTTCGCCCACTGCGCATTCGTCAGATCATGCCGTCCCACGAAGTGGATCTTGACACATCAAGATCCACTTCTGAAACAGACCCTAGGTCGGGGGTGGACAGGGCGGCGCAGGAGACGCGGAACTCCTGGTCGAGGACGCGCTCCAGCGGGCCGAGCCGCCTCGCTCTGCGCATCGCCGTCAAGGTGACCTTCAGGGCGGTCGGCGACTTGGACAGCAGGGTCTCCGCCGCCTCCTTCGCCGCCGGGTCGCCGTGCGCGAGCAGCCGCCGGACGATCTCCTCGACCGTGTCGGCGGAGTAGCAGGCGTCGATCCACTCCTGGTGGCGGGCCAGTTCCCCCGCCGGTGCCGGTCGCACATGCCGGGTGAGCACCTCGTGCACGGGTTCGTCGGCGAGGTCGGCGATCAGCCGCTCGATCCTGTCCGACGGAACACAGTGGTCGGCGAGACCGCACAACAGGGCGTCCCCGGCGCCGATCTGAGCTCCCGTCAACGCGAGATGGGTACCCAGTTCACCGGGGGCGACGGCGAGCAGATAGGTGCCGCCGACGTCGGGGACGAAGCCGATGCCGGTCTCCGGCATGGCGATCCGGGAGCGCTCGGTGGCGATCCGGACGCTGCCGTGCGCGGAGACGCCGACGCCGCCACCCATGACGATGCCGTCCATGATCGCGACATAGGGCTTGGGGTAGCGGGCGATCCGGGCGTTGAGGTGGTACTCGTCGCGCCAGAACTCCGCCGACGCGGTGCCGTCCCCGGCGCGGACGTCCTCGTAGATGCTCCGGATGTCACCGCCCGCACACAGGCCGCGCTCCCCCGCGCCGGTGATGACGACGGTCTCGACGGTGGGGTCGTGCTCCCAGGCGGTGAGGGCCTCGTCGATGCTCCGGACCATGGCGTGGGTCAGGGCGTTGAGGGCCCTGGGGCGGTTGAGGGTGATGTGGGCCGTCCGGCCGGAGGTGTGGAGCAGGACGTCGGTCATCGGGAGGCCTCCGTGAGGCCGCGGGCCACGACGATGCGCATGATCTCGTTGGTTCCTTCCAGGATCTGGGGGACCCGCAGGTCACGGACGATCTTCTCGATACCGTACGCGCCGAGGTGGCCGTAGCCACCGTGCGGTTGGAGCGCTCGGCCGGCGCACTTGCCGTGGGCGACGGCTCACTCCTCGCACCGCGCCGGCGCTCGTAGCGCGATCGCCCGCCGCAGGGCATCGCGGCAGGCCACGACGGCGGGGTGGCCGCCCCGGCCGCGGCGTACGACGGAGAAGATGCGGCGTCCTGCCGGGAGTTGCCGAAGGGCGACGGTCGGCGGCCGCCGGTCCGTGACCGGGCCGGGGAGGAAGGCGACGGCGAATCCCTCCTCCACGAGGCGGAGGCGGCGGCCGGCCTGGCCCGGCGGCTCAACGACTTCTCCGCCGCCCTCATCACCGAGCACCCCGGCCGCTTCGGCTGGTTCGCCACCCTGCCCCTGCCGGATACGGCCGGGTCGGTGCGGGAGGCGGAACGGGCACTCGCCGACCTCGGTGCCGACGGCGTCACCCTGCTCGCCAACACCGACGGCGACTATCTCGGCGCCGACGGTCAGGACGCCCTCTGGCAGGTTCTGGACGAGCACGGAGCCGTCGTCTTCGTCCACCCGGCCGAGTTGCCCGGGCCCGCCGTCGACGGCATCCCGCCGTTCGCCGCGGACTTCCTCCTCGACACCACCCACGCGGCCTGTCTCCTCGTGCGCAACGGTGTCGTGCGCAGGTATCCGTACATCCGGTTCATCCTCAGCCACGCGGGCGGCTTCGTGCCGTACGCCTCGCACCGGATGGCCGTCGCCCTCGCCGCCGACACCGGGCGCAGTCCCCTGGACATCCTGGACGACTTCCGCGGCTTCTACTTCGACACCGCGCTCTCCGCAAGCCCAGCCGCCCTGCCCACGCTGCTCGCCTTCGCCCGCCCCGGGCACGTCCTGTTCGGCAGCGACTGGCCGTTCGCACCGGCCGCGGCCGGCCAGTACTTCGCCAACGGCCTCGACACGGGTGTCGACCCCGGCACCCTCGCCGCCGTCAACCGCACCAACGCCGAAGCCCTCTTCCCGCGCCTGGCCGGCGTCCCGGCCCCCGCGCCCGTCTCCCGTCCGCTCCCGGCGCGGCTGCGGCAGTCCGTACAACGCGCCGGCGCCCGCGCGTTCTTCAGGCTGGTCCAGCCCGGAACCGACTGAGGGGCTCATCGGGAGGTCCGGTGAACCGGCAGGGAACTCTTGGTCATGGGTTTCCCTGGACGGCCGTTCGAGTGCGAAGGCCTGCCTAACATGAGGCGATCACGAACGGTACGAACCCGGGAGCTCGGGATGGTGTTGTCCGGCCTCAACTGGAGGTCGTTGCGTCCCTGGGCGGTCGTCGCGGTCGCCGTCGTATGCCTGGTGGCCGGAGTCCTGGCGCTCACGCACGACTCGCGCCCCGCACACGCCGACCCGGCCGCCCTGCCGCACACCACGGTCGAGGTGTCCGCCAGCCGCTGCGGCCGGGGCTGGAGCGCCCCGGCCCCCGGTGTCCAGGTCTTCGACCTGCGCAACCCGACCGACGGCTCCGCCGAGGTCCTCCTGGAGGACCCGAAGAGCCAGGCCGTCTACGGCGAGGTGGAGGGCATCGGCCCCGGTACCACCCGCGAGCTCACCGTCCGCCTCGGCAAGGGCACCTACGCGTTCAAGTGCGTTCCCGACGACGCCGACGCCGTCACCGGGCCCACGGTCCGCATCACCAGGGGGAAGAGCGGGCCCGCCGCGGCCCCGGTCAGCGAGCACGACCTGATCCCGCCGGCGATCGCCTACCAGAAGTGGATCGGCAGCGGCCTGTCCGACGTCGTACGGCTGACGACGACGCTGCGGGACGCGATCGACGGCGGCGACCTCGCCGCCGCCCGTACCGACTGGCTGCCGGCGCACCTGGAGTACGAGCGGCTGGGCGCGGCGTACGACGCCTTCGGGGACGCGGACGGCGCGATCAACGGCACGGACGCGGGCCTGCCCGGCGGGGTGCACGACAAGGGCTTCACCGGCTTCCACCGGATCGAGTACGGCCTGTGGCACGGCGAGTCCGCGAGCGGCCTGCGCGGCCCGGCGGCCGACCTGGTCAAGTCGGTCACCGCGCTGCGCGACGACTGGGCGCAGACCCGGATGGACCCCGCCCAGCTGGGACTGCGGGCGCACGAGATCCTGGAGAACACGGTGCAGTTCGAACTGACCGGCCGTACCGACTACGGCAGCGGCAGCAACCTCGCCACCGCCCGCGCCAACCTGGACGGCACGGTGCAGGTCATGTCCCGGCTGCACCCGCTGCTCGCCACCCGGTACGCCGGTCTGTCCGGCCTGGAGAGCGAACTGGACCGGGTCGGGAAGACGCTCGACGGTTTCGGGCACGGCGGCACCTGGACGCCCCTGGGGCAGTTGAGCCACCGCCGGCGCGAGAACGTCGACGCGGCGTTCGGGGACCTGGTGGAACGGCTGGCGTCGGTGGCCACCCTGTGCGATCCGCGGAGGACGGTGTGAGCACCAACGAGACGACGGGCAAGGGCGGAGTCGGCCGCCGTGGGTTCCTGCGGGGCGCGGCGCTCGCGGGCGCGGGGCTGGCCGCCGGCGGCGCGGCCGCCCCGGTCGCGGACACCACCGCGGCGACGCCCGCCATCGCGCCCTTCCACGGCGCCCGCCAGCAGTCCGTGATCGCGGCGCCGCGCCGGACGACCGTGTTCACCTCGCTCGACGTCACCGCCGGGAACCGGGCCGAGCTGACGGAACTGCTGCGCACGCTCACCGAACGCGCCCGCTTCCTCACCTCCGGCGGCACCCCCGACCCGGTGGGTGTCACCGCCCCGGCCGCCGACTCCGGCGTCCTCGGCGAGGAACTGCCGTCCAGGGCGCTGGCGGTGTCCGTCGGCGTCGGCGCCTCGCTCTTCGACGACCGGTACGGGCTCGGGAAACTGAGACCCCGTCGGCTGACCACGATGCCGGCCTTCCCCGACGACGACCTCAGGCCGGAGTGGTGCCACGGCGACCTCAGTGTGCAGTTGCACGCGGACGACACCGACACCGTGCTGCACGCCCTGCGCGACATCACCCGGCACACCCGGGGCGGAATGCAGGTCCGCTGGCGGATGGACGGGTTCACCAGCCCGCCCCGGCCGTCCGGCACCCCGCGCAACCTGATGGGCTTCAAGGACGGCACCGCCAACCCGGAGACCACCAGCGCCCGCGAGATGGACCGGCTGGTGTGGGTCGGCGCCGATGCCGGCGAGCCGGACTGGGCGGTCGGCGGCAGCTACCAGGTGGTGCGGCTCATCCGCATGCTGGTGGAGTTCTGGGACCGGGTCTCGCTCGGCGAGCAGGAGCGGATGTTCGGCCGCTCCCGTGAGTCCGGGGCACCCCTGGACGGCGACGCCGAGCACGACACGCCCGACTACGCCGACGATCCCAAGGGTGATGTCATCCCGCTGGACGCGCACATCCGGCTGGCCAACCCGCGCACCACGGCCACCGCCGAGCAGCGGATCCTGCGTCGCGCCTACAACTACGACCGGGGCATGGACAGCAACGGCAACCTCGATATGGGCCTGCTGTTCTGCTGCTACCAGCAGGACCTGGCCCGGCAGTTCGAGACCGTACAGAAACGGCTGGCCGGCGAACCCCTCGTCGACTACATCTCGCCGTTCGGCGGCGGGTACTTCTTCGCCCTGCCCGGGGTCCGGGACAACAGCGACTGGTACGGGCGCACCCTCCTCACCTGAACTTGTTCGAAATCTGAGCTTGTTCGGACAACTCCCTGACCCGATCGGTCAATACACAGTCAAGATTTGCCCCAGCATCCCTGACCCGCTATTCACTCACCCGCCATCATGGCTCCGCCGCAACGCCCGGAAGCGGGCGAAGCATCCCTGCCTGTACGACGCACTGACGTTCATGCCCGGAGGGTGAGTTCGCATGGCCAGCACAGGAAGACGAACGGCGATCAGGAGTCTGGGGGCGCTCGCGGGTGCCGCCGCGCTCACGGTCCTCGGCGGCACCGCGCCCAGCTGGGCGGCCGTACCCGCCGGGCACCACGGCGGGTCGTCGACCGCCACGCCGATCAAGCACGTGGTCGTGCTGTTCGACGAGAACATCTCCTTCGACCACTACTTCGCGACCTACCCCAAGGCCGCGAACACCGACGGCACGAAGTTCACGGCGTCCAAGAAGACCCCGAAGGACATCGACACCCTCGCGCACGCCGGGCTGCTGACGAAGAACCCGAACCAGTACGCGCCCAAGCGGCTCACCCCGGCGCAGGCCATGACCTGCGACCAGAACCACTCCTACGGGCCCGAGCAGTACGCCTACGACGGCGGCAAGGCCGACCAGTTCGTGCAGAACACCGAGGTCGACAAGTGCAGCGGCGGCCTGTTCGGCGAGCCCGGCCTGGTGATGGACTACTACGACGGCAACACGGTCACCGCGCTGTGGAACTACGCCCAGCAGTACTCCCTCAACGACCGCTCCTACAGCTCGGTCTACGGCCCGTCCACGCCCGGCGCGCTCAACCTGGTCTCGGGTCAGACGCACGGCGCGATCTCGGTCGACTCGGTCACCGGCAAGCAGACGTCGACCCCCGACTCGTACGCCATCGCGTCCCCGAACGCCAAGGGTGTGGGCACGGTCATCAACGACCCGGACCCGGCCTACGACGACTGCTCCGACAAGGACCACACCAGCACCAGCGCGCTGGCGTCGCTGCAGGGCAAGAACATCGGTGACCTGCTCAACGCCAAGAAGGTGACGTGGGGTTGGTTCCAGGGCGGCTTCCGTCCGTCCACGGCCTACACCGGCACGTCCGGTTCCTACGCCAAGTGCGACACGACGCACACCAACGTCGGCGGCGCCTCCGTGGTCGACTACAGCCCGCACCACAACCCCTTCTCGTACTACAAGTCGACGTCCAACCCGCACCACGTGGCGCCGAAGAACGTCAGCGAGATCGGTCACAACGGCCAGGCCAACCACAACTACGACCTGACCGACTTCACCGCGGTCGCCAAGGCGGGCAAGCTGCCGGCCGTCAGCTTCCTCAAGGCCGGTGAGTACCAGGACGGCCACGCCGGCTACTCCGACCCGACCGACGAGCAGCACTTCCTCGTCAACGAGATCAACACCATCCAGAGCTCGCCGCAGTGGAAGTCCACGGCGATCGTCGTCGCCTACGACGACTCAGACGGCTGGTACGACCACGCCTACGCCAAGCCCCGCAACGGCTCCAAGGACGCCACTGTCGGCTCCAACGGCAAGGCCCTCGACAGCGCCGCCTGCCAGGCGGGCCCGGCCGCGTCCGGCGGCTACGCCGACCGCTGCGGCCCCGGTACCCGGCAGCCGATGCTGGTCATCTCGCCGTACAGCAAGGTGAACAAGGTCGACCACACCCAGACCGACCAGGCCTCGATCACCCGCTTCATCGAGGACAACTGGCGCACCGGCCGGGTCGGCGACCACTCCTTCGACGCCACCGCGGGCTCGCTGACGAGCATGTTCGACTTCCGGCACCCCAACAACAAGCAGGTGCTGCTGAACTCGGACGGCTCGGTCAGGCGTGTCGGCCCGATCCACCAGGTGGCTCCGGTCAGCACGCACATCACGCCGGGCCCGGCGATGGTGAACACGGCCGCCACGACCGGCTCCGGCGAGTTCCCGACCCTCCCGGTGAGCCTCGGCGTGGGCGCCCTCGTGGCCGTCGGTGCCACGGGCACGTACCTGACGCTGCGCCGTAGGCAGCGCGCCACGGCCTGACCTCCACAGGGCCCCGATCACCTCGGCACGGTCCTCCTCCCTGGACCGTGCCGAGGTGCGTGTGGAGATGGCTCGAACTGTTCGCCCTTTCGGGCGGAACGGGGCATTCAGGGAACGTCGGTCAGTCCTCGGGGGTCCTGTGGGGTGAAGGCAGAGACCACAGAACACACGGGGGTGTTCGACCTTGACCGACATCATCGACAGGATCACCGAGGACGGCACAGGGGAAGCGGCGCCGGCTCCGGAGGAACTCGCGCCCTATGTGGCGCCGTTGCCCGTCCCGCCCGTACTGCGGCCCGGCACCGGCGACGTGCTGCGGGAGACGGAGATCGCGCTGCGCCCGACCTGGGTGCGCCTGCACCCGCAGCTCCCGCCGACACTGATGTGGGGGTACGACGGGCAGGTGCCGGGCCCGACCATCGAGGTGCGCCGCGGGCAGCGCGTCCGTATCGCCTGGACCAACCGGATCCCCAAGGGCAGCGAGTATCCGGTCACTTCGGTGGAGGTGCCCCTCGGCGCACCGGGCACCGCACCGCCCAGCACCGAGCCGGGCCGCGCGGGCGTCGAGCCGAACAAGGACGTCGCCGCCCTGCCCGCCTGGACGGTGACCCATCTGCACGGAGCGCAGACGGGCGGGGGCAACGACGGCTGGGCGGACAACGCCGTCGGCTTCGGCGACGCCCAGCTGTCGGAGTACCCGAACGACCACCAGGCGGTGCAGTGGTGGTATCACGACCACGCCATGAACATCACCCGCTGGAACGTGCACACGGGCCTGTACGGCACCTACCTCGTCCGTGATGACGAGGAGGACGCGCTCGGGCTTCCGTGCGGGGAGCGGGAGATCCCGCTGCTGCTCGCCGACCGGAACCTGGACACCGACGAGGACGGCCGACTCAACGGCCGGCTGCTGCACAAGACGGTCGTCGTCCAGCAGCAGAACCCGGAGACGGGCAAGCCGGTCTCCATCCCGTTCACCGGCCCGTACACGACGGTCAACGGCCGTATCTGGCCGTACGCCGAGGTGGCCGACGCCTGGTACCGTTTCCGGCTCGTCAACACGTCCAACGCACGCATATTCGACCTCGTCCTCGTCGACGAGGACGGCAGCCCGGTGCCGGGCGCCGTCCACCAGATCGGCAGCGACGGCGGACTGCTGCCCCGCCCGGTCCCGGTCGACTTCGACGACGCGCTGCCTACGCTGACCGTGGCCCCCGCCGAGCGCTTCGACCTGCTCGTCGACTTCCGAGGACTCGCGGGCAAGACCCTCCGCCTCGTCAACAAGGGCCGCAACCAGGCACCGGGGGTGCCCGACCCGGCCGGTGACGTGCGCTATCCGGCGGTCCTGGAGTTCCGGGTCGGCTGCGGCGGTGGGAGGGACATCTTCGAGCTGCCCGAGGTGCTCTCCGGTTCCTTCCGCCGGCTCACGCACGACCTCCCGCACGGTCACCGTCTGATCGTGCTCACCCCGCCGGCCACCAAGGGTGCCGGCGGCCATCCGGAGATCTGGGAGATGACCGAGGTCGCCGACCCCGGTGCCGTCCAGGTCCCCGCCGACGGCATCATCCAGCTCACCGGAGCCGACGGCACGACGAAGACGTACCGCCGCACCTCCCGGACGTTCAACGACGCGCTGGGCTTCACCATCGCCGAGGGCTCCTACGAGCAGTGGAGCTTCCTCAACCTCGCGCCGATCGTCCACCCGATGCACATCCATCTGGCCGACTTCCAGCTGCTGGGCCGTGACGCCTACGACGTCTCGGGCTTCGACCCGACGGTGGGCGGCACCACCAGGCCGATCGCCTACGACGCGGCGACCCAGCTCCCGCTGGCGCCCAACGAGCGGGGCCTCAAGGACGTCTTCCGGGTACCGGGCGACCAGATCCTGCGCGTCATGGGGAGGTTCGACGGCGCGTACGGGCGGTTCATGTACCACTGCCACCTCCTCGAGCACGAGGACATGGGCATGATGCGGCCGTTCGTCGTCATGCCCGAGGAGGCGATGAAGTTCGACCACGGCGCGGCCCACGGCGGCCACGGCGAGGGCCACACCGGCTGACCCGCCACAGCTGCTCGCGTCACCACCCGACGGTGATGGTCGGGTGCTGACGCGAGCCGTCGCCACGGCCCCCTGCGGGCTCCTCGACGCTCTCTGGATACGATCATCGGCGGCACGGAGAGTGACACGGCAGGAAGGGCGCAGCACGATGACGAGCGAGGAGACCGTCGCACTCGACGACCCGGTGGGCGCGTCCCTGCGCGGTCACCACGCACATCTCGGACGCCGACTCGGCCGTGCCGCCACCTATCTGCCGGATGTCGCGACCTTCTCTTCCGTGCCCACGGATCCCGATCCTGCGGACTGGGCCGACCTCGCCCGGCTGCTCGGCCCGGGCTCGTTCGCCGACATGTTCAGCTGCCCGGTGCTTCCGCCGCGGGAGTGGGAGCCGGTCTTCGTCCTGGAAGGCCGGCAGCTGGTGTGGCCCCGCACCGGCCGGCCCGCTCCGGCTCCCGCCGCCACCGGTACCACCGTGGTCGAACTGGGTGCGGCCGACGTGCCCGAGATGCTCGCGCTCGTCGCACGGACCGAACCGGGACCGTTCTGGCCGCGCACCCATGAACTGGGCACCTACCTCGGCATCCGCGACCAGGGCAGGCTGGTGGCCATGGCGGGCGAACGGCTCAGGCCGCCCGGATGGACCGAGATCAGCGCCGTCTGCACCGCCCCCGAGGCACGTGGGCAGGGCCATGCCGCCCGCCTGGTGAGCGCACTCGCCGCACGCGTCCTGTCCCGGAACGAACGCCCCTTCCTGCACGCGGCAGAGTCAAACACCCGCGCGATCGCGCTCTATGAACGGCTCGGCTTCGAAAGCCGCGGGCACGTGACCTTCCGCGGCTTCCGCACCCCGTGAGGACCAGCGTCCAAGGTGTTCACCCCTTGAGGAGAGACGTCCGTTGTCCATCCCGACCGTGTCCCCGGGCAGTTACTTCGAGGCCGTCGACGGTCTCCGCTACAAGCCGACGCCGCACGCCGGCGGCGCCTGGGCCCCGGACGAGCAGCACTTCAGTCCGCTCTCGGGGCTCGTCGTCCACGCCCTCGACCGGTATCGGGCCGCGGGCCCCGGCAACGGTCTGCTGCTCTCCCGGATCAGCTACGACATCCTCGGCCGCCTCGCCCTGGACGAGTGCGAGATCGAGGTGGAGACCGTCCGTCCCGGGCGGACCATCGAGCTTCTCGAAGCGGTCGTACGGATCTCCGGCCGCTCGGTCCTGCGCGCCCGCGCCTGGTACCTGGCCGAACTCGACACCTCCGCGGTCGCGGGCGGCCCCGACGACCGTCTCGTCCCGCCGGACTCCCTCGCCCCGTGGCCGCTGAGCGATCTCTGGCCCGGCGGCTACATCGAGTCCGTGGAGGTCCGCCCGGTCGAGCCACCGAGCCCTGGCCGTACGGCGGCCTGGATCTCCACGCCCCTGGAGCTGGTCGCCGGTGTGCCGGTCAGCCCACTCGCCTCATTCATCACCCTGGTCGACACCGCCAACGGCATCGCCGTCCGGCAGCCCCCCACCGAGTGGATGTTCCCGAACGTCGACCTGACCATCCACTTCCACCGCCGGCCTCGGGGCCCCTGGACGGGGTTGGACACCAAGGTGACCTTCGGTCCCAGCGGGCAGGGTCTCACCAGCACGGTCCTGCACGACGTGGAAGGCCCGGTCGGACACGCATCGCAGATCCTCACGGTCCGGCCGCTGCCGGGGGCGTAGGTCACCTGGTCGTGGCCCGCAACTGTGGACCCTTGATGGACAGTTGACCGCCGAGCTGTACGACCTGCGCCACGGTCGCCGCGACGAGGGTGATCGTGCGGGTGGGGGTGGCCGGGTGCGAGAGCCAGTGGGGACGGCGTCGGGGGTGACGGCGACGGTGCGGTCCGCCGGGAGCGGGCTGCCACCGAGACCGGTGACCGTACCGGACAGCTTGCGGACGTAAAGGGTGACCACGCCGTGGGCGCCCTGGCCCTTCAGCGTGGAGGTCGTCGCCGGCCTGGCCCGAAGGCGGATCGCAGCGCGGCCTCGTCCCGCGGTCAGGTCGAGGTCGACGGCGTCCAGTGACCGTACGGTGAACCTCAGCGCCCGGACGGTCCCTGCCGCGGTGTGCACCGTGGCCGTCCCGCGGAACCTCGCGCCGCGCAGGACGAGCCGGTCGGCACGCAGCACCCAGGAACCCTTGGCGGCGCGGGGCGGGGGCGCGTCGAGCCGTGGTGCGTCGACGGACGCCGCGGAGAGGCTCGACGCCGGATGCAGGGACAGGGACAGACAGACCACGGCCGCCGCGCAGGCGAGAGGCCGGGACGCACGGGCGAACACGCGATCGGTCGTACGTGTGCGGCGCGGTCGACGGCGCCCCGGCCCGCCGGAACGCATGCTTCCGCCGGTGCGGTCCTCAGCAGTCGCCACTTCGGCCCTCCGCCGCCGGAACGGCCGTGGTCCCGCCGTCGCTCGGCGGTGTCGGTGGTTCCTCCGCCGTGGGCGGGAGCCAGGCACAGGCCAGGGAGCCGCCGATCAGACCGGAGGCGACGCCGAGGAAGAGGCCGCCGAAGTTCGCCACGGGAAAGGAGACGACGGCGAGCAGGAGGGTCGCGATCCCGGCGAAGACACGGAGGTGGGGACGGTAGCAGAGGGTGATACCCAGTGTCAGGAGCAGGGTTCCGATCACCAGGGACCCGGCACCGGAGGTGGTCGACAGGGCGAGCGGGATCCCGCCCAGGTCCAGTTTCGCGTAGGGCCAGTAGAGGATGGGCAGGCCAGCGGTGAAGGTGAACAGGCCGGCCCAGAAGGGGCGTTCGCCCCGCCACGTGCTGAACCTGCGCCGGAACTCCAGTGTCGCGGTGAGCAGTTCACCTGCTCTGCCGAAGGGATTCGTGATCACGCCTACTGTCCTGATCAGTGGTGTCATGGTGGGCCGGGTCAGGGGCATGCGTGGTTGCCCGGCTGGAGCCGCACCCGCAGATCCGGGATGTGGAAGGTGCCGGCCGACAGCGCGACCGCGTTCACCCGTACGTCGGTCAGGGTGGCCGAGACGGCCTGCTGGGCGACGCCGTCGGGATCGAAGAACCGCGAGTCCCGGTCTCCGGACCTGACCGGCCCCTTGGTGAGGGCGCCCTGGGCGACACCGATGTCGAGGCCGGTGAAGTTCGCGTCTCCGGCCGCGTCGACCGTGGCGTCGAGGAACAGGTCCGAGGCCTCGGCCAGCCGGTGGTCACCGCCGGTGAGCCGTAGGGTCTGGGTGCCCAGCAGCGGGACGTCGACCACGACCGACTGGCACAGGCCGCTGACCGTCGCATGCCGGAAGCCGCTGACCATAACAGGGACGAGTTCGTGCTTCCTGGTCACGTCGATCATGCCGTAGAGGCTGAACCCCCGGGCGGTCAGCGAGTCGGCGGTGACCTGGAACTTCCGGCCGGAGATGAAGAAGGACGCGGCGAGCACGCCCTGCGCCATGCCGATGCCGACGGTCGCGCACGCGGCGACGGCGGGCACCAGGATCACCGCGAAGAGCCTCCAGCGGGTTCTCCCGGCGCGGTGCGGCATCCCGTCTCCTTCAGTCGTGAGGTGAGGCCCCGCCCCTACCGGAAAAGGCGAGAGATGTCCTGGTATATCCGGTGACGGATCCTAGGCTTCCGGGTCCGGCAACCGGCTGCACGCCAGGCCCGCCGTACGAGTGATGCAAGTTCTGCTGGGCCCTTCGGGCGACCGGACAGGGTCCGCGCGGGGCCCGAGTGGGCTTACGGGCGTTCGAAGTGGGTCAAGTGCCCATATCGCCGGGCAGGAGCAGCCCGATCGACGAGCGTCCGACCTTCGCCCAGTTGCTGCGGCGCCATCGCCGCGCGGCCCGTCCGGCCCTGGAGCAGCTGGCCGATGTGTCGGGGGTCAGTGCCCGTACCCTGTAGGACATCGAGCGCGGCCGGAGCAAGGGGCCCCAGCAGCGGACCGTCACCGCCGTCGCGGACGCGCTCTCCCTGGCCTACGACGCCCGGCAGCGCCTCCTGCGACTCGCGGGGGACGCCCCGCTGCGGGATCACCGGACACGTCCGTCCGGGCTGTGCGAACTCCCCCGCTCCGTCGACGACTTCACCGGCCGGGCCGCCGAACTGGCCTGGGTCGACGCTCTCGTGCAGAGCGAACTCGCGCCGGGTGTCGCCGTGGTGGGGCTTGTCACCGGCTCTGCCGGGCTGGGGAAGACCACCTTCGCCATCCGCGCCGCCCACGCCGTGCGGCCGGCTTTCCCGGCGGGGTGCTCTTCCTCGACCTGTTCGGCATGTCCCAGCGGCCGCTGACCGTCGACGACGCCTTGGCCCCGCTGCTGGGTGCGCTCGGTGTAGCGGAGCAGCAGCTGCCGGCCGACACCCACGGACGTGCCTCCCTGTACCGCTCGCTGCCGCGGGACCGGCGGTAAAGAACCGCCGATGTGCAGCAAACTACGGGGAGTTGGCACCTAAAGCAGACCATGCGGACGTAAAGACGCCCGGGCCGGCCGGTGAGGCCGGCCCGGGCGTCACGCACCGGGCTTCGCCGGGATCAGACCAGGTCGAAGCGGTCCGCGTTGGCGACCTTCGTCCAGGCGGCGACGAAGTCCTTCACGAACTTCTCCTTGGCGTCGTCGCTCGCGTAGACCTCGGCCACCGCGCGCAGCTCGGAGTTGGCGCCGAAGACCAGGTCGGCACGGGTGCCGGTCCACTTGACCGCGCCGGTGACCAGGTCGTGGCCCTCGAACGTGGTCTGGTCCTCGGAGATCGACTTCCACTCCGTGCCCATGTCGAGCAGGTTGACGAAGAAGTCGTTGGTCAGCACGCCCGGGGTCTCGGTGAGGACACCGTGCTTGGCCCCGCCCTGGTTGGCACCGAGGACGCGCAGACCGCCGACCAGGACGGTCAGCTCGGGGGCGCTGAGGCCGAGCAGGTTGGCGCGGTCGAGGAGCAGGTACTCGGCCGGCAGGCGGTTGCCCTTGCCGAGGTAGTTGCGGAAGCCGTCGGCCGTCGGCTCCAGGGCCGCGAAGGACTCGGCGTCCGTGTGCTCCTCGGTCGCGTCGACGCGGCCCGGGGTGAAGGGCACCTCGATGTCCACGCCGGCGTCCTTGGCGGCCTTCTCCACGGCGGCGGCACCGCCGAGGACGATCAGGTCGGCCAGCGAGACCTTCTTGGCACCGGAGTTGAACTCCGACTGGACGCCCTCCAGGACCCGCAGGACCTGGGCGAGCTGGTCGGGGTCGTTGGCCTCCCAGCCGCGCTGCGGCTCCAGGCGGATCCGGGCGCCGTTGGCACCGCCGCGCTTGTCGCTGCCACGGTACGTCGAGGCCGACGCCCAGGCGGTGGAGACCAGCTGGGAGACCGTCAGACCCGAGTCGAGGAGCCTGGCCTTGAGGGCCGTGACATCGGCGGCGTCGATGGGCTCGCCCTCGGCCGCCGGCAGGGGGTCCTGCCACAGCAGGGTCTCCGCCGGGACCTCCGGGCCGAGGTACAGGGACTTCGGGCCCATGTCACGGTGGGTCAGCTTGTACCAGGCGCGGGCGAACGCGTCCGCGAACTCCTGCGGGTTCTCGTGGAACCGGCGGGAGATGGGCTCGTAGATCGGGTCGAAGCGCAGCGACAGGTCGGTGGTGAGCATCGTGGGCAGACGCTTCTTCGACGGGTCGTGCGCGTCGGGGATGATCGCCTCGGCGTCCTTGGCGACCCACTGCTTGGCGCCGGCCGGGGACTCGGTCAGCTCCCACTCGTAGCCGAAGAGGATGTCGAAGAAGTCGTTGCTCCACTGGGTGGGCTTGGTGGTCCAGGTGACCTCCAGGCCGCTGGTGATCGCGTCGCCGGCCTTGCCGGTGCCGTAGGTGCTCTTCCAGCCGAGGCCCTGCTGCTCGATCGGCGCGCCCTCGGGGTCGGCGCCCACGTTGTCCGCGGGGCCGGCGCCGTGGGTCTTGCCGAAGGTGTGGCCACCGGCGATGAGGGCGACGGTCTCCTCGTCGTTCATCGCCATGCGGCGGAAGGTCTCACGGATGTCGCGGGCCGCGGCGATCGGGTCCGGGTTGCCGTTGGGGCCCTCCGGGTTGACGTAGATGAGGCCCATCTGGACGGCGCCGAGCGGGCTCTCCAGGTCACGGTCGCCGGTGTAGCGCTGGTCGTCGAGCCAGACCTTCTCGGGACCCCAGTAGACGTCCTCCTCCGGCTCCCAGACGTCCTCGCGGCCGCCGCCGAAGCCGAAGGTCTCGAAGCCCATCGACTCCAGGGCCACGTTGCCGGTGAGGATCATGAGGTCGGCCCAGGAGATGGACTGGCCGTACTTCTTCTTGACCGGCCACAGCAGGCGGCGGGCCTTGTCGAGGTTGCCGTTGTCCGGCCAGCTGTTGAGCGGGGCGAAACGCTGCTGGCCGGCGCCGGCGCCGCCGCGGCCGTCGGAGATGCGGTAGGTGCCGGCGCTGTGCCAGGCCATACGGATCATCAGCGGGCCGTAGTTGCCGAAGTCGGCCGGCCACCAGTCCTGCGAGGTGGTGAGCACCTCCGCGATGTCACGTTTCACGGCCGCGAGATCGAGGGCCCGGAACGCCTCGGCGTAGTCGAAGCCCTCGTCGAGCGGGTTCGCGACGGCGGGGTTCTTGGCAAGGATCTTCAGGTTGAGCCCCTCGGGCCACCACTGGCGATTGCCGCCACCCTGGGTGGGGTGCGGGGCACGGTCATGCGCGACCGGGCACTTGCCCGCGGTGTTCTCCTGGGTCTCGGACATGGGGGAAATCCTTCCGGAGGGGGCGGATCAACGTACTCAGGAATGGCTGACGGTGGAGCAGTCGGGGCACAGGCCCCAGTAGATGACCTCGGCCTCGTCGATGGCGAAGCCGTGGTCGTTCGAGGCGGTCAGGCACGGGGCGTCGCCGACCGCGCAGTCGACGTCGGCGACGGCACCGCACGACCGGCACAGGACGTGGTGGTGGTTGTCGCCGACGCGCCCCTCGAACCGCGCCGGGCTGCCGGCCGGTTCGATTCGGCGGACGAGTCCTGCCGTGGTGAGCGCGTGCAGCGCGTCGTACACGGCCTGAAGCGATATGTGGCCTACGCGCTCGCGGACGCCCGAGGCGACCCCTTCGACGTCGAGATGGTCGCCGCCCCGAACGGTCTCCAGCAGCGCGACGCGGGCGGCCGTCACCCGCAGGCCGGCACCACGCAGCTCGTCGGCGGTGGTCGGAGGCTGGGATGCGGTCATGGCGACAACCTATCCCTATAAACACGAGCGATTCAAGAAAACAAACTGTTCAAGTTTGGCGCCGAAGCGGACAACCCCTGCCCTCCCCACCACCCCTCCGTGGACTTTGCTATCCCTTTACAACCTGACCCGGCGCCGGGTCGTCTCTCCGCTCGATCCGTTACTCAGCCCGCCCTGACCACGGCGGGCCGACGAAAGAGAGCCTCTCCATGCGCCGAACTGGCCGAACCGTCCTGAGCGCCACGGCACTCGCCTGCACCGCCGTCCTGGCGGGCACCGTGCCCGCGTTCGCCGACAGCGCCACCCCGAGCCAGGTACCCACCGTGGCACCGTCCGCCGCCCGCTCCGCGGAACCCTCCGCCGTCCCGTCCAAGGCGCGCTCCGCCGAGCCCACCCGGGCGTCGACCCCCGCACCGGCCCGGGAACGGGGCCAGGTCGCCGCCGTGCCCAAGGGCGCGCCCGACACCGGGGTGGCGGAGCCGTCCTCGGGCTCCGGGTCCGAGGAGGCGCTGATCGGCGGAGGCACGGCAGTGGCACTCGCCGCGGGCGCCGTGGTGTTCGCCGTGCGCCGCCGCCGGGCGACCGGGGCATGACCTCGCTCTCCAGGCGCGCCTTCGTCACCGCCGCGACGGCCTCGCTGCTGGCGGGCTGTGCGGGGGCAACTCACCGGACGGCCACCACCGTCCACCGCGAGCAGCCGCCGGCGCCCTCGCCGTCCGCCACCCCGACCGCGCTCGGGCGTTCCGTGCCGGTCCGGCTGCGCATCCCGGCGATCGGCGTCGACACGCCGCTGCTGCGGCTGGGCCTGACGGCCGACGGCACGGTGCAGGTACCGCCGATCACCGCGCACGACCGGGCCGGCTGGTACCGCCACTCCCCCACCCCGGGGCAGGTCGGCCCGTCGGTGATCCTCGGCCATGTCACGGTCGGCGCCTACGGTGACGGCGTCTTCCGCCGGCTCGGGGAGCTGCACCGGGGCGAGCAGGCGGTGGCGCGTCTGGAGAACGGCCGGTCGGCGGTCTTCACGGTCGACGAGGTGCGTACGGTCGCCAAGGCAAAGTTCCCGACCGAGGACGTGTACGGGGACGTCGACCGCCCGGAGCTGCGGCTGATCACCTGCGGCGGCCCGCGGGGCGGCGACGGCTACCTCGACAACGTGATCGTCTTCGCCACGCTGACCGGCACGACACCCTGACCCGGCGGATACGGATGCGGGACCGGTGGAACTCACGGCACCGGTCCCGCATCCTCCTCATCGCCCTCGACGAGCCCCTTCGACCCTGGAGAACGTTGAAACGGTCCCGTGACAAGGCGGCGTCCGAGCTGTTCGCCGCCCTGTACCCACGCCTGGCCGGCTGGTGCCGCCGCCTGGTCGACGACGACGAGACGGCGCACGAGATCGCCTCGGAGGCGTTCACCCGGCTGTGGGCCCGGTGGACGTCGGTGGAGGAGCCCCGCGGCTTCCTCTATGTCACCGCGGCCAATCTCGTCCGGGACCACTGGCGCAAGATGGAGCGCGAGCGCCGGACCGTGCGCCGCGTCGGCTCGGAGGCCGCGACCCGCCCGCACCCCGAACAGACGGACCCCTCGGTACGGCTGCTGGTGCAGTCGCTGCCGGAGCGACTGCGCGTGCCGATCCTGCTGCACTACTACGCTGACATGCCGATCCGGGAGGTGTCCGAGCTGACCGGGCGCAAGGAAGGAACCGTCAAGGCCGATCTGCACGCGGCCCGTGAACTGCTCCGCGGCCATCTGAGGAGAAGCCTTGACCACACGCTTTGACGCGGAGCCGGAGTTCGACGGCCCCGACGATCCCCTCGCTGTCGTCCTGCGGCCGCCGACCGCGTATCTGGGCCCGCCGCCGGGCCGGTACGAGGAGATCCGGCGCGCCGCGAACCGCCGCCGGCTGGTGCGTACGGCGGCCGGGGCCGGGGTGACCTGTGCCGTCGCCCTCCTCGTCGCCCTGCCGATGCATCTGACGGCGCCCTCGGTACCGACGTCCCCGCGAGTCCCCCTGGCGCCGCCCGCTGTCAGCCCTACGACCCCGCACCGTTCCCCGGCGTCTTCGGCACCCGCCAGCCCCACGCCGATCCCCAGCGTCCCGCCCAGGAGGAGCCGCACCACGCAGGCCCCCACCCGCGTAGCGTCGACGACTCCGTCGGCTGTGCGGGTCACGCCGTCCGAGAGCCGGCCGAGCTCCGCCGCCACGCGGCCCCCGTCATAGCGGCGTCAACACGGCGAAGGATGACCGCACCCGTTCGTGTCGCATGTCCCGACCCGCCGCCCGGGTGCGAAAGCCCGGGCCAGGGCGTCAGGCCAGGCGGTACTGCGCACGGCGAGGGCCGCGGTCCGTGTCGGCCGTCCGGGTAGGGTCGCATCCACCCTTCCGGCCGCTGCGGCCCGTTTGGCCGAGGCCACTGCTCGGCGTTGGTGTGATGTTTCGTACGAGGCCGGAATGAAAGGTGTGGAACGGGCAACGCTCCGTTTCATGCTCCACGCGCGAACCCACCGGCAGGTGACTTGATGACGACGGCGACCAAGGCCCTTTCTACCGCTCCGGCCGCCGCGCCCCCGTCCCGTAGCCAGTCGTCCGCCCCCGCCCCCTCGCTGCCGTCCCTCACCGGGCTGAGATGGATGGCCGCGCTGCTGGTCTTCGGACTGCACGTGCACAACTTCCGCTATTTCGGCGGCACCGGCGCCCGCTTCATGTCCTGGGGGTTCGAGGCAGGCGCCTCAGGGGTGTCGTTCTTCTTCGTGCTGTCCGGGTTCGTCCTGATGTGGTCCGCGCGGCCGGGTGACCGGGCTCGGCGTTTCTGGTGGCGGCGCGTCGCCCGGGTCTATCCGGTGCACCTGGTGACCGTCGTCATCGCCCTGGTCATGGCGGTCACGCTGCCCCGCCAGTCGAAGCCGACCCTGCCGCAGGGCCTGGCCGACGTCCTCCTGGTGCACTCCTGGTGGCGGCCGTGGTGGCAGACGCTGGACCCGGTCAGCTGGTCGCTGGCCTGCGAGGCCTTCTTCTACGCCGCGTTCCCGCTGCTGGCCCTGCTGCTGCGCCGGCTGGGCGCGAGGGGCGCCGCACTGCTGGCCGCGCTGGCCGTCCTCGCGGTGCTGGTGCTGGCCTGGACGGACGCCCACCACTGGTGGGACCAGCCGATCAGCTCCTTCCCGGCGGCCCGGCTGCCCGAGTTCGTGCTCGGCGCGGCCGCCGCACGGCTGGTGCTGCTCGGGCGCTGGCGCGGCCCCGGCCTGGAGGCCTCGCTCGCACTGGCGATCATCGGATACTTCCTGGTCCCCCAGGTCACCGACGAGTACGCGGCCACCGCCTGCACCATCATGGGCTTCGCGCTGCTCATCCCGGCGGCGGCCGTCGCCGACCTGCGCGGACTGCCCTCGCTGTGGCGCCGCCGTTGGCTGGTGCGCCTCGGCGAGCTGTCGTTCGCGTTCTACATGGTCCATCTGCTGGTGCTGCGGGCGGGCACCCAACTGCTCGGCACCCGCCCGCGCTTCGGCCTGCTCACCGGGGCGACCGTCGCCACCGTCGCGTTCGCCGTGTCGCTGGGCCTGTCCTGGCTCCTCTACGAGGGCGTGGAGCGGCCCGCGCGACGGCTGCTGCTGCGGCGCCCGGCCCGGCGGCCGACGGCCTGATCGGCTACGGGAACTGCGTCACCTTGGAGGGCACGGTGCTGGTCCCCGAGGTGGGTGCTCCCGTGGTGTTGACGACGTGGGCGTACTGACCCATGCCGCCGAGGGAGATCACCAGCAGGTCGTGCATCTTGATGCCCGAGCCGGTCGGCACCTGGAAGCCGTTGGACTGCACGATCGTGGGATCGGCCGTGTAGTTGCAGTAGCTGCCCAGCCCCCATGCCTCATGGGTGGTCACGGTGTCGGCGACCTTGTAGGCCGCGTAGCCGACGACGCCGTCGTGGGTGATGGCGGCGGCGTTCGGGGCGTCATAGGCCTTCTCGTTCTGGAAGAAGATCGTGCGCCCTCTCTCTCCGTTCCAGTAGACGTCGTACTTGTTGAAGTGCTCGACGAACAGGCCGGTGGCCAGGACGTCGTTGCCGTTGACCCGGAGGCCGTAGTCGGCGCGGTTGGTGTCCCAGCCGACTCCGCTGCCGTGGTCGGCGCGCCAGAGCCAGGTGTGGTCGATGATCACGTTGTTGCTGTTGACCACGACGGAGTTGGTGGCGAGGCCGGGTCCGGCGCCGCCGATGCGCACGAACACGTCCTGCATGGTGGTGGGGTTGGCGGAGTGGTCGGCGGTGGATCCGGGGGCGCCGATACGCAGCAGGGTGTCGGAGTTGACGCTGCCCGCGTCGATGAGGAACCCGGCGAGCTTCACGCCGTCGACGTCGGCGACATGCATGGCGTCGACGCCGTTGTCCGGGACCAGGGTGGCGAGACCGAGGCCGAGGACCACGGTGTTGGCGCGGTTGACGTTGATGGTCTGGTCGAGGTGGTAGATGCCCGGCGTGAAGAGGAGGTTGAGGCCCTGGGCGAGGGCCGCGTTGATGGTGGCCGCGGTGGCGCCGGGCTTGACGACGTAGAACTGGTCCAGCGGGAGCGACGTACCCGCGTTCGCCGGCCAGGAGACGCCCCGGGCGTTGGTGCGCTTGGCCGGGACGAAGACCTTGTAGGCGCTGCCGTCCAGGTACAGGAACGGCTTCTCACGCGAGACGGGGGTGGTGTCGAGCGTGGTGTACGGGCCGGAGTCGAAGTTGGTCGCGGGCGCGCCCTGGACGCCGGAGAAGGTCATGTTCCAGACGCCGTTGGTCCAGCCGCCGACCGAGCTGTCCCTGGTGTACCACTGCTGCTGGGAGTACGGGCCGACCGTGCCGTCGATCTTCGAGTCGGCGATGTAACCGCCGGAGGCCCAGCCGTAGCCGTTGGGGGCGAGGTTGAGACCGCCCTTGACGTGGATACGACGGAAGGGGGCCGCCTGAGCCACGGCCCAGCGGTCCGTCCCGTTCGACGGCGTGATGGCGAGGTTCTCCGCCGAACGCCAGAAGTTCTGCGTGGCGTTGCCGTTGAACCAGCCGGCGTCGACCGTGACATCGCCGTTGATCTGCGTGTCGTCGGGGTTGAGGCCGAGGCCGGAGATCGAGGTGTAGAAGCCGATCTGGGCGTTGATGCCGTTGTAGGTGCCCGGCTTGAGCAGGAACTGGTAGCGGCCGGTACCGAACTGGGCCGACTCCTGCTGGGCGAAGACGGAGTCGAACTTCTGCTGGAGGTTCGGCGTGGACGGGTCGACGACGATCACGTTCGGACCGAGGTCGCCGCCGCCCTGGATGGGAGGCGTGCCGGTGGTGCTCCCGTGGACCTGGAACTCCCAGAGCGAGTAGCCGTACTGGGTGGCGCGGTGCACCCCCTGCATCCGGACGTAACGGCCCTGCCCGGACACGTCGAGCGTGTCGGTGCCGCCGTCTCCGCCGGTGACCGACTTGAGGTCGGTCCAGCTGGTGCCGTTCGCGGAGATCTGAACCTTGTAGTCCTTGCCGTAGGCGGTCTCCCAGTTGAGGACCACCTGGCTGACCTGGGCGGTGGCGCCGAGGTCGACCTGGAGCCACTGGTCGTCGGTGAAGGCGGACGACCAGCGGGTGCCGGTGTTGCCGTCGACCGCGTTCCCCGCGGCGGTCCCGCCGTTCTCCTCGGAGGAGGCGGTGGCCGTCTTCCCCTGGGACAACGGGGTGTCGGCGGCCTGGGCCGCCGGCGCGTGCACGGTGGGCAGGGCGAGCAGCGCCGCCATGGCGGCGAGCGCTACGCCCAGGGATCTCAGTCTCATCAGCGGCTCCCTGAAGTGATGCTCGGGGCACGCGCAAACGGCGTACCCCGTGGCTTAGTTCAGGTTTTGATTTAAGTGATGAGGCAACTTCCCGACAACCCTTCGGCACCGGAAATTTCAACGGCCACCCCTCCGCGACCGGACGGAGGGAGGTCGGCGGCCCAGGTTGCTGCCCGGCGGACCAGGTCGCAGGAATCAACGACGCCTGGCATGATCCGCCGGGCAGGCAGGCCCCAACAGGGGGCCCAGGTCACTGGGCGAGTTGCTGGTACATGGCGGCGAGGTCGCCGGACAGGGCACCCTTGGCCCAGCGGGTGATGTCGTCGGCGAGTACCTCGTAGGCGTCCGACTCGACACCGTCGAGAGCGGCCGCGGCGATGTCCTGCGGCTTCGCCTTCGGGCCGTCGGCCTGGGCCGCCATGTCGGTGTCGACATAGCCCATGTGCAGGCCCGTGACGCCGATGCCACGCGGCTGGAGCGCCAGGCGCAGGCTGTTGGTCTGCGACCAGAGGGCCGACTTGGAGGCGCTGTAGGCACCGCCTTCGGCGACCCAGGAGAGCACCGAGTGGACGTTCAGGATGTGGCCGCCGCCGTTGCGCTCGATGACCGGGACGAAGGCGCGGGTGAGCAGCAGCGGTCCGTAGAAGTTGATCTCGAACTCGCGGCGGATGTCGTCGAGCGAGGAGGTCAGGAAGCGGGTTCCGGTGGCCACCCCCGCGTTGTTGACCAGGAGGGTGACGTCCTGGGCCTGTTCGGCGACCGCGGCCACGGAGTCGGGGTCGGTCACCTCCAGCGCCAGCGCCACCGCGTCAGGGTGGGTGACGGTGCGCGGGTCGCGAGCGGTGGCGTAGACCTTGCCGGCACCGCGTGCGTACAGCTCTTCCACCAGCGCCTTTCCGATACCCCGGCTGCCTCCGGTGACGAGGACGACGGAGTCCTTGATCGCGGTCATGACACTCACACTCCAGACATGGGACAGAGCCCGGAAACCGATCGGTTCCGACGACTGTGCCCATCGTAAACCGATCGGTTTCCCATTTCAATCGCGGAGGGTGACACCCGGCCGCCGTCCGGACCCGATCCCCGTGTGGGCCAGGCGAGTTACTCGATCCAGTTCATTGCGTCCAGCCTCTGGCTACGGACTCCTACCGGGCGGTATACAGACCCCCGACACACGCGTGCGGGCCGCCCGTCGGGACCGGTTCCGTGCGCGTCCTGGTTCCAGGGGGGATCTCCATGGCGTACGGCACCCCGTCCGACGGTTCGGCGAGACGGCACCGGCGGAAGGCCACCGTGGCGGCGGCGCTGGGCGGCTGCGCCCTGGTGGCCGCGTCCACGACACCGGCCGCGGCCCACGGCGGCGGACACCACGGCGGCCACGACCGTGGCACGAGCTATGTGGCGCTCGGCGACTCCTACACCTCGGGCCCCGGCATCCCGACGCAGGTCGACGCGAACTGCGCCCGCTCCGACCACAACTACCCCTCGCTGGTGGCGGCGGCGCGGCACGTCAGCGCGTTCAAGGACGTGAGCTGTGGCGGTGCGACGACCGCGGAGATGTGGAAGGCGCAGGGCACCAACGGCCCTCAGCTCGACGCCCTTCGGCGGGACACCGATCTGGTGACGGTCCAGATCGGCGGCAACGACGTCGGGTTCGGCCCCATCATCGGCACCTGCGCGACCCTCGGTGCCACGGATCTGACGGGCAACCCCTGCCAGCGGTACTACAACGCCTCCGGCACCGACCAGTTGACGCTCAACATCGCGCAGTCCGCGCCCAAGGTCGACAAGGTGCTGCGGGCCGTCCATGACCGGGCCCCGCACGCCCAGATCCTGGTCGTCGGCTACCCCGACCTGCTGCCCGACGACGGCAGCGGCTGCTATCCGACGGTGCCGTTCGCCGCCAAGGACTTCCCCTACCTGCGGGACGTGGGGAAACGGCTGAACCTCATGCTGCGCATGGTCGCCGCCTGGAACGGCGCCCGGTACGTGGACACCTACGGTCCGACCATCGGCCACGACATGTGCAAGGCGCCCGCCGACCGCTGGATCGAGCCCCTCCAGCCGACCTCACCGGCGGCCCCGGCCCACCCCAACGCCAAGGGGGAGGCGGCCATGGCCCAGGCCGTGCTGGAGCGGCTGGGCAAGCGGTACTGAGAACTGGTGGGCAGGGGCTTGGGCGGATGACCGCGTAGTACGAGGGATGTGGTGACCGGGCCGTAGCGGGCGAGGGAGTCCACGACTTCTTCGAGACGTTCGGCGTGTGTGCAGTGCACGTCGAAGAGCAGGCAGTCCTCGCCGGGCACCCGGAGCGTCGAGACGACCTCCGGGATCCCGGTGGCGAGCGCGAGCGCCTGGCGCAGCTGTGCGTGGGTGGTGCGCTGCCTGACGACGGCGTGGATGTTCAGGCCGAGCGCGGCGGGGGCGACGACGGCTCGGTAGCCGGTGATGACACCGCTCTTCTCCAGCCGCTGGATCCGGGCGCCCGCCGCGGGCTGGGAGAGCCCGACCCGCCGTCCGACCTCGGCCCCGATGAGCCGGCCGTCGGTCTGGAGCAGCTCCAGGACGGCGCGGTCGATGTCGTCGAGTGAATCCATCGTCGTCGTCCCCTCTTTCCTCTGGATCACTTGCACCGCCGACTCGACGCCACTGGTTCCTCCACAATCGCCCTCAGGGTGGGCCCGGGAAGGGCCGGGCCACGACGGAAGGGGCGGTCGGCGATGGTCGCGTACGTCATCATCCCCGGGATCGACGGATCGGACGACAAGCACTGGCAGAGCCGGTGGGAGGCGGAGTGGGGCGAGTCGGCGGTGCGGATCGCCCCCGGCTCATGGACCCGGCCCGACCTGCCTCAGTGGGTGGCCGCGGTGCAGGCCGCCTACGACAGTGCGGCGGCGCGGGACAGCCGGGTGGCGCTGGTGGCGCACAGCCTCGGCTGCTGGGCGGCCGCCGAGTGGCTCGGGGCGGCGCGGCCCGAGGGGGTCTTGGCCTTCCTGGCCGCGCCGCCCGATCCGCGGGGACCGATGTTCCCGGGTGCGGCCGCGCCGACGTTCGTTGAGCTGTCCGCCCGCCCGCTACCGTGCCCCGCCCTGGTGGTGGCGAGCGACGACGACCCGTACGGCGACGCCACGGCCGCCGCCGCGCTGGCCTCCGGCTGGCGGGCACCCTGGCATTCCGTGGGCGCGCACGGGCACCTCAACTCCGCGAGCGGTCTCGGCGACTGGCCGGCCGGCCGGGCACTCCTGCGGACGCTCACGGGCGCCTGAGCGGCTCCGGTGACCCGACACCCCGGATTTCCGGCCCCGTGGGAGGGACCGCGGGACGGTTCGCGATAGGTTGACCTGCATGAGCGACAACGTTTACTTCGACATTTCGATCAACAACGAGCCGGCCGGCCGGATCGTGTTCAACCTGTTCGACGACGTCGTACCGAAGACGGCCCGCAACTTCCGTGAGCTCGCCACCGGACAGAACGGCTTCGGCTACGCCGGTTCGGGTTTCCACCGGGTCATCCCCGAGTTCATGCTCCAGGGCGGTGACTTCACCCGCGGTGACGGCACCGGCGGCAAGAGCATCTACGGCGAGAAGTTCGCGGACGAGAACTTCCAGCGCAAGCACGACCGCAAGTACCTGCTGAGCATGGCCAACGCCGGCCCGAACACCAACGGCTCGCAGTTCTTCGTCACCACCGTGCTGACGCCGTGGCTGGACGGCAAGCACGTGGTCTTCGGTGAGGTCGTCGAGGGCTCGGACATCGTCGACAAGATCGAGGGCTACGGCACCCGCAGCGGTGCGCCGAAGGCCAAGATCGAGATCACGGCCAGCGGCACCGTCTGACCACGGACCCCCGCATGCGAACGGTGACCGGGCGACCGCCCGGTCACCGTTCGTCTCGTTCGGGCCGCGGTTCCTCCGCCTCCGGCGGGGAGCGCCCGCCGGGGCATCATGTGCGGTGAGGTGTTCCAGGGCCTCGGCCAGTTCCTGGCAGGCCTCCTCGACAGAGAGCCGGGTGTTGCGCTGCTCGGTGATCAAGGCCGAGAGCAGCAGCGCGGTCAGCGCCATGGAGCCGCTGAAGGACTGCAGTTTCAGCATCACCTCGACACGCGTCAGGCCGGCGAAGGCACCGGCGTGATCCGTCGCGGCCATCGTGGCCACGACCGACGTGAACAGGGCGCATGGCATGCTCCCCATGAGCCGGAACCCTCGTCCTCGCCGACCCCGGACTTTCCGTCGGCGGTGGCCCAGACGAACGGGATATGGCCGGCCCGGGCGCTCTCCAGGACACCGGTCTCCGGGTCGAGCCGCATGAACGTGCAGGTGACGAAGAGGTCGTTGCCCAGGGAGACCAGCAGGTCGTTGGCCCGGGCGAGCAGTGCGCCCGGCTCGCCGGTCACCGAGGCCAGCGCCCGCAGCCCCGCCCTGACCTGGCCCATGAAGGCGGCCGCCTCGATGTCGTGGCCCTGGACGTCACCTATGGACAGGCCTACACGGCCTCGCGCAGCGCGAAGACGTCGTACCAGTCATCGCCCACTTTGAGCCCGTAGCAGGCGGGCGCGTACCGGACGGCCAGATGGAAGCGGGGGGCGCCGGGCGGGTCCCGGGGCAGCATGCCGCGCTGGAGGGCGATGGCCGGCTCGACCTGCGAGCGCTGGTACTCCGCCCGCTCGCGTGCCTGGGCGGTGAGCGACCTCAGTCTGACCAGCAGCTCGTCGTCGTCCATGGAGTGCTTACGGCGCATGGATCACTCCGGCCGTGGCGGCAGCCTTCCAGGGCAAACCCCTGGATTTCACCCTTACAGGATCATAGTGCGTCCTGACCACGGGACGGACCGGCGGGCGGGGCGGGCTCGTGGTCAGGACGGTGGGTTTCACCCCTTGCGCAGCCCGTCGGCGCGGCGTGAGGCGCGCAGGGTGCCGACCGTCTTGAGCAGCCGGTCCGCCGGGTCGCGCAGGCGGGGGTGGGCGAGGACGGTGTTGCGCAGCCCGCGGACCGGGCGGCGCCACAGGCGGTGCGCCGCGGCCACCGGGTGGGTGCGGGTGACGAATCCCTCGCCCACCCGAAGTTCGCGGGTCTTGAGCCAGTCCTTGTACTCCTTGTCGCCGCGCCCGAGGTCGACGAGGGTCACACCGCCGCGCGCCGCGCCTTCGGCGGTGCGCAGATGCATCATCAACCCGGGCGAGTAGTAGTGCAGTTCGGGGTCGTAGGCGGTGAACCAGGCGGCGAGTACGGTGCCCGACCGCGGCCCGAAGTGCGCGGCCACCGGGCGGTCGCCCGCGTAGAGCACGGACAGCACGCCGGTGAAGTGCTCCTCGCGGACGTGGAAGAGATGGTCCACGAGGTCGACGATCCAGGGGCGGGCGAAGCGGTCCATGCGTCCGGTCCGCCGGTACTGGGCGGACTTCCAGCGCATCAGGGTGCGCAGGGCCGCCGGGTCGCGCTCGTCGAACTCGAAGCGCAGGTCGCCGATGTCGCGGCCGAGGCGCCGTTCCTTCTTCAGCGTGGTCTTCGCCAGGCCGGGATAGGTGGCGCGCAGCCACTCGGGGTAGCCGCCGTCGCCGGGTTTGACGTCGATCACCGGTGACGCGAAGGTGCCGGTGACATGACCGGCGAACGGCCTCTGCTCGGCGACCAGATGGTCGAACTCGAAGATGGACATCCCGCACGCGCTCAGCAGCTCCTGGGCGTCCCAGGTGACTCCGGGCCGGTGTACCAGTGCCTGGCAGTCGGAGAGGCCGAGGCCGATGGCCCGGCCCACGCCGAGGGCGTTGCGCTCGTACGGGAAGAAGCCGACGGGTTCTCCGGCGTCGCGAAGGACCGCCACCCTTACGCCCCCGCGGTGTCTGCCGACGCCGATCGTGAACTCCGGGGCCAGAAAGGGATTGGCGTACTCCGGTGACTCGTCCATCGCGTGGTGCCAGGCCCGGCGGAGCGACTGGGTCAGCTCGCCGGGTCTGTGGATCGTGATGTCCACCTCAGATCAACCGCCCTTCGGTTGACGAGGTGTGTGGCGCATGACTCCGGGACCGACTGCCGGACGGACCTCTGCACTGACCTCTGGATCGCATGGGCGACCCCTCCCCCCATAACGCGGATTTCCGCGTTCTGCCGTTGCTGAGAACAGCTCCTGTTTCCCGCCGTACACCTGCCGTCCGCGGCCGGCGACCGGGTCGCCGGTCCGGAGGTGTCGCTCAAACGTCGCGAAACAGTACGCACGCTGTCAAGAGTGCCACTGTCGGGGCGGGCTGGGGGTGGTGTGACTCGGACTTTCCCGGTCCTTTCCGTCAGGTCGCCGCCACCTCGGCCATTTCCCTCACCACCCTCGCCTCGCACTGGCGTGCTAGACCTTGTCCATGGAACCGGAGCCGATCACGCCGTCCACCCCACGGCCCGTGCGGCGGCCGACCCTGGTGCAGGGCTGGCACGAACTCACCTTCCTGCACTGGCCGGTGGAGCCGGAGCGGGTGGCGGGACTGCTGCCCGCCGGCACCCGGCCGGACACGCTGGACGGGGTCAGCTACGTCGGCCTCGTCCCGTTCCTGATGCGGGGCGTCGGTCTGGGCCCGGGGCCCGGGCTGCCGTATCTGGGGACCTTCTGTGAGACGAACGTTCGGCTGTACTCGGTGGACGGGCAGGGCCGGCGCGGGGTGGTCTTCAGGTCGTTGGACGCGGCCCGGCTGCTCCCGGTACTGGCGGGCCGGCTCGGGGTCCGTCTGCCGTACCTCTGGTCCGCGATGCGGCTGCGCCGCGACGGCGAGGTGATCTCCTACACCTGCCGGCGGCGAAGCCCGGCCGCCGGCAGCCGGGCGGTCGTACGGATCGGTCCGCCGATCACCGCGCCGTCGCCGCTGGAGCACTTCCTGACCGCGCGCTGGGGGCTGCACGTCACCTGGCACGGGCGCACCGCACACCTGCCGAACGAGCATGCGCCATGGCCGCTCCACCGGGCCGAACTCCTGGATCTTGATGACGAGTTGGTGGAGGCGGCGGGCCTGCCCGCACCTGCCGGGCCGCCGGTCAGCGTGCTCTGGTCCCCCGGTGTGAAGGTGCGGTTCGGGCGGCCGACACTCCTCGGGCGCTCCGGGTAAAGAACCCGTATGGTCTAGTCCAAAGTGCGCTTTGGTCCAGTCCAATCTATTGACGTGCTCGCGACACCTCTGGAAGCTGGGGCACCACCCCCACCTCCCCGCCCCCCTGGAGGCACCAGTGAGAACCCTTCGCGCATGTCTGGGCGCGGCGGCCGCCGTCACCCTCGCCGCCGCCGGCACGACCGCGCTCATCGCGAGCGACGCCTCGGGCGCGACCACCGCGCTCAGCAACCGGTGGTACGCGGCCGCTCCCTATCTGATGCCGCTGGACAACAACCCGCCGAACGCGTCCGCCATCATGGACGCCACTGGCCTCAAGGCCTTCCAGCTGGCGTTCGTCCTGGCCCCCAACGGAGGCGGCTGCTCCCCCACCTGGGGCGGTACGGCGGCGGTCTCCTCGGACACCGCAGTCCAGTCGGCCATCAACACCATCCGCGCGAAGGGCGGCGACGTCTCCGTCTCGATAGGCGGCTACGGCGGCACCAAGCTGGGGCAGACCTGCGCGGACGCCGCCTCCACCGCGGCGGCCTACCAGCAGGTGATCACGAAGTACGGGCTGCACGCGATCGACTTCGACCTGGAGGAGCCGGAGTACGAGAACACCGCGGCGATCAAGAACGAGATCGGCGCCGCGAAGATCCTCCAGCAGAACAACCCGGGCCTGTACGTCTCGGTCACCACGGCCGGTACGGCGGACGGGACCGGCTGGTTCGGCAAGCAGATGCTGCTGGAGGCGAAGTCCCAGGGGTTCACGCCGAACAACTTCTCCATCATGCCGTTCGACGGCGGCTTCAGCGGGGCGGCCTCGCAGACCAGCGCGCTCACCAACTTCAACGCGATCCTGCAGTCCACCTTCGGCTGGGACCAGGCGACCGCCTATGCCCACGAGGGCTTCTCCGGGATGAACGGCCGCAGCGACACCGGCGAGTACTTCACCCAGGCCGACTTCCAGACGGTGCTCGACTACGCCACGAGCCACAACATGGACCGCTTCACGTTCTGGTCCCTGAACCGCGACCGTCAGTGCACTCCGGTCGACAACAACGGCACCACGTCCGGGACCTGCTCCAGCGTGGCGCAGAGCGACTGGGACTTCGCCAAGTACTCGGTGAAGTTCGCCGGGGTGACCCCGCCGACCACTACTCCCACTCCCCCGCCCACCCCGACCCCGACCCCGACGCCCACCTCCTGCAAGACCGCGTGGAGCTCGACGGCGGTGTACACGGTCGGCAACGAGGTCTCGTACAACAGCCACAACTGGAAGGCCAAGTGGTGGACCCAGAACGAGGTGCCCGGCGCCTCGGAGTGGGGTCCCTGGCAGGACGAGGGCGCCTGCTGAAACCCTTGACGGAGTTGGTTCGGACCTTTAGCTTCACGGGTCATCGACGGTTATGGATGCGTCCAGGGTTCACAGGTATGAACGACTTCTGATCTCTGGACGCAGCCCTCTCCCGGAAGGACCCCCACATGAACCGTTCCCGGCTGCTCGTGGCTCCGGCCGCCGCGGGCCTCGCCCTCGCCCTCACCGTGCTCACCGGCGGCAGCGCGGGCGCTGCGGACCCGAACGTCGCGCCCGGCGGCAACTTCGACCTGTCCATATGGCAGCTCCAGGAGCCGGTCGGCTCCCCCGGCTCACCGACCACCATCCCCTCCTCCCGGCTGCAGGGTGCGGGCGGCTACCAGGACGCGTACTTCTACACCGACACCCGCGACGGCGCGATGACCTTCTGGGCGCCCGAGAAGGGCGTCACGACCCCGAACTCCAACTACGCCCGCTCCGAACTGCGCGAGATGAACCGCGACGGCAGCGCCGCCAACTGGTCGCTGAGCGGCAACCACAGGATGAGCGCGACCCTGCGGGTGGTCTCGGTGACCAAGAACGTGTGCGTGGGCCAGATCCACCTCGGCACCGGCGGCTCCTCCACCAAGCCGCTGCTGGAGCTGTACTACCACTCCAACGGCGACATCGTCCTCGGCACCGAGAACTCCCCGTCCGGCGGCCAGACCACGCACAGCGTGGGCCATGTGTCGATCGGCAAGACCTGGACCTACACCATCGCCGTCTCCGGCGGGAACACCATCGACCTGACCGTCAACGGCACTACGACCCACTACGCCATTCCGTCCTCCTTCAATCCGTACAAGCAGTACTTCAAGGCGGGCTCGTACAACCAGTCGTCCTCCGACAGCACGACCAACGGCGCCCGGGTCGCGTTCTACGGTCTGACCGTCAAACACGGCTGAGTTCGGCCGCACGGGCCTGGCGGGGGCCGGGGTTCCGCCGCACGATGGTGATGCCGTCCGCACCGCGGCCGGACGACGGGAGGACCGATGAGTCAGAGCTGGGGACCACGTCCTCCCGTCACGACGGACGGCGCCGAGTGGCGGCCGGCCCTGGACATCCCGGCACCCGGGCCGCAGCGCCGCTGGACGGTGCTGCTGCGCTGGCTGCTGCTGATCCCGCAGTACATCGTGGTCTGCCTGTTGGGCATCGCCGCGTTCCTCGTGACGGTGGCCGGCTGGTTCGCGGCGCTCGTCCTGGGCCGGCTGCCCGACGCGATCGCCTCGTTCCTCGGCATGTACCTGGCGTACGAGACACGGGTCGCGGCCAGCTCCATGCTTCTGGTGGACCGCTACCCGCCGTTCGCCCTGACCGCGCCGGACCACCCGGTGCAGATCGAGCTGCGGCCCACCACCCTGAACCGGTTCGCGGTGCTGTTCCGGCTGATCCTGATGATCCCGGCCGCGATCATCGTGAACTTCGCGGCGGCCGGCTGGTTCGCGATCGGCTGGATCTTCTGGATCATCGCGATCGTGCTGGGGCGGCTACCCGGGCCGGTCTTCGGGGCGACGGCCGCGGTCGCCCGCTACCGGATGCGGTTCGGCGCCTACACCAGCATGCTGACGCCCGTCTACCCGAAGGGGCTGTTCGGCGACCAGCCGGCCGCCAAGGCGGAGAAGGCCCGCTCCGCGACCCGGCCGCTGCTCCTGGACACCGGCGCGAAGGTCCTCATCTGGGTCTTCCTGGTCATCGGCCTGCTCACCCAGGTCTTCTCCCGCACCACCGCCGACTACGACGGCCACGACGACAACGGGCTCGCGAACCCGGCGCAAGTGGTACATCTCCCCGGACGGTCGTAGCGTCGAAGAGAAAGATGCACGGCGGAACTGGTGGGAGCGACCATGCGCAGACCAGTGGTGGGAACGGCGATCGGACTCGGGGCGGCCCTGCTGCTCACGGCGGCCATGACGACAGCCTCCGCGACCCCGCCGACACCGGCCGCGCCGCGGGCGACCCAGCACCCCGTGCTCGTCGACTGCCTCTGGCACCAGCGGTTCCGGCCGACCGACTTCATCCTGGCCTGCGGCGACGGCAACAGCGTCCTCACCGGCATGCACTGGACCCAGTGGAACGACAGCACGGCGGTGGCCCAGGGCGTGAACGCGGTGAACGACTGCAAGCCGTACTGCGCCGCCGGCACCTTCCGCGAGTACAAGGTGACCGTACGGCTCGACCGCCCGACCGCCTGGACCAAGCATCCGAACGTGCAGCAGTTCACGCGGATGAGCCTGATCTACGCCGGCGCCAAGCCGGAGGGATACACGCAGGTCATGAACTACCCGCTGTGGAACTGAGCGGGACCGTCACCCGGCTGCGCGGCAAGCGGGGCCACGCCGTGCGCCGGGCGGGCGACGTCCCGGCCGGGGCTGACACGGGCCGGGGCCGACCAACCGTCATGTTTGTGTGACCGGTACGCCGGAGCCTTGCGCTCCCGTCGAAAGAGGTCACATGCCCCGATTTCTCCGCCCGGCCGCCGTCGTCCCGGCCGCGGTCATGATCGGCCTGCTCGCGGCGGCTCCGGCCGCGAGCGACGAGCCGGTCGTCTCGAACGCCCACGTCATCGCGCACTTCGATCTGGCCAACGGGCAGACGCCCGAGAACCTCGTCACCGAGCGGGGCGGCTCGGTCGACGTGACCTTCGCGTTCGCCCGGCAGGTCGCCAAGGTCACCCGGGAGCGCCGGGTCCGGGTGCTCGCGACCCTGCCCGCCGAGAACAACGCCCGCACGTCCCTGATGGACGGCGCCGTCACGCTGGGCCTGGCCCGCGCCCACGACGGCACGCTGTATGTCAACTACGCCACCGGCACCGGCAAGACCGGCGTCTGGCGCATCCCGGCGGGCGGCGGCACACCCGAGCAGATCGCCCAGCTGCCCCCGGGCGGCCTGCCCAACGGGCTCGCCCTCGACGAGCGGCACGGCGTGCTCTACGCCGCCGACTCGGTACTGGGCACGGTGTGGCGCATCCCGCAGACCGGCGGCACGCCGACGGCCTGGGCCACGGGCACGACGCTCAGGGGGCTGCCGGCCCCGGCTACCGGCTTCGGCGCCAACGGGATCAAGGTGCACCAGGACGCGGTCTGGGTGACCAACAGCGACCGCGGGACACTGCTGCGCATCCCGGTCGGCGCCGACGGCTCGGCAGGGACGATCGAGACGCGGGCGACCGGCCTCACCGGCGTCGACGACTTCGTCTTCCCCGGGCACTCGGACGTCGTGCTCGCCGCGCTGAACCCGTCCAACGAGGTCGTCCTGGTCCACCCGGACGGCGCCCGCGCCACTGTCCTCACCGTGCAGGACGGCCTGTCCAACCCGACCTCGCTGGCCGTGAACGGCCGCGATGTGTTCGTGGCGGGCGGCGCCTACTCCACCCAGCGCGACCCGAACCTGCTGAAGGCGCATCTGCGCGCGCACTTCGCCCGCTCGTAGCCGAGGAGGGGAGGGCCGGCACGGACCGGCCCTCCCCTCACCCCGGCCCAGGCTCAGGCGATCTCGACCAGCAGGTCGCCGCCCTCCACCTGCTGGATGCGGTTGATGGCGATCCGGGAGATCCGGCCGGCCTTCGGGGCGGTGATGGTGGCCTCCATCTTCATGGCCTCGATCGTGGCGACCGTGGCGCCCGCCTCGACCTCCGCACCCTCGTTCACGGCGAGGGTGACGACTCCCGCGAAGGGGGCCGCGACATGGCCGGGGTTGGCGCGGTCGGCCTTCTCGGTGGCCGGGATGTCGGAGGCGGCCGCCCGGTCGCGGATCTGGATGGGCCGCAGCTGGCCGTTGAGGGTGGACATCACCGTGCGCATACCGCGCTCGTCGGCCTCGCCGATGGCCTGGAGTTCGATGAGCAGCCGGACGCCGGGCTCCAGGTCGACTGCGTACTCCTTGGCCGGGCGCAGGCCGTAGAAGAAGTCCTTGCTGTCGAGGACGCTGGTGTCGCCGTAGGTCTGGCGGTGGGTCTCGAACTCGCGGGTCGGGGCCGGGAACAGCAGCCGGTTCAGGGTCGCGCGGCGGTCCTTGGCGAGGCCCTCGCGGTCCTCGGTGCTCAGCTCCGGTACCGGCTTGGCGGCGCCGCGGCCCTGGAGGGCCTTGGTGCGGAACGGCTCGGGCCAGCCGCCGGGCGGGGTGCCCAGCTCGCCGCGCAGGAAGCCGATGACCGAGTCGGGGATGTCGAACCTGTCGGGCGTGGCCTCGAAGTCCTCCGGGCTCACCCCGGCGCCGACCAGGTGCAGGGCGAGGTCGCCGACCACCTTCGAGGACGGGGTGACCTTCACCAGCCGGCCGAGGATACGGTCGGCGGCCTCGTACATCGCCTCGATGTCCTCGAAGCGGTCGCCGAGGCCGAGTGCGACGGCCTGGGTGCGCAGGTTGGAGAGCTGGCCACCGGGGATCTCGTGGTGGTAGACGCGGCCGGTCGGGGAGGCGAGGCCCGCCTCGAAGGGGGCGTAGACCTTGCGGACGCTCTCCCAGTACGGCTCCAGGTCCTCGATCGACCGCAGGTCGAGCCCCGTGGGACGCTCCGAGTAGTCGGTCGCGGCCACGATCGCCGACAGGGAGGGCTGCGAGGTGGTACCGGCCATGGAGGCCACCGCGCCGTCCACCGCGTCCGCGCCCGCCTGGATCGCGGCCAGGTAGGTGGCCAGCTGGCCGCCCGCCGTGTCGTGGGTGTGCAGGTGGACGGGCAGGCCGAACTCCCGGCGCAGTGCCGAGACGAGCTTCGCGGCGGCCGGGGCGCGCAGCAGACCCGCCATGTCCTTGACGGCGAGGATGTGCGCACCGGCCTCGACGATCTGCTCGGCGAGCCGCAGGTAGTAGTCGAGGGTGTAGAGCCGCTCGTCCGGGTTGGACAGGTCTGCCGTGTAGCAGAGGGCGACCTCGGCGATCGCGGTGCCCGTCTCCCGTACGGCCTCGATGGCGGGGCGCATCTGGCCGACGTCGTTGAGGGCGTCGAAGATGCGGAAGATGTCGATGCCGGTGGCGGCGGCCTCCTGGACGAAGGCGTCGGTCACCTCGGTCGGGTACGGGGTGTAGCCCACGGTGTTGCGGCCGCGCAGCAGCATCTGGAGGCAGATGTTGGGGACGGCCTCGCGCAGGGCGGCCAGGCGCTCCCAGGGGTCCTCGGCGAGGAAGCGCAGCGCGACGTCGTAGGTGGCGCCGCCCCAGCACTCCAGGGAGAGCAGTTCGGGCAGGGTGCGGGCGACGACCGGGGCGACGGCGAGGAGGTCCCTCGTGCGCACCCGGGTGGCGAGCAGGGACTGGTGGGCGTCGCGGAAGGTGGTGTCGGTGATGCCGATGGTCGGCGACTCGCGCAGCCGGCGGGCGAAGCCCTCCGGGCCGAGCTCGACCAGGCGCTGGCGGGAGCCCGCGGGCGGCTCTCCGGCCGGCAGCGGGGGCAGCTTGGTGGTCGACTCGATCAGGTGGGGGCGCTCGCCGTGCGGCTTGTTGACGGTGACGTCGGCCAGATAGGTGAGCAGCTTGGTGCCGCGGTCGGCGGAGGAGCGGGCGGTGAGCAGGTGCGGGCGCTGCTCGATGAACGAGGTGGTGATCCGCCCGGCCTGGAAGTCCGGGTCGTCCAGGACCGCCTGGAGGAAGGGGATGTTGGTGGCCACACCGCGGATGCGGAACTCGGCGACGGCACGCCGGGCACGTCCGATGGCGGCCTTGAAGTCCCGGCCCCGGCAGGTGAGCTTCACCAGCATCGAGTCGAAGTGCGCGCTGATCTCCGTACCCGCGTGGGTGGTGCCGCCGTCCAGCCGGATGCCGGAGCCGCCCGGAGAGCGGTAGGCGCTGATACGGCCGGTGTCGGGGCGGAAGCCGTTGGCCGGGTCCTCGGTGGTGATTCGGCACTGGAGGGCGGCGCCGCGCAGCTTCACGGTGTCCTGCGACAGGCCGAGGTCGGCCAGGGTCTCGCCGGAGGCGATACGCATCTGGGCCTGGACCAGGTCGACGTCGGTGACCTCCTCGGTGACCGTGTGCTCGACCTGGATGCGGGGGTTCATCTCGATGAAGACGTGGTTGCCCGCGCGGTCGAGGAGGAACTCCACGGTGCCGGCGTTGCGGTAGCCGATCTCGCGGGCGAAGCGGACGGCGTCGGCGCAGATGCGGTCGCGCAACTCCGGGTCGAGGTTGGGCGCCGGGGCCAGCTCGATGACCTTCTGGTGGCGGCGCTGGAGCGAGCAGTCGCGCTCGAAGAGGTGAATGACGTTGCCCTCGCCGTCGGCGAGGATCTGCACCTCGATGTGGCGCGGGTCGACGACGGCCTTCTCCAGGAAGACGGTCGGGTCGCCGAACGCGGAGGCCGCCTCCCGGGAGGCCTGTTCGATGGACTCGCGCAGCGCGGCCGGGTCCTCGACCCGGCGCATTCCGCGGCCACCGCCGCCGGCGACGGCCTTCACGAACACCGGGAAGCCGATCTCGTCGGCGGCACAGACCAGTTCGTCGATGTCGTTGGAGGGCTGGGAGGAGCTGAGCACCGGTACTCCGGCAGCGCGGGCGGCGGCGACCGCGCGGGCCTTGTTGCCGGTCAACTCCAGCGTCTGGGCGCTCGGCCCGACGAACGTGATGCCCGCCTCCTCGCAGGCGCGGGCTAGTTCCGGGTTCTCGGAGAGGAAGCCGTAGCCCGGGTAGACGGCGTCGGCCCCGGCCCGGCGGGCGGCGCCCACGATCTCCTCGACGGAGAGATAGGCCCGTACCGGATGGCCGGGTTCCCCGATCTCGTAGGCCTCGTCGGCCTTCAGCCTGTGCAGCGAGTTGCGGTCCTCATGAGGGAACACGGCGACCGTACGCGCGCCCAGTTCATAGCCCGCGCGGAATGCGCGGATGGCGATCTCTCCACGGTTGGCGACCAGCACCTTGCGGAACATCCCTGGATCCCTTCAGCCTGCCGGCGACAAACACCATGGTGTCAGCCGCGCCCTGCCGTAGCCCGCGCAACATTAGGGGTTGCCCGGACCGGCTGAAGTGCGAAAACCATCACATTGACGTCGTTGAGCAGTTCGGCGGGTCGGCCGCGTGACTTATGGGGTTTCGGGGAAGCCGAGAGGGTTGGGGAGTCTCAGGGGACCCGGAGCGACGGTACGGGCTGGTGCGGTGGCCCGGATGGGACACGGGCGGGTCGGGCCGGTGGACGGGCGGGTCGGGCCGGGGCGGGGCCGGACGGGTGCCGAGGCGATCGGCGAGCCGGGCCGGGACCCGGAGCCGGCGGCCGCGCAGCAGGCCGAGGACGATCGCCGCGGCCACGGCGATCAGGTGCTCGCGGCCGGCGAGGTTCGGTACGGCGATGGACTCCCACACCATCGAGCCGCCGGTCAGCGCGAAGACGACGGGCGCACGGCGGACCACGGCCAGATAGGTGAACAGGCCCACCACTGCGGCGGACGGCCCCGTGTCGAGGATCCGGCCGGCCTCCGGGGGCAGGCCGAAGCCCCACCACCCGGGGCCCAGCGCGACCATCACACGGGCGGTCATGGTGCCGGCCAGGGTGGTGAGGTACGCGACGGCGAGGGTCCGGGCGCGGCCCAGGCTGAGTTCGGCGAGGGCGAAGGCGAGGAAAAGCTGGGTGATGCCGGCCCAGACGGGGAGGTCGAGCGCGGGGACGTAGAGCGAGATCGGGGTGCGCAGCAGGGACCGCCACAGGGGAAGGTCGGCGGTGACACCGCCCAGGTGCCATACCAGCCTTCTGCCGAAGGGGTGCTGGGCGATGTCGTGGAAGAAGATGACACCGAACGCGGCCACGAACGCCAGCACGATCCCGGAGAGACCACGCCGTACGAGCTGCCGTACCGGCTCAACCACGATGCTGTGCCATTCGTCGCGCAGCGTGCGCCGCACGAACCGGGCCGCACGCGCGGCCGCCGTCCCCCAGCTTCCGTTCCCCGTCATGAAAGGCATCGCCCCCTCGATACCGGCCCCCTGCCGTCGGGCCTGCGCCCCCCAAGAGGCTCTCCGCTCCCCGGCCGTTCCACGCGCATCGTAGAGACGTTCGGATCATTTGCGACGATGCGGGAGCTACTGCCGGTTGGATACCGGCGTCGGGTTTATCACCCGCCCACGACGCAACCTCCAGGGGAGTGATCGCGTCCCCCTCATCGAAACCTCGGTAAAGGAGTGGTAATGCAGCAGCCGTCGCGGCGAACTGTGCTGACCGCGGCCCTGGGAACCGCACTGCCCGCCCGCACGACTCCGGACACCGCGAGCAGATTCCGGGCACTGGAGCGCGAGCACCGGGCCCGGCTGGGGGTGTTCGCCTGGGACACCGGCTCGGGGGCCCGGGTCCGCCACCGCCCCGGCGAACTCTTCCCGATGTGCTCAGTGTTCAAGACGCTCGCGGTCTCCGCCGTGCTGCGGGACCTGGACGAGGACGTGCTGAGTCAGGTCGTCCACTACGACGAGAGCGATGTCCAGAAGTCGGGCGGCGCGCCGATCACGGGCAAACCCGAGAATCTCGCCGCCGGAATGACGGTGGCGGAGTTGTGCGGAGCGGCGATCTCGTACAGCGACAACACTGCGGCGAACCTGTTGCTGGAGCAACTGGGCGGGCCGGTGGCGGTCACGCGGCTGTGCCGTTCGATCGGGGACCGGGTGACGCGGCTCGACCGGTGGGAGCCGGAGCTCAACTCCGCGGAGCCCGGCCGGGTCACGGACACCACCTCTCCCCTGGCCATCGGCACCAGCTATGCGCGGCTGGTCGTCGGGGGTGCCCTGGACGGCGCGGACCGGCGGCGGCTCACCGGCTGGCTGCTCGCCAACACCACCGGAGGGGAGCGGATCCGTGCGGGGCTCCCCGCGGACTGGACCGTCGGCGACAAAACCGGAACGGGCGCCTATGGCACCGCCAACGATGTCGCGATCGCCTGGCCCCCGGGCCGTGCCCCGGTCGTCGTCGCCGTCCTCTCCACCCACACCGACGCCGCCGCCCAGGCCGACTCGGCGCTGGTGAAGGAGGCGACCGCCGTGGTGGCGGACGCGCTCACACGAGGCGATTCGTGAGTTCGTTCGCAGTCGGGACACAGCAAGTCGCCTGCCGTGGCAGCGCTTTCCTGCAAGGAGAGCGGAACTGTTCTGTTTCGATCACGAACTCTCGTATAGTGACGGCCAGTTCAGCACCGAGCGTCACTTCTCCTTCACCGGAACAACATCCCTACCCGCTCCGAGGACCAGACCGGACCGATGACCGCGCCCACGCACCCCGGCGATCGACCTGCCCTTCGTACGCTCGTTCCGACCCTCGCGCTGACCGCGGTGGTGTCGGCCCTCGTGGTCGTCGCCGCGGTGACCGCCGCGCCGGCCTCGGTCCGCACGCCCCTCGCCCTGGGGGCCAGTGCGGCCGCCCTGGTGCTGTGCGCGGCGGTGACCTGGGCCGTCCACTCGGCGCGGGCCGCCCGGCGCGCCCGGCGCCGGCTGGAGACGGTGAGCCAGGACATCGGCCGGCTGCTCCAGCAGCAGGCCCGCACGACCGAGGAGGCGCGCCAGGAGCACCAGCGGCTGATCGACGAACTGGCCCAGCAGCGCAGCGAGTTCTCGGCCTCCTTGGAGCAGGAGCGGGCGCGGATCCAGGAGGGCAGCAGTCAGGAGCTGGACCGGTACCGGCAGGAGAACGCCCGGCTCGCCGCCGAGCTGGAACAGGCCTCCCGGGAGCGGGCCGCGGCGATCGCCGCGGCAGGCAACGCGGCCGGCCGGATGCAGGCCCTGGCCACCGCCACCCTCGCCGACCTGCGGGCCATGGAGGAGCGGCACACCGACGAGGACGTGCTCGCCGACCTGCTGCACCTCGACCACCGCACGGCCCAGGCGGGCCGGATCGCCGACTCCATCGCCGTACTGACCGGGTCGCGTTCGGGCCGCCGCTGGGCGCGTCCGATCAGCATGGAGTCCATCCTGCGCGGTGCGATGGGACGCATCAGCGGCTACCGCCGGGTGCGGGTGCACTCGGTGAGCGAGACGGCCGTCACCGGCCACGCGGCCGAGGGTGTCATGCATGCGCTCGCCGAACTCCTCGACAACGCGGCCAACTTCTCGCCCCCGACGGCCGAGGTCCACGTCTATGTGGAGGAGGTGCCGGCCGGGGTCATCGTGTCCGTGGAGGACAGCGGGCTGGTGATGGGCGATGTCCAGCTGCGCCGCGCCGAGCGGGCGGTCGCGGGTGACACCTTCGGGCTGGGCGGTCTCACCGGCACCCGGCTCGGCCTCGCGGTGGTCGGCCGGCTGGCCGGCAAGCACGGTCTGAAGGTGTCGTTCCGGCCGTCGGCCCGCGGTGGCACCGGGGTGCTGATGCTGGTCCCGCAGGACCTGCTGACCCGCCCGGTCGCCGGCGAACCCGCGCTGCCGAAGCAGCCGGAGTCTCCCGAACCGGTGCCTGCCGCGCCGGATCCGACACCCGTCCACGAGTCCGCGGAGCCCGACGAGGACGAGGACGGATCCACCGGCCTGCCCAGGCGGCGCCGCGGCCGGACCCTCGCCGAGGCCGAGCGCCGGTCGGCGCCCCAGCCGGCCGAGCCGCGGCCGGCGCCGGCCGCCGAGGACGCCCGGCTCCGCGCCTCCCGCTTCAACAGCTTCCGGCAGGCCGTCCGCCCGGCCGCAACCGACTCCGCCGAGGTCCGCGGAGCACCCGACCACCCCGCCGAGGCCTTTCGCGCGCCGGACTCCGTCGAGGTCCCGGGCGCGGCGGACGCCGCCACGGCCCCGTACACCCCCACTCCGGCGCACGACCCGGCCCCCGCGCCCCACCCGGAGTCCGGCCCCGATCCCACGTCCCACCCACACGCGCACCCGGAAGGCGACACCACTCCATGACCGGCAGGACCACCGCCGACGACAAGCTCACCTGGCTCATCGAGGGCCTCCTGGAGCGCACCCCCGGCGCGCGGCACGCCCTGGTGCTCTCCCGCGACGGGCTGAAGCTCTGCCGTACTCCGGAGCTCTCCGTCGACCAGGCCGACCAGCTCGCGGCGATCGCCGCCGGCATCCAGTCGCTGTCGCACGGAGCGTCCGTCGAGTTCGGCGACGGCAGCGGTGGCGTGCGGTCGGCGATGACCGAGTTCTACGGGGGCGTGCTGTTCATCGTGGAGGCCGGCGAGGGCGCTCATCTGGCCGTGGTGACCAGCGAGGACGCGGACCCGGGGCTGGTCGGGCACAACATGAGCGAACTGGTCGAGCAGCTCGGCGAACACCTGACCGCGCAGCCCCGCACGTCATGAGCAGGCCCGGCAGGGACGACGCTCCCGACCGCCTGTACACCATCACCGGCGGCCGCAGCAGCACCGGACCCGACAGCCCCTTCGACCTGGTCACACTGGTCGTCGCCGAGTCGGAGCCGGCCCCCGGCATGCAGTCGGAGTACGCGGCGATCCTGCGGCTTGCCGAGTTCCCGACCGCGGTGGTGGAGATCGCCGCGGAGCTGAAGCTGCCCGTGAGCATCACCAAGGTCCTGCTGTGCGACCTGCAGGCGGCCGGCCGGGTCAGCGCCCGCCATCCCCACCGGCCGGCCATCACCGACCCCGACATCCTGGAGCAGGTGCTCGTTGGACTCCGCAACCTCTGACGCGCGCACCCCGTTGGGTGCCTCCGCCGACAACGGTTTCAAGATCGTGGTCGTGGGCGGCTTCGGCGTCGGCAAGACCACCCTGGTCCGTTCCGTCAGCGAGATACGTCCCCTCAACACCGAGGAGACGATGACCCAGGCCGGCGAGGAGATCGACGACATCCGCGAGGTGCGCGGCAAGTCCGCCACCACCGTCGCCTTCGACTTCGGCCGGATCACGCTGGACGCCCGCAATGTGCTGTACCTGTTCGGGGCGCCGGGCCAGGAGCGGTTCTGGTTCCTGTGGGACCGGCTGTTCTCCGGCACCCTCGGGGCGGTCGTGCTGGTCGACACCCGGCGGATCGACGACTCCTGGTACGCCATCGACCGGCTGGAGAAGCACGGCACCCCGTTCGTCGTCGCCTGCAACGACTTCGGCGGGCCCGTGCACACACCCGAGGACGTCCGGCACGCGCTGGACCTGGACCCGCACATCCCGCTGGTCAACTGCGACGCCCGGTCCCGGGAGTCCGGCAAGCAGGTGCTGATCACGCTGGTCCAGCACGTCAAGAACCGGTACGCCGGCCCCTCGGCACCGGCGGACCTGCCCCGACAGGAGTTCGTGTGACCCCCGAAGCCGTGCCGCTCAGCGGCCCCCGGTTCCAGACCGAACCCGCGCGTCTGTACCGGGAGATGCGGCGCGAGCACGGCGCCGTGGTCCCCGTCATGCTCGACGGGGACGTGCCGGCCTGGCTGGTGCTCGGCTACCGCGAGCTGCACCAGGTGACCGGTGATCCGGTGCTGTTCAGCCGGGACTCCGACCTGTGGAACCAGTGGGACATCATCCCCGCCGACTGGCCGCTGCTGCCGATGATCGGCCGCAAGCAGCCGTCGATCCTCTACACCGTCGGCGAGCGGCACCGCGAGCGCGCCGGGATGATCAGCGACGCGCTGGAGGCCGTCGACCCCTTCGAACTGCGGGGTCACGCCGAGCGGTTCGCGGACGAGCTGATCGACGGGCTGTGCACCAGCGGCGAGGCGGACCTGGTCGGCCAGTACGCGATGCTGCTGCCGGTACGGGTGCTCGCGCAGCTGTACGGCTTCTCCGACGAGGAGGGCCCCGGCCTGGTCACCGCGCTCAACGACATGATCGACGGGCGTGAGCGGGCGATCGCCGGGCAGACCCATCTGGCCACTTCCATGGCGCAGTTGCTGGCCGACCGGAAGGCGGACCCGGCCGACGACGTGGTGTCGCGGATGCTCCAGGACAAGAGCGGGTTCAGCGAGGAGGAGATCGCCCAGGACCTGATGGTGATGATGGCGGCCGGGCACCAGCCGACCGCGGACTGGATCGGCAACTCGCTGCGCCTGATGCTCACCGACGACCGGTTCGCGGCCTCCCTGTTCGGCGGCCGCAACAGCGTCGCCGAGGCGATGAACGAAGTGCTGTGGGAGGACACCCCCACCCAGAACGTGGCCGGCCGCTGGGCGTCCCGCGACACCCAGCTGGGCGGCCGCCGCATCCACGCCGGTGACCTGCTGCTGCTCGGGCTGCAGGGTGCCAACTCCGATCCGCAGGTGCGCACCGACGCCTCCGCGCTGACCGGCGGCAACAACGCGCACTTCTCCTTCGGGCACGGCGATCACCGTTGCCCGTTCCCGGCGCAGGAGGTCGCCGAGGTGATCGCCCGGACCGGTATCGAGGTCGTCCTCGACCGGCTGCCGGACATCGACCTGGCCGTGCCCGCCGAGTCCCTCACCCGCCGGCCCTCGCCCTGGCTGCGGGGGCTGACCGAGCTTCCCGTCCGGTTCACGCCCGTACCCACCCTGTAATCCACACCGACGGTCAGGCGCAGCACCGATTGGCGCAGTACTCCGACCCTGCCCTGGGAGGCATGTCACGATGACGACCGGTACCGAACACGCCCGGATCGCCCTCGACCCCTTCGTCACCGACCTGGACGGTGAGAGCGCGCGGCTGCGCGCCGCCGGTCCGCTCGCCGCCGTGGAACTGCCCGGCGGGGTGCCCGTCTGGGCGGTCACCCGTCATGCCGAGGCCAAGGCGCTGCTCACCGACCCGCGTCTGGTCAAGGACATCAATGTATGGGGTGCCTGGCAGCGCGGGGAGATCCCGCCGGACTGGCCGCTGATCGGGCTCGCCAACCCGGGCCGTTCGATGCTGACCGTGGACGGCGCCGACCACCGCCGGATGCGCGCGCTGGTCGCGCAGGCGCTCACCCCACGCCGGGTGGAGCAGATGCGGGAGCGGATCGAGAAGCTCACCCAGGATCTCCTGGACGCGCTCCCGGCGGACCAGGAGACCGTCGACCTCAAAGCAGCCTTCGCCTATCCGCTGCCCATGTACGTGGTCGCCGACCTGATGGGCATCGACGAGGCCAAGCTCCCCCGTCTGAAGGTGCTGTTCGAGAAGTTCTTCTCCACCCAGACCCCGCCCGCGGAGGTCGTCGCGACCCTCACGGAGCTGGCGCAAATCATGGCGGAGACGGTCGCCGCCAAGCGGGCCGAGCCCGGCGACGACCTGACCAGCGCGCTGATCCTGGCCTCCGAGGACGGCGACCACCTCACGGACGAGGAGATCGTCTCCACCCTGCAGCTGATGGTGGCGGCGGGGCACGAGACGACGATCTCCCTGATCGTCAACGCCGTGGTCAACCTCTCCGCCCACCCCGGCCAGCGCGCCAAGGTGCTCTCGGGCGAGGTGGACTGGTCGGCGGTGGTCGAGGAGACCCTGCGCTGGTCCACCCCCACCTCGCATGTGCTGATCCGCTTCGCCACCGAGGACGTGCCGGTCGGCGACAGGGTGATCCCGGCGGGCGACGCGCTGATCGTGTCGTACGCCGCGATCGGCCGCGACGAGCAGGCGCACGGGCCGAGTGCCGGGGAGTTCGACATCACCCGGGAGGCGAAGAACCGGCACATCTCCTTCGGGCACGGCCCGCATGTCTGCCCCGGCGCGGCCCTGTCCCGGCTGGAGGCGGGCGTCGCGCTGCCCGCCCTCTACGACCGCTTCCCCGGCCTGGACCTCGCGGTTCCGGCGTCGGAGCTGCGCAACAAGCCGGTGGTCACCCAGAACGACCTCTTCGAGCTGCCGGTCCGGCTCGGCTCCTAACTGGTCCTGACGGAGTACGACTTGGCTCCCGTGCCGGCCAGCCCGCCGCCGTCGACGATCAGGTACTCGTCGCGGATCGGCCGGCCGGCGAGCCAGGACTCCAGGATCTCCCGGGTGCCGGCCGCGTAGCGGGCCTGCGCGGAGAGGCTGGAGCCCGAGATGTGCGGGGTCATCCCCTGGTGCGGCATGGTGCGCCACGGGTGGTCGGCGGGCGCGGGCTGCGGGAACCAGACGTCGCCCGCGTACCCGGCCAGCTGCCCGTTGCGCAGCGCCCGGTCGACGGCGTCCCGGTCGGCGATCCGGGCCCGCGCGGTGTTGATGAGATACGCGCCGCGCTTCATCGTGCCGATCAGTTCGTCGCCGAACAGGCCCTCGGTCTCCGGGTGGAGGGGCGCGTTGACGGTGACGACGTCGCAGTGCGGGACCATGGCGGCCGCGCTCTCGTGGAACGTCAGGTTCAGCTCGCGCTCGACGGACTCGGGCAGCCGGGCGCGGTCGGTGTAGTGCAGCTGCACGTCGAAGGGCGCGAGGCGGCGCAGCACCGCGAGACCGATCCGGCCGGCGGCGACCGTGCCGACGTGCATACCCTCCAGGTCGTACGAACGGCTCACGCAGTCGGCGATGTTCCAGCCGCCGTCGAGCACCACCTGGTGCGAGGGCAGGTAGTTGCGGACGAGCCCCAGGATCACCATCACCACGTGTTCGGCGACGCTGATGCTGTTGGAGTACGTCACCTCGGTGACCGTCACTCCGTGGGCGATCGCGGCGTGGAGGTCGACGTGGTCGGAGCCGATGCCGGCGGTGATCGCCAGCTTGAGGTTCCTGGCGGCGGCGATCCGCTCCGGGGTGAGGTACGCCGGCCAGAAGGGCTGCGAGATGACGACGTCGGCGTCGGCCAGCTCACGGTCGAAGACGGAGCCCGTCCCGTCCTTGTCGGAGGTGACGACGAGGGTGTGGCCGGCCTTCTCCAGGAAGGAGCGCAGGCCGAGTTCACCGGATACGCTGCCGAGCAGGTGGCCCGGGGGGAAGTCGATCGCCTCGGGGGTGGGGGTGGTCTGGCCGCCCGGGTAGTGGTCGATGACGGGGATGTCGTCGCGGGCGTAGGTCTTCGGGTATCCGTCGGTCGGGTCGTCGTACAGGACGCAGAGCACCTTGGCCATGGTGGCGTCTCCTCAACTCCGTTGCGGATGGCTTGCCTTCACGATCCTCGGGGGCAACTGCGCAGGTCAAAGCGAACTTTGTTATGTGGTCGTAGCCCGCGTCTATCAGTCGCGGCCGTCCAGGTGGGCGGTCAGCAGGCTGTCGAGCGCGTCCCGCAGCCGCGCCTGACGGGCGACCTTCACCAGGGCCTCGGCGAGCACGGACTGGGGTTCGCTGCGGGCGACCACGAGGCCCACCCGCGGACCGTGGGCCGGGCCCGCCAGGGGGACCACGCGCATGCCCGCCGGCACACCGAACATGTGCAGCCAGGCGTGGGAGATCACACTGGACCAACGGCCGCCGGGGAGGTGGGCGTAGAGCCCGGCCACACTGTCGGACTCGATCGCCGGGACCGGTGCGGCGCCGTCGGCGGCGAAGCACTCGTCGATGATCCGTCGGTTGCGCATCCGCGGTCCGAGCAGGCACAGCGGGAGGGCGGCGGCCTGGGACCAGGTGGCGGCGACCATGTCGCCGAGGGGGCCGCCGACCGGGGTGAGCAGGACGTAGCGCTCCTCGTAGAGCGGGAAACGGCGGACCTGTCGCAGCTCGTCGTCGTCCAGGTAGGTCATGGCCGCGTCCAGCTCGAAGTCCGTGAGGCCGCGCCGGATGTCGGCGGACGACAGGGACTCCATCGCCACCCGGGCGTGCGGATGCCGGTCGCAGAAGGGGCCGGTGAGCAGCGAGGCGACGGGGACCACGGTGGGGATGATCCCGAGACGCAGGGTGCCCGTCAGGCCGTCCCGCAGCGCCGACAGCTCCTGGCGCAGCGCGTCCCGCTCGGCGAGGATGCGGTGCGCCCACGCCAGCACCAGCTCGCCCTCGGGGGTCAGGCCCTCGTAGCGGCGGCCCCGGCGCACGATCGGCACACCGAGTTCGTGCTCCAGCCGCCGGATCGCGGCGGACAGCGAGGGCTGGGAGACATGGCAGGCGGCCGCCGCCCGGGCGAAGTGGCGCTCCCGGGCCAGCGCGACGAGGTATTCGAGCTGGCGCAGCAACATGCGGGCTCCCCGGAAGGCTGGGCGGCGATCACGGTCCTGGGGTCTACATCTACCGGATCGGCGGCGCCGCCCGTTTGACTTCGAGTGCTCTTGAATTTGACTTCGAGTGCTCTTGAAGTCGTAGCGTCCACGGCGCCGGGGTCGCCCCGGGATGCCGACGGCCGGAAACCGCCGCTCCATGGAATAGGGGCCCGAGCCGACCGGAACCAGGAACGAATGAGCAGGAAAGGCTGGGAGTCACATGCGACAGCGCCAACTGGGAGATCTGCGGGTTTCCGCCATCGGCCTCGGCTGCATGGGAATGTCCGCCTTCTACGGCACCACGGACCAGGAAGAGGGCGCGCGGACCATCCACCGCGCGCTGGACCTCGGGATCACCTTCCTCGACACCGCGCAGCTCTACGGGCCGCTGACCAACGAGACGCTGGTCGGCGAGGCGATCCGGGGGCACCGGGACGAGTACGTGATCGCCACGAAGTTCAACTTCCGGATGGACAACGCCGTCCCCGGTGACATGAGCACCGTCGGCCGCCAGGACGGCTCGGCCGAGCACGTCCGCAGTTCGGTGCACGGCTCGCTCCAGCGTCTCGGCACCGACCACATAGACCTCTACTACCAGCACCGCGTCGACCCGAACGTGCCGATCGAGGAGACCGTCGGCGCCATGGCCGAGCTGGTCGCCGAGGGCAAGGTGCGGCACATCGGGCTGAGCGAGGCGAGCCCCGAGACGATCCGGCGGGCCCACGCGGTCCACCCGATCGCGGCCGTGCAGACCGAGTACTCGCTGTGGACGCGTGACCCGGAGGACGAGGTGATCCCGACCTGCCGTGAGCTGGGCATCGGGTTCGTGCCGTACTCCCCGCTGGGCCGTGGCTTCCTGGCCGGCCGGTTCTCCTCCCCCGACGACCTCGACGCGAACGACTGGCGCCGCACCGGTCCCCGCTTCACCGGCGACAACCTGGAGGCGAACCTGCGGCTCGCCGACAAGGTGAAGGAGATCGCCGCTGAGAAGGACGTGACCCCGGCCCAGCTGGCCCTCGCCTGGGTGCTGGCCCAGGGCGACGACATCGTCCCGATCCCGGGCACCAAGCGCCGTACCTACCTGGAGCAGAACGCCGGCGCCGTCGACGTCGAACTGACCAAGGAGGACCTGGCCCGCATCGTCGCCGAGATACCGAAGGCGGCGGGCGAGCGCTACGACGAGTCCGGGATGCGGAGCGTGAACCTCTAGGACCGTTCGGGGTGGCCGCTCGATCCGGGGTGGCGCACGCTGGGGGCATGGGGAGCTGGCAGAGCAGTGCGGCGGGGCTTCGGCAGTCATGGCAGTCGTCCCACGCGCTGCTGTTGCTCCCGGTGCTGCTCATCCTGGTGATCACGGTGGCGGACCTGCGCTCGCCCGAGGACATCCATCTGGGCCCCACCCTGGTCATCGCCCCCGCGCTCACCCCGTCCTTCGCCGGTCCCCGGACGACCGCGCTGGTCGGGGCACTCGCGGTGACCGCCCAGGTGCTGATTGCCGTGCTCCACGGCGGGCTGACCACCGCCAACCACATCGTGCAGATCGTCACCCTCGTCCTGCTCTCGGTGATCGTGGTGATCTACAGCGCCGTCCGCGAGCGGCGCCGCGCCCAGCTGGCCCAGGTCCGCACGGTCGCCGAGGCCGCGCAGCACGTGCTGATGTGGCCGCTGCCCGAGCACATCGGCCCGCTGCGGATCGCCTCGCTGTATCTGGCCGCCGAGGACGAGGCGCAGATCGGCGGCGATCTGTACGCGGCCACCCGTCGCGACGGCGAGGTCCGCGTCCTGATCGGCGACGTCCGGGGCAAGGGGCTGTCGGCGATCGGGGAGGCGGCGCTACTGCTCGGCGCCTTCCGGGAGTCCGCCCACCGACATGTCACCCTGCCGGACCTGGCGGCCGCCCTGGAGCAGAGCGTGCAGCGCTACGCGGCGGACCTGGAGCCCGTGGAGGAGGCGGGCGAGCGGTTCGTCACCGCGCTGCTGGTCGAGATCCCCGACGAGGACCCGGTCACCAGGATGACCAGCTGCGGCCATCCGCCGCCCCTGCTGCTGAGCCCGGGGCACGCGGTCACCGTCCCGAGCCTGCATCCGTCGCCGCCGCTGGGGGTGCACGGTACGGGCGGCACCGAGCACACCCTGGACGTGTTCTCCTTCGAGCCGGGCGACACCCTGCTGCTCTACACCGACGGTGTCGTCGAGGCGCGGGACGCGCAGGGCCGTTTCTACCCGCTGGCGGAGCGGGTCGCGCAGTGGACGGACGCCGCTCCCGAGGCACTGATGCACCACCTCCGGCGCGATCTGCTGGCGCATGTGGGCGGACGCCTGGGCGACGACGCGGCCCTGATCGCCCTGCACCGCACTCCGACGACCGAGCACCGCCGCCACCACGGCATCCTCGGCCACGGCGCCGCCCGGCCGTGAACGGCCCCGGCACCCCGGCCCTCGGAACCCCGGTCCTCAGAACCCCGGTCCTCAGAACCCCGGTCCTCAGAACCCCGGTCCTCAGAACTCCTTGCTCTGCGACTCCAGGTATGACTTCAGGAAGGTGAACTTGGCGTCGCTGTCCGCCGCCGCGACCGTGCCGAAGTCGGCGCCGAGTTCCATCGTCCGCGGGGTGTCGGTGGCGAGGGCGGGCCGGTCGGTCAGGGAGCTGCCGTTCGGGTCGCCGGTGGCGGCGAAGCGGGCGACGTAGGAGGCGGTGGTGTCGGCGATGTCGTAGTCCTGGGAGGTCCAGGGGCGGTCGGTGCTGTAGAGGTGGCCGAGCAGGTAGTAGACGTCGGAGCTCTGGAAGGCGCCGGTCACCTCGGTGCCGATGACCGGGTTGGTGGCGTCGTGGCCGGGCAGGACACGGGTCCAGAAGTAGGTGTGGACGGGGCCGGAGTTGCCCGCGGTGTCCTTGAACTGGGTCGCCCACAGGAAGGCGGAGACGCGTTCCTCGTCACGGGCTTAGGCGCTGTACTGCTGGGCCGCCGCCGCGTCGCCGTCCGCCGGGTACAGCTCCAGGAAGGTGTCGGCCAGCCCCAGCGGGCCGAACTCGGAGCGGGCGTACGCAATTGTCTTTGGGTCAAAGTCAAGTCGTGAGGGTGGTCTCGACCATTGCTCGAATGTCAGACTCCGCATCGCCTTTCAGAGACAGGGAGTCGACATGCCCGACCTGCAGTCCCCCACCCGCAGACGGACGCTCCGCAAGGCCGTCGCCGCCGCTCTCGGCGCGCTCGCGCTGGTCGTCGCCGTGCCCGCCACCGCGCACGCCGATGTCCTGACGCTGCTCCCGCAGAACGCGGACGGACTGGAGCAGACGTTCTCCCCGGCCTACGACTACGACGGCGACGGCTGCTACACCACCGCCGCGATCGGCGCCGACGGCACCCTCAACCCCGGTCTGGCGCTCGGTGGTGACGTCAACGGCCACTGCCACGACTACGCGCAGCTGGCCAACGCCAACACCTACTCACGCGAGAAGTGCAACAACGGCTGGTGCGCGGTGATGTACGCCAGCTACTTCGAGAAGGACCAGGCGACGTACGGGCCGCTGGCCATCGGCCACCGGCACGACTGGGAACACGTCATCGTGTGGATCCAGAACAACCAGGTCCAGTACGTCTCGGTCTCCCAGCACAGCAGCTACCAGGTGGCGGCCGCCTCGGCGATCCGGTTCGACGGCACCCACCCGAAGATCGTGTACCACAAGGACGGCCTGTCCACCCACGACTTCCGCTTCGCCAACTCCAACGACGACCCGCCGGAGAACGTGACCGGCGGCTGGTTCTTCCCGCGTCTGGTGGGCTGGAACGGCTATCCGGCGGGCTACCGCGACAAGCTGATGAACGCCGACTTCGGCGACGCCACCATCAAGATCAAGGACGGCTCCTTCGAGTCGAACCTGTCCTACTCGATGCCGTCCGGGATCGCCTTCGACCCGTACGCCTGAGTCACTCCCGGCCCTCGACGAGCCGGGCCAGGTTGTCGAGGGCCATCCGGGTGCCCAGTTCGTTGTCCTCGGGGCGGACGCCTTCGGGGATGCCCTCGTGCAGGACCTCGACGTCCGTGCCGCCACCGGCCGCGGTGAGGGCTGTCGTCATCTTCATGGTGCCGTGCACGGCGTCGTCGTCGGTCTCGAAGTCGATGACCTCGACGACGAGGCGGTCCGGGACCAGCCGGGCGAAGTGCCCTCGGTAGGTGTCGGTGTGACCGCCGGACTTCCCGGCGCGGCCGGGGTCGTCGTAGTCGAGGGACACCCGGAACTCGCCGCCCTCCCGGGCGTCGAAGGCGTGGACCCGGGCGGTCATGCCGTCCGGTGCCCGCCAGGCGGCGACCGCCTCCGGGTCGAGCAGCGCCCGGTAGACGGCGGCCGGGGGTGCCTGCATCCGCCGGGTGACGCGCGTGCTGTTCATGCCCTCACGGTAGCCGTCGGACGACCGTGCCGGGGCCTGGAAGGTGAGCCGGGCCCCGGCACGGAACCCGGGGTCACGGCTTGCGGGCGACCGCTCCGTACATCGCGATGTCCTCGTCGCGGATGCCTTCCTCGCCGGTGCCGTCCGGGTGCCACTTGTGCACCTGGACGATGCCGGGCTCGACCAGCTCCAGGCCCTCGAAGAACTCGTGGGCCTCGTCGATGGTCCGCAGCCGCATCGGCATGTTGCGGGCCGCGTACTCGTGGGCGACCCGGCCCACCTCCTCGGGCGCGAACTCGGCGGTGCCGATGGACATCGCCAGATAGCTGCCGGAGGGGAGCGGTTCCAGCAGCCGTCGTACGACACCGACCGCGTCGTCCGCGTCGAGCATGAAGTGCACGATGGCGATCACCGTGAGCGCCACCGGTCGGCCGAGGTCGAGGGTCTCACGCAGCTCGGGGGCGTCCAGGATGGCCGCCGGGTCGCGGAAGTCCGCCTCGATGTAGGCCGTCCTGCCCTCGGGCGTGCTGGAGAGCAGGCCCTGGGACAGGGTGAGGACGATGGGGTCGTTGTCCACATAGACGACCCGGGAGTCGGGGGAGACCGCCTGGGCTATCTCGTGGAGGTTCGGGGAGGTGGGGATGCCGGTCCCCACGTCCAGGAACTGGCGCATCCCCGCTTCCTCGGCGAGCCAGCGCACGGCGCGGTTCATCCAGTCGCGGTTGGCGCGCATGTGGATCGGGAGGGCGGGCCACTCCCGGGACATGGCGTCGCCCGCCTCCTGGTCGGCGGGGTAGTAGTCCTTGCCGCCCAGGATGTAGTCGTAGATCCGGGCGGAGTGCGCGTTCTCGGTGTCGATGCGGTCGGCCGGCCATCCGTTGTCGGGCAACGCCGTGTCTCCCATTCGGGTGAGGTGAGGGGGTGCGGGGGGACTTCGGGGGGGTGGTACAGGTGTGGGCCGTTGCTGAACGATCAGCTATAGCAAGGAAGTTCCAGGAACACGGTTCACATCAGGAAGTCGGCGTCACCCGCCTTCACACCGGACAGGAAACTGGTCATCTCGCGGGGCGTGAAGACCAGCGCCGGGCCGTCGGGGTCGGTCGACTGGCGTACCGCGACCCGGCCGTCGGCGAGCTTCTTCACTTCCACGCAGGCTCCGCCGGCGTCGTCGCTCCACGGCTTGGACCAGCCGCGCGCGCCGAGTTGCCGGGACGGGATGCCGTTGTGTATGGGGTGGTGCACGTCAGAGCTCCTCGCGAATCGCACCGAGGATGACCTCGGTCTTCCTGGCGGGCGCCGCCTGGGCGCCCAACCGGTCCAGGGCCTCGCGATAGACCACGACATCCTCGCTCTTGTCCAGGTAGACGGCGCCCACCAGGCCGTTGAGATAGACGATGTCGGGCAGTTCGCGGGCCCGGAACCGGAAGAGGTGGTACGCACCCGCGCGCATGGCCGGGTGCGGGCCGTTGGCGAACGGCATGATCTGCAAGGTGACGTTGGGCAGCCGGTTGATCTCGACGAGATGGTCGATCTGGGCGCGCATGACCCCGGCGCCGCCGACCGGCCAGCGCAGCACCGTCTCGTCCATCACGACCCAGAGCCTGGGCGGCGCCTCGCGGGTGAGCAGTTCCTGCCGGCGCATACGCAGCGCCACCCGGCGCTCGGTGGCCTCGGCCGGGGCGTGCGGGTTGCCCGCGCCGAGCAGGGCGGCCGCGTACTCCCGGGTCTGCAACAGGCCGTGCACGAACTGGTTCTCGTAGGCGCGGATCTGCAACGCGGCCTGCTCCAGGCTCAGATACGCGGCGAACCAGTCCGGCATCACATCGCGGTAGGTGTGCCACCAGCCGCGCTTGTTGGCCTCGCGCACCGACTGCAGGAAGGTGTCGAGCTCCTGGCGGTCCGTCACGCCGTAGATCTGCAGGAGCTTCTCGGCGTCGGTCAGCCGGAGGCGGGCCACCTTGGCGGCCTCCATCCGGCGGATCGTGGAGTGGCTGACCCCGATCGCGGCGCCCGCCTGCTCGTAGGTCAGGCCCGCCCGGGTCCGCATCTCCTCCAGCTGCCGGCCGAGGATCATGCGCAGGACGGAAGGGGCACCGCCCCAGTCGGTCTCCGAGGTCACGCCCTACCCCCTCACAGCGGGTTTCAGGGACACCGTCTCACGCACTCGTGATCGGTCACGGACTCATTCGATCACTTCTTGTCGGGAGCAGCATGCACTTCACTTCTTGCAATTTTCAACTTGCAGGTTGCGAGGCGATGTTGGCAGATGCCAGAGTGGACCTACTGCTCCGACCGACCAAGGAGCAGGCGAAGCGGTCCAGTTGGGGGAGACTGAGCTGCGATCCGGTGTCGTCCAGGCACGGGTCGTCGTCTGCCCCCCGGGCGGCCCGGGGCGGATGCGACCGCCCAGCCCCCCACGCTGCGAAGCCGGACGAAAGGCGTACGGCGATGGCCCCGCCCTCTCTCCCCCAGCCGCTCGACCGACTGCCCGACGACCGGATACCCGGTCGGCCCCGACCGGCCCTCGCGGCCGGTGCCGAGGGACCGCACCGCCCGTCGGACGCGACGGACATTCCCCGACCACCCGGAGGCGAACGCCTCGGTCGACTCCCTGGGCCGCAAGGCCTCGACCGGTTCGCCTCCGGGGACCGGCCCCTCCCGCACAGCCTGGCGTTCGACCTGGCGCCGACACCGCGGGCGGTGGGCAACGCCCGCCGCAGCGTGGGCGAGCTGCTGGCCTCGTGGGGCGTGTGCGAGGAGGCCTGCGACAACGCGGTCCTGGTGACCTCCGAACTGGTCACCAACTCGATCGTCCACTCGGCCGGCCGGCGGATCATATGCCGGGTGCACGCCGCCCCTGACCGGATCCGTATCGAGGTCGAGGACCAGAGCGGGAGCTTCACACTCCCGGTGCCCCGGCAGGCCAGACCCGACGAGCAGAACGGGCGCGGGCTGTTCCTGGTCGACGCGCTCAGCCTCGACTGGGGCGTCACGGTCGCACCAAAGGGATCCTCCGCACGCGTCGTCTGGGCCGAGCTGTCGACGGCACCGGACTGACATCCCCCACACACTCAGAAAGCCCGTCGTCTCATGAACCGTCCCCCCACGCCTGAACTCGCGGCCGACCCGTCCTGGACCCGCACCCGTCCGAAGCCCGGCCCGGAACAACCCCACACCACCCCGGCCGGCTGACCCCGCTCCCTGTCCCGCCCCGCGGCCCGGGCCTCTTGCGAGGTCCGGGCCTCGGCGTGCCCGGGGCGGGGGCGCCCGGCACGGGATGCGGTCGCCGGGGTGGCGCCCGGGCGAGGCGTGCCTGCTGGTCCTGGAGGCCGCGCTGCACGGCTGACGCCCGGAGCGCCGCGTGGTCCTGGCGTCCACCCCGTGCCGGCCGGGGACGTGGGCGCCGCCAGTCGACGGCGGCGAGGGCGGGTACGGCGTCCTGCCCGCCGAACCCGACGCCCGGGCGGCAAGGCCGCCGCTGCCCGGAAGTGCGAAAGCCGTCGAAGGGACGACGACCGCGGACCGGTCCGGGCCCGGGCCCGGGCGGGTGCCGGTCACTGTGTGGCATGCGTCAGCAATGCCGTTGCCGCGGAGCGCAGTTGGGCCGCCGCGGCCGCGCAGGCCGACGCCTGTCGTTCCAGGGTGGCTCCGCTCCATTCCGGTGCCTCGGCGCAGCCGCGCAGGGTGACGGCGGCACCGCGCAGCCGCTGTGCATAGCCGTCCATGCGGTCGGCATCGACTCTCAAGTCGTTGACGTACGCGAGGAGTTCGGGGGCGGCGGTGGCGGGACGGGATTCGGTCACCATGGGGCGCACCTGTTCTCGGGCTCAGCGCGGCAGCAGCGCGCCGGCGCTTCTGTGGGCGATGAACCGTGGGCTGGTCAGGACGAACCCGGGCCGGACGGTGTCGAGTTCGAGGATCTGGAGGTGGCGGGCCAGCGGTCCGTGCCCGCCGTCGAGCCGCAGCCGTACCCGCGGGCGGGTGTGGACACGCGGTCGGCCGGCGGCACGGACCAGGGTGCGTACGGCGCTGTCGCCCCGGCGCCCGTAGAGCACCCAGTCCGGCTCCGGACAGCGCACACCGGGGCCGAGGCTGCCCTCGACGCTCAGGCCCAACTCCGGTGCCTCGACCCGGAGTTCGTGTCCCTGCAGGGCGACCTCGGCGGATCCGTGCACGGCCGGCTGCGCCCAGAGCTCCTCGGCCACCGCCCGCGCCTCCTGGGTGCCGACGGCGACGGCGACGACGTATCGCCCGGTGCGGCGCAGGTCGACGCGGCGCAGCAGGTCCCTGGCCAGGTCGTAGGCGTGCGGCCGCCACAGGTCGTCGACCACGACGGACAGGCCGAGTTCGGTGTAGGGGCCGATGGTGGTGCAGCGGTGCTCGTAGAGGGAGAGCACGGCGAGGGCGCGGCGGCCGAGGCGGGTGGGGGCCATCCAGGTGGCGTCCGGCAGCAGGCTTCGGGCGACGTCGGTGTCGACCGGGTAGCACAGGTGGGCGGCTGAGGAGTCGTAGTAGCGGACCGGCACGTCGACCGGGCCCGCCGAGGTGGGGACGCTGCTGGTGGGGACGGTCAGCAGGGGGTAGCCCTCGGGCGGGCGGGCGCGGTCCTTGAGCCGGTAGACGCAGGTGCGTTCGACCGGGCCGCGATAGGGGGTGAGGGCCTGGTCGACGTCCTGGGTGACCTGTGGGATCACCGTCTCCAGGTGGTCGATGTAGACGCGGAGCAGGTGGCAGCGCGGGAACTCGTGGTCGGGGCCGGTGTAGTCGGCCCGGTACCGGTTGGGGTGCGGGTCGAACGCGGGGCCCGCGCTACGGCTGTCGAGGACCGGGACGATGTCGTGCCGGTTGGTGATGCCGGCGACCCAGGTGCGCGGGTCGGCGGGTTTCCTGTCGCCGATCGGGGAGCCGACGGCGACCACGTGGGTGACCCGGTATGCGCGGCAGAACTCGTCGTCCTGCGCGAGGTTCAGCAGCGCGGTGCCGCCCTCGCCGTGCCCGACGAGCGCGAGGTCGGCGCCGCGCGGGACGCCGTGCTCCCGGATCGCCAGCAGGATCGAGCGGGTGTAGGGCGAGTCGGTCGTGAACAGGTTGCGCCAGGCGCCGGCGAAGTCCTGCGGGGAGTCGCCGCGGGGGCGGCCGGGGGCCGTGCCGGGCGCCTCGACGACGTACCGGAGCACACCGTCGGGGCCTCGCACCTCCTGGACCAGGACGCGGCCGTCGGTGGCGAGGACGTCCATGGTGCGCAGGAAGGCGAGCAGGGAGCCCTCGGCGGCGATGCCCTGGGCCTCCAGGGCGGACGGTTCGACGGCCTGGACGGCGCCTTCATCCCGGTCCATGACGGAGGGATGGGCGGCGCTGACGCCCCGCACCGGGCCGGCGGTCAGCTCACGGCCGGCGACGAGCGCCCAGGCGGTCTCGTCGTTGATCGGGTCCTCGTCCAGCAGGCCGCGAATGGCGAGGAGTTCGGCCAGGACGGGGGCCATTGCGGACAGGGCCCGTTGGGCACCCTGGTCCTTGAACAGGGTCCGCAGCGCACGAACGGCCTCCCGGTCGTGGTCGGCGGTGACCGCGGCCGTCAGCCTGCGCATGCCCGGGTCGTGCCCGAACTCGGGGTGGTCGAGCAGGACGGCGGCGATCCTCAGCCGCAGCGAGGTGACCGCCACCAGCGCGGCCAGGCTCTCCCGGCCCAGCGCCTCCCCCGCCGCGCCGAGCAGACGGCCCATGCCGTCCGGTGCCACGATCGCCGAACCGCCGAGCCCCTGCCGGTTGGTGAGCGCCCGCAGCAGCGCCCAACGGGCGGCGTAGCCGGTGCGCGGGCGACGGCGCGCGGAGCTGGTCAGCGCCGGTGCGAACAGGACGGAGCTGGTCCGTGCGCAGACCTCGCGGATGCCCTCGGCGACGTCCACGACCTCACGGGCGCACTCCCGCAGCAGTTCGTTCGCGGGCGGCCCGGAGGCATGCCGATGCGCTGCCATCCGACGCTCCCTGGGATCGACGACATGGCCTCGTCCCATCGTGTGCCCTGGACCCGGCGCCCGCACCTTCGTCCCACGGGGTGACGGAGAGGACGTCAGGCGTCGTCGGCGAGTCCGGCGGCGATTGTCGCCCCGAGTTCCCAGCACGCCTCGATGTCGGCCTTGCCCGGCTCGCCGGTCACCGTGACCGGCCGGGCCGCCGCGCGCCAGCCGAGGCCGGTGGTGATGGCGTCGAGGGCACGCAGGGCGCCGGTGACGTCGTTGCCGCCGTGCACATAGGCGCCGAAAGGACGGCCCTGCGTCTCGTCCAGGCATGGGTAGTAGATCTGGTCGAAGAAATGTTTGAGGGCGCCGGAGACATATCCGAGATTGGCCGGGGTGCCCAGGAGGTAGCCGTCGGCCGCGAGAACGTCGGAGGCCGTGGCGGACAGGGCGGCCCGCCGCACGACCCGCACCCCCTCGATCTCCGGGGTCGTCGCCCCGGAGACCACGGCCTCGAACATGGCCTGGCAGTGCGGTGAGGGCGTGTGGTGGACGATCAGCAAGGTAGACACACCGGCACCCTGCCGCGCCGAGCCCGCCGACGGCAAACGCGCAGGAGGTGCCGTCTGGACCAGGCCGGCCATGAGCCGCGGTACGTCTCCGTCAGGACGAGGTCCAGCGGGTGCGCCACAGCAGCACGAACCCGGAGGCCAGCAGCAGTCCGCCGAGGAGGGCGGGCCAGAGGTGGGCGCCGGTCTCGGCGAGATCGCCCTGGACGGCCTGCGGCTCGGTCTGGGGTGCGGTCGACGGGGTCTCCTGACCCACCGGAGCGGCACCGGCCGCGCTCGCCGTGCTGGTCGGGGTCGGGGTTTCGGGCCGCTCGGTCGGCCGGCTGATGTCACCGCCACCCGATGTGGTGCCCGACGACTTCTTGGGTGAACTGCTCGTGTAGACCCTCGGCAGACCGGTGTTGCCGGTGGGGGCGGTTCCCGTGGCGGGCTGGTCGGCCGGGGGCTCGGATGGCTCCGCGCTCTCGGACTCGGCCGGGGGCTCGGAGGGCTGGGCGCTCTCGGACTCGGCCGGCGGGTCGGCCGGGGCCGCCGTGTCGCTCGGCTCGGTGACCGGGCTCGCCGTGTCGGACGGCGGGTTCTCCGGGCTCGCCGACTCGGACGGGACGGGGTCGGCGCTCTGCGACGGCGGCTGCTCGTCGGCCCCCGCCCCGCAGGTGCGACCGGAGTTGATGCAGTCGACCATCTTCCGCATCAGGCTCTCGTCGAAGACGTTGATGAAGTCGCCGTGGTCGGTGACCGGCTTGTGCAGCTGCTCGGGGAACGAGTCCACCGCGAACAGCGGGACCGTACGGCCGCCGTCCTGGAGGCTCGGCGCGTCGACGTCGTAGACGATGCGCTGCACCAGCTGCGGGATCGCCCGGAAACCGGCCGGGCAGCTGCCGTCGGCCGCGGCGAACGCCACGTGGGTGCGGTGGTTGGCGCTGTCGATGTTCCGGCCGTCCCAGCAGCTCTGGAACTTGAACGTGCGTACGACGTCACTGCCCGAGGGACAGAGCGGGTACTTGTCCTTGAGCTGCCGGTCCTCGAAACCGGTGCAGCTCCAGGAGGCGTTGGCGTTGGCCGGGCCGTTGACGAAGGCCTTGGCGTCGCCGGTGATGATGCGCAGCAGCCGCGGCATCTCGGTGACCTTGGAGCTCGGGTTGCCCTCGAAGGTGAGCGTGACCTCCTTCGCCGTCACGATCTGACCGGCGTTGCCCTCGGTGCCGCCACCCGGCTTCTCGGCGTCCCGCTCCTGCCTGCCGTTCTGCAGCCGCAGTACGGGCCAGTAGTACGTGGACTTGTCGCCCTGGTCCGCGCAGCTCGTGTCGGCGTTCGCGAGGTCGTCGTCGCTGGCGAAGGCGTTGTTGGACTGGTTGCCGACGTAGTCGTGGAAGTGGTGGGCGCCGTTGGAGACACCGGGCGCGACGATCACGTTGTCCGAATTGAACAGGCCGTTCGCGTTGACACCGCAGCTGGAGGCGAAGGTGCCGGTGGAGCCGCCGGGCTGCTCGGCCGGGGTCGTGACGTTGGGCTGGACGGTGGTGATGTCGGCGTAGTCGGCGGCGACCGGGCCGTTGCCACCCTGGCCGCCGACACCGGCGCCGGCGCTGGCGCGCTGGCTCGGCGTGGCGCTGTCCTGCGGCGCCGTTGACTGCCCGCCGCTCTGGTCCGAGGAGCGCAGGGTGCACGCGGCGAGGTCGTCGAGGCCCTGGGGGCGGCGGTCGCCCTCGCGGTCGACGGCGTCGGCGATCCGCTGGAGGGATTCGGACCGCTTCTCCTTCAGCGGATCCAGGATCGTCCGGTCGGCGAGGCCGGGGTTCTGCTGGATCGCCGCGGCGGACTCCTTGAGCTGCTGGTAGGCGGCCGCGATCTGCTGGTCCAGCTGCGCGAGTTCACCGTCGACGTCGGCCCGGGCCCCGTCGGGCACGTCCGTCAGCCGGCTGCCGATGTCGGGGCAGTACACGGTGGGCGCGGACAGCACCTGGCCGGTGGCGATCTGCCCGGACTGCTGGTCCGAACCGCCTTCGGTGGCCGAGGCGTAGACGTTCACCGCGACCAGTACTCCGCCGCCGAGCATCAGCGCGACCGCTGCGAAGGTCGCGCGTTGTGCGCCGGTCGGGCGTCTGCGCCTGTTGGGTCTCAAGGTCGTTCCCCTGCGTGTCGGTCGGCCGGACATGGAAATCCCCCGTCACATACGCAGCGTGGCGCCACCGTGTTCAACGGTCCCGCGAATTCACGGTGACCTCACAGGAAGCGCCCCCTTGGGCGGCGGTCTGGTCCCGAACGCTACGACGAACATCACAAATACGTATCGGACATTACGCACGTCAACCTTCACACGAGTGACACAAGTTGGCTAAGTTGACGGGCAAGCCGCTCGGCTCCCCCCGGCGAATCCCGTCGGGCCGCGCGGCCTCCGCCGAATCCGGTGCCCAACGGGGCGATCCGGAGCCGGGGACCCAACCGAACCACTGGGGTGAATCGGCCAACTGCCCTTAGGGGCAAGGGCCGTAGGGCATGCCTTCCGGATCGACCCGCCCGAACCCGACAGCTAACTCGGTAGGCGGAGCACGGAAGGAGCACGACCCCCATGGCGCCCGAGAGCCGTGACGAGGTTCGACAGCGGATCGACAGCCTCTACGACCAGGCCGAGAACGCCACCGGGAACTACAACGCCACACGTGCGATGAACGGGGGCTCGCGGTCCCGCGGTGTCCCGCTCTTCAAGCGGCCCCGGCGTGACGACCCGGGCCTCGACAACATCGCCCGGGAGTGGTTCGACAGCGCGCGCTCGCGACTGGGGCCGAGTGTCCCGGCGGCGCTGCCCGCCGACCGGCAGCCCGCGCGGCCCGGCCCGCGGCGGCCAGTCAGCGCCATGGCCGCCGACCTGCTCGGCCAGTTGGAGGGCTCCGGCCCGTCCCGGCCCGAGCTGACCGCGGGACCGGCCGCGAACAGCGACATCGAGGTCGTCCGCGAGCTGACCGAGCGCCCGAAGCTGGAACTGACGGCCGGGTCCCCCGCGGCGCTGCCGCCGGGACCGTCGAGTGCGCCCAAGGCGCTGCCGGCCGTCGCCGCGCCGCAGCGCCAGGCGCCGGGCACGTCCAAGACCAAGAACCAGCTGAAGATCGCCAAGGCGCGTGAGCTGCTGTCCCAGCGCACCGGACAGCGCGCGATCGCGGCGCTCGAACCGCCCGCGCCCGCCCCGGTCCCGCAGCCCGCGCCGGTCGCGCAGTCCCCCTGGCCGACGCCCGGGGCACAGATCCCGGCGCAGCAGTGGCCGGCCGCCGCCGGCATGCCCGGACAGTACGGCGACACCGGCGCCTTCCGGACCGACGCCCTGACCGGTACGGGCGCCTTCCCGGCGGTGACCGTGACGGAGACGGGTGCCATACCGGTGGTGCCCGCGACGGACACCGGCTCCTTCCAGGTCATGACCCCGGGCGCCGGCCGGCCCATGTCCCCGGCGGACACCGGCGGCTTCCGCATCATGACCCCGGGCCGTACGGACACCTTCCCGGCCGTCTCCCCCACCAACGCGAGTGCCACACCGACCGCGAGCCCGGGCGACACCGGTTCCTTCCGGGTCATGACGCCCGGCGCCACGGGTACGTTCCCGATGCCGGACGACACGGGCGCCTTCCCGACCGCGGCCCCCATGAACACCGGCGCCTTCCCGACCGCAGCGCCCGCCATGCCGGCGGCGGCCGCTTCGGCTCCGATGGACACCGGCCCCTTCCAGGGCATGATGCCGGCCGCGACCGCCGCCTACGTCAGCGCGCCCCCGGCCGCCGCGGAGACCGTTTATCCCGCTTATCCCGCCGCCGCATACGCCATGTCGTCGGACGACTGGGGCACCGGCGCCTTCCCCGCGGCGCCCGCCGCCGACATGGGCGCCTACGCCGCCGGAACGCAGCCCGCGGCCGCCGCCTACACCACCGCCCCGGCGGCGACGCCCACGGCCGTGACGGACCCTCCCTGGGCGATGATGGCGTCCGCCGCAGCGACGACCGCGCCCCCCATGACCATGGCCACCGCCGCCCCAGCCGCTCCGGCTCCGCTCCCCCCGGCAGCCCCGGTAGTCACCGCGCCCATCCCGACCGCACCCCCGATGATCACCGCCCCGCTCCCCACCACGCCCCCAGCCACCACCGCAGCCACCTTCGCCCCCGGAGCCGTCGCCGACACCGGTTCTCTCCTCGTGCCCGGCTCCGCCGCCGAGTCCGGGAAGGCCATGAAGGCGCTGGCGTTCGCACGGGCGCAGATCGGACGGCCCTGTGTCTGGGGGGCGACGGGACCGGAGTCGTACGACTGCTCCAGCCTGACCCAGGCCGCCTGGCGGGCCGCAGGGGTGTCGCTGCCGCGCAGCGCGCAGGAGCAGACCTTCGCCGGCACCCCGATGCCCCTGTCCGCCATCGAACCGGGTGACCTGGTCTTCTTCTTCGACAACGACAGCCACGTCGGGGTCTACGCGGGCAACGGCATGATGATCCACGCGCCGAGCCCGGGGGCGTCCATCCGCGAGGAGTCGATCTACAACGCCGGGGAGTCGGCGATCCACCGGGTGGTCCGCCCGGCCTGATCCCCGGCCGTCGAGGTCGTCGGGTCGTCGGGGTCAGACCCTCCGCCGCCGCGTGCGCCAGCTCTCGTGGTGGTCCAGGAGGGTCTCCTCGACGGGCCGGTAGGTGAGGCCCAGCTCGTGGACGCTGCGGCTGTTGTCGACGCGGAAGCGGATGCCGAGGTGCTTGCGTATGTAGTCCTGGGTGAGGCCGAAGTACGGGCCCAGGATGCGTACCGGCCAGTGCGGAAGCGCGGTGCGCGGCAGGCGCGGATCCCAGGGGCGGCGCGTGCGGATGATCCGGGACATCTCGTGGAAGGACGTCATGGTCTCGTGGGCCACGATGTAACGGCCCCTGGCCGCCGGGTTCTCGGCCGCCGCGATGTGCGCGTCGGCCACGTCGCGGACGTCCGCGGTGGTGAAACTGAAGTCCGGGGCGCCGTAGCAGAAGTAGCCCTTGAACAGCTCGTCCAGCAGGAACAGGCTGCCGGACTCGGAGGCGGGCGTGAGCGAAGGGCCCAGGATCAGGCCGGGGTTGACGGAGACCATGCGCCAGCGGTCCTGGGCGGCCTCGGCGTCCCAGACGGCGCGTTCGGCGACCGTCTTGGCGTAGTGGTAGGGGTTGTCGGCCACCGTGCTGGTGGTGTTGAAGTACTGCTCCGTGAGGATCTCGCCTGCCATCCCGCGGACGTCGCAGTAGTCGCCGAAGATCGCGCCCACGGTGGAGGTGAAGACCAGGGTCGCCACCTCCGGGATGCGCTCCACGCTCGCGAGCACGTTGCGGGTGCCGAGCAACGCCGGTTCCACGACGTCCCGTTGGCCGTCCTTGATCCGCTCCGGCATCAGGAACGGCGAGGCCACGTGGAAGACGGTCGCACAGCCGCGGAACGCCTCGTCGAAGGAGCCGTCCTTGAGCAAGTCGGCCTCGAACAGGGCGAGTCGGCCGGGGAAGGCCTCCTGGAGTTCCCACAGGGGCCGGACCTTGGCGACGTCGGAGGCGCTGCGGACGGTCGCGTGGACCCGGTAGCCCCGCTCCAGCAGCCTGCGTACCAGATGGCTGCCGACGAATCCGCTGCCGCCGGTCACCGCGACGGTCGTCTCCCCGCGTGCGTCCACACTGTCACCCCTCGCCGTCCGGCCACCGCGCCTCGGTACGCCGCGGAGGACAGGGTGGTGCATGCCCGGGGCGCCCGCCAAGCACCAGGAGGAGGGCTGTACCCTCTCCGGGGCATAAGCTGGCACCGACATAGGTCATAAGGTCGCCTTATGAGGTCATAGACCGGACCCGTGTACTAACTTAGGACTGCCTTAGTTTAGGCTTCCCGTTCGAGATCGAATGTCCTCACTCGAAGGGAACCTGATCATGCCGCGCCCCCTGCGGGTAGCCATCGTCGGAGCCGGCCCCGCCGGGATCTATGCCGCCGACGCCCTGCTCAAGTCCGCGGTGGCCGCCGAGCCCGGCGTGTCCATCGACCTCTTCGAGCGGATGCCCGCCCCCTTCGGCCTGATCCGTTACGGCGTCGCCCCCGACCACCCGCGCATCAAGGGCATCATCACGGCCCTGCACCAGGTGCTCGACAAGCCGCAGATCAGGCTCTTCGGCAATGTGGACTACCCGACCGACATCAGCCTCGACGACCTGCGCACCTTCTACGACGCCGTGATCTTCTCCACCGGCGCGACGGCCGACCGGGAGCTGCGCATACCCGGCATCGAGCTGGACGGATCCTACGGCGCCGCCGACTTCGTCTCCTGGTACGACGGCCACCCCGACGTACCGCGCACCTGGCCGCTTCACGCCGAGAAGGTCGCCGTCCTCGGTGTCGGCAACGTGGCCCTGGACGTGGCCCGCATCCTCGCCAAGACCGCCGACGAGCTGCTGCCGACCGAGATCCCGCCGAACGTGTACGAGGGCCTGAAGGCCAACAAGGCGCTCGAGGTGCACGTCTTCGGCCGCCGCGGCCCGGCGCAGGCGAAGTTCTCCCCGATGGAGCTGCGGGAGCTGGACCACTCCCCCAACATCGAGGTCATCGTCGACCCCGAGGACATCGACTACGACGAGGGCTCGATCGAGACCCGGCGCGGCAACAAGCAGGCCGACATGGTCGCCAAGACGCTGGAGAACTGGGCGATCCGCGATGTCGGCAACCGCCCGCACAAGCTCTTCCTGCACTTCTTCGAGTCCCCCTCGGAGATCCTCGGCGAGGACGGCAAGGTCACCGGTCTGCGCACCGAGCGCACCGCCCTGGACGGCACCGGCAACGTCAAGGGCACCGGCGAGTTCAAGGACTGGGACCTCGGTGCGGTCTACCGCGCCGTCGGCTACCTCTCCGACAAGCTGCCCAAGCTGCCCTGGGACATCGACTCGGGCACCGTCCCGGACGAGGGCGGCCGGGTCATCGAGGAGAGCGGCAAGCACCTCCAGTCGACCTACGTCACCGGCTGGATCCGGCGCGGCCCGGTCGGCCTGATCGGCCACACCAAGGGCGACGCCAACGAGACGGTGTCGAACCTGCTGGACGACCACGCCAACGGCAGGCTGCACACCCCCGCGTCGCCCGCGCCGGAGGCCGTGGACGCCTTCCTCGCCGAGCGCAACGTCCGCTTCACCACCTGGGAGGGCTGGTACAGGCTGGACGCCGCCGAGCGGGCGCTGGGCGAGCCGCACGGCCGTGAGCGCGTGAAGCTCGTCGAGCGCGAGGACATGCTCCGGGAGAGCGGCGCCTGACGCGACACCGACCTGCTCGAACAGGGGGCCGACGGACGCCGTCGGCCCCCTATCGTGTTCACCGTCAGCCCGGTGAACGGGGCCCGCCCCTGAGCGGATGGGCGGGCGGGCCCCGTTCACCGCGCCATTGTCCGGGGTATGCCTGATCGGGGGCACGGGTGAACCGGCGTCATACGACGCACACGGCGCACACCCCGGGTGCGGGGCGCGTTCCCCGTGCGCGGGCGGCCCCCGCCCGGTGGGACACGCTCCCGGGCGGTGATACTGGAAGGCACACCCGCTCCCATCAGCAGATTGGCCCATGTCGAACTCCGCCACCGACCGTGCCGTCCTTCCGCCGACCGTCTGGGCCGCCCACGGCCGCCACACGGGTCCTGACTCCGAGAAGGTGATCCGCCGGATCCTGCGCCACCGCAAGGAGACCGGCGCCCTCGACGACTTCGTCGAACCCGCCGTGCCCGAGGACTCCGACCGGCGGGTCTTCGAGGCCCGCTGGCGCGTCGACGACGGCACGGTGACGGCGCGCGCCCGGCTGACCCTCGTATCACAGCAGGCCGGGCGGGAGTGGCAGCTGGTCGCTGAGGCCGAGCGGCCCTGGGACGAGGCCTGGCCCTCCCCGGCGACGATGTTCTGGCCCGACGGCGACGAGGCCGGTGACGGCGGCGAGGCCGCCTGGGACTACCACCCGGCCGTCGCGGGCCTGCGGCTGCGCACGGTCAATCCGCTGCCCGCCGACGACAAGGAGATGCGCCGGGTGCTGCGCGACGCCGCGAAGGACGCCTGGTGCGTCAACCTCGTGGTGCACGAGGCGATGACGCCCGACGCGCTCGGCCGCCTGCCGCTGGTCCGGCAGCTGCCGCCCGGCCTCGCCCACCGTGTCGTGGAGCACCGGGCCACACCCCAGCAGTTCCGTGCCGTCAACTGGGCGGTACGTGACCTCGGCGTCGAAGTGCCGCGCGGCGGTGCCGTCCTGCTGCCCCCGGACCCGGCGCCGTCCGGCTACGACCCGCGGGAGTACGCGGTGCGCAGCGTCTTCCTGGACGGCTCGGAGCCCGCCGAGCTGGTCGCCGCCCTGATCCGGTTCGCCGCGCTGCCCAAGCCCGCGCCGCAGGGCGCCGAGGAGGCGCTGGCCGATCTGCGCGACAACTGGACCCTGATGACGCTGGAGGAGGAACTGGCACGCGAACGCGAGCGGGTCGCCCAGTACGCCGAGGCCCTGGAGGCCATGACCAGGTCCCGCGACCTGTACCGGGAGGCCGCCGAGCGGGCCGACGAGGCACTCGCCGCGCTCCGCGACACACCCGCCCCCGCCGCGCTCGCGCCCCAACCCGCCTCCCCCTTCCAGCAGTTGACCCGTGTGTTCAAGGGGCTGCGGCCGCCGAAGGAGAATGCCGAGCCGGCGGCCATGGCGGAGGACGAAACCGGGAAGACGGACCGGTGAGGAACCCCGGGCCGGACCGGGGCCGGACGACAGGACAGCCATGGACACCACCACGACCGTGCTCGTGATCTGCGCGATCGTCGCGGCGGCCCTGCTCGCCGGGGCGGTCACGGTACTCGTACGACTTGTCCGCACCCGGAGCACCCTGCGCCGGGCCGGGCTGCCGACCGGACCGCGCTGGGTGTTCTGGGGCGCTGTCCTGTATCTGGTGCTGCCGACCGACCTGCTCCCCGACCCGATCTACCTGGACGACATCGGCGTCCTCCTGCTGGCCCTGCGCACGATGCGCGCGGCCCGGGTGCTGCCGACGGAGGATCCGGAACTCTGAGCCGCCCGGGGCAGGACGGTCGCCCGGGTGCGTTCCGTGGGCGTCGTGGCGCATTCTTGCTGTGTCCCCACCGGCGGTGCACGGACGAGGTAGGACCGGATGACTGGGAGCGGCGAGCACCTGGGCCGGGCGCGTGAACGGCTGACCGCGCTGCTGGTCGACGCCTCGACCAGTGCCCTGGGCGCGGCGGGCGGCCATGTCGCCGGGGTGTACCTGCGCTCCAGCCCCCCGGGCCTGCTGCGGCTCGCCACGCTGGTGGGGCTGCCCGCCCCGCTGTTCCGACCCTGGTGGCGGCTGCACATGGACCGCCCGTACCCGGTCGCGGACGCCTACCGGCTCGGGGTGCGGGTGGTGCTGCCCAACGCCACCGAGATGGTGCGCCGCTACCCCCAGTTCGCGGCCGGTCTGCCGTTCCAGTTCGGGTCGGTGTACACGCCCGTGCCCGGGGCGGCGCCGGCTTTCGGGGTGCTCGCGGTGCTGCGTCCGGCGGCCCCGGACACGGAGGACGAGCTGCCCGGCCTGGACCATCTGGGCCGGCTGGCCGAGGACCTGGGGGCCGGGCTGCGCAAGCTGGTGGCCGAGGAGGGTGACGCGGCGGTCGCCTGGGAGGGCGAGCCGGTGTGCGTACGGCCGCCCGCGGCACACCCAGGGACAGCCCGGGCCGGCCGTTTCACCTGGGATCCGGCCACCTCGGCGGTGCGCGCGGACGACCGGCTGCATGCCTTGCTCGGCGTCGCCCCGGAGGACTTCCCCGCCACCGGCGCCGAGCTGGCGGCGGCCGTCACGCCGGCCGACGCCCACCAGGTGCTGACCGCGCTGCGCGAGACCGCGGCCGGCCGGCCGCCGGACTCCCCGCTTCGCGTGTGGGCCGCGGACGGCGCCCCGCGCCTGCTGGAACTGTGGCCGCCGCCCGGCCTCGCGGACCCGACCCTGGTCTCCGGGATCGTCCTCGACCCGGGCCCCGCCGCGTCCGCCGACGGGGTGGTCGATCTGCTCCCCCTGGGCGTGTTCTGCCTGGACCGCTCGGGGCTGCTCCGCTACGTCAACCCGGCCGCCGCCCGCCTGACGGGCCGGCCGGCCGCCGAACTGCTCGGGCGACCCGTGTGGGAGGCCATGCCGTGGCTGAGCGGGCCGCCGTACGACGACCACTGGCGCGGTGCGCTGCTCGCCCCCGACCCGGTGCACTTCCAGGTCCGCCACGGGGACACCGGCGAAGGCGACTGGCTCGCTCTGTCCCTGCACCCCGGCCCCGACCTCATCACCGGCACGGTCGTCCCCGCCCACCGGATCGACCCGGCCGTACATCTGCCCAGCCCGCCGGAGCCGGGCGCGGCGGCCGGTCCGACACCTGCCGGGGGTGCCCCGACGGCTCCGCTGTACCGGCCGATCGCCCTGGCCATCGCGCTGACCGACGCGGTGACCGCACGGCAGGTGTCGGCGGTGGTGATGCAGGAACTGCTCCCGGCCTTCGGCGGCCGCCGGCTGGCCATCTACCTCCTCCAGGAACGGCATCTCTACCTGGCGTGGGAGTACGGCTTCCCGCCGGGCTTCCTCGCCCCCTTCGAGGGCATCGGACTCGACGCCCACGTGCCCGGCGTGGAGACCCTCACCACCGGCAGACCGCTGTTCTTCGAGTCGATGCGGCGACTGGCGGACACCTATCCGGGCCTCGCCCTGGACGCCGCCGAGGGCGCCCGCGCCTTCCTGCCGCTGATCGCCTCCGGCCGCCCGGTCGGCTCCTGCATCCTCGGCTTCGACGTCGAGCGCGGCTTCACCACCGAGGAACGCACGGTCCTCACGGCGCTCGCGGGCCTGATCGCACACGCGATGGAGAGGGCCCAGCGGTACGACACCGAGTCCGCCCTCGCCCGCGGTCTCCAGCAGGCGCTGCTGCCCCGCCGACTGTCGGCCCACCCGCAGGTGGAGACCGCCGGCCGGTATCTGCCGGGCACCCAGGGCATGGACGTGGGCGGCGACTGGTACGACGTCGTCGAGGCCGGCGACGGACTGGCCCTGGTCATCGGGGACGTCCAGGGGCACGGGGTGCAGGCGGCCGCCACCATGGGTCAACTGCGCAGTGCCGTAAGGGCGTTCGCGCTCGGCGACCGGCCGCCCGACGAGGTGCTGAGCGGCACGAACCGTCTGCTCATCGACCTCGACCCGGGTCAGTTCGCCAGTTGCTGCTATCTGCGCCTGGACCCCGCCACCGGGCTGGCCCGGGTCGCCCGGGCCGGTCATCCGCAGCCTCTGCTGCGCGCCCCGGACGGCCGCACCCACGTCCTGGAGATCGCCGGCGGAGTCGTGCTGGGTGTGGATCCGCGCGCCCGGTACCCGGTGACCGAGCTGGTGCTGGAGCCGGACGCGATCCTCGCCCTGTACACGGACGGGCTGGTGGAGCGGCCGGGCGAGGACATCGACGACGGCATCGCGGTGCTGCGGCTGGCCCTGGCGAAGGCCGGGTCGGCGCCGGGCCGGCGCGGCGGCCGCTCGCTGGCCGGGGTGGCCGACCGGCTGACCGCCACGGCCCGGCACGCCACCGACCGCCCCGACGACGTGGCGCTGCTGCTCGCCGCCCTCCGCCCGGCCTCAGGGTAGCGTCGGTTACGGCACAACGGGGTATGAAGCCGGTTACCTCTGGAGACCCTCTCGCCTCGCAGGGCCGGGCAGTGTAGACATGGGCTCATGGTCCGTCTGCCCGGCCGGTCCGACACTCGGCCGCCTCCTTCCGGGATTCCGCGCGCGCCGCTCGCAGAGCGGGAGCAGACGGCGACCCGGCCCGGGCATATGCGGTCCGGGCGGCGGTGGTCGGCGCGCAGCGGCCGCAGCGTGGCCGGACAGGTGTTCATGCTGCAGGTGGTGATCGTGCTGCTGCTCGTCGTGTCGGCTGTGGTGGCACAGGTCCTCCAGGTACGGCACGACAGCAGTACGGAGGCCCGCAACCGGTCCGTGGCCGTCGCCGAGTCCTTCGCCAACGCGCCCGGTACCGCCGCCGCGCTGCTGCTGCCGGACCCGACGGCCGTGCTCCAGCCGAAGGCCGAGGCGGCCCGCAAGGCGACCGGTGTGGACTTCATCGTCGTCATGAACACCGAGGGGATCCGCTACACGCACCCGAAGCCGGACCGCATCGGGAAGAAGTTCGTCGGGGACATCGGGCCCGCGCTGGCCGGCGGCACCGTCACCCAGGAGGTGAAGGGCACCATCGGGGAGCTGGTGCAGGCCGTGGTCCCGGTCAGGGACGCCGGCGGCAAGGTGGTGGGGCTGGTGGCGGCCGGCATCACCACCGCGCACGTGGGCGGCACCGCCGACCAGCAGCTGCCGCTGCTGCTGGCCTCGGCCGCTGCCGCACTGGCCCTGGCGACCGGGGGCACTGCGCTGGTCAGCCGCCGCCTCAGACGTCAGACACACGGTCTCGGTCCGGATGAGATGACCCGCATGTACGAGCACCACGACGCGGTGCTGCACTCCGTGCGGGAGGGGGTGCTGATCGTCGGCGGCGACGGCCGGCTGATCCTCGCCAACGACGAGGCACAGCGTCTGCTGGACCTGCCCGCGGACGCCGAACGCCGCCGGGTCCGGGACCTCGGCCTGGACAGAGACACCGCGGAGCTGATCGCCTCGGGGCGGATGGCCACCGACGAGGTGCACCTGGTCAAGGACCGGCTGCTGGCCGTCAACCAGCGCCCCATCGAGGTGCGCGGTGGGCCGCCCGGCAGTGTCATCACCCTGCGCGACTCCACCGAGCTGCGCGCCCTCTCCGGGCGCGCCGAGGTGGCCCGCGAGCGCCTGAACATGCTGTACGACGCCGGAGTGGGCATCGGTACCAGCCTGGATGTCACCCGCACCGCCGAGGAACTGGCGGAGCTGGCCGTGCCCCGGTTCGCGGACTACGCCGCCATCGACCTGTACGACGCGGTCCTCAAGGGCGAGGAGCCCAAGCCCGGGGACACGGTGCGCCGGGTGGCGTTCGCCGGGCTGCGCAAGGACGCCCCGCTGTACCAGGTCGGCGAGCGGATCCGTTTCGTGCCGTCCTCGCCGCAGGCCCGCTGTCTGGCGACCGGTGAGTCCGTCGTGGAGCCGCGGCTCCGGGACGCGCCCGGCTGGCGGGCCCAGGACGTGGAAGTCGCCGGCCGGATCCTGGAATTCGGCATCCATTCGCTGATCACGGTGCCGCTGCGGGCCGGGAACCTGGTGCTGGGGGTGGCCAACTTCTGCCGTTCGGAGAAGCTCGCGCCGTTCGACACGGAGGAACTGGCCCTCGCGGAGGAACTGGTGGCCCGGGCTGCCGTCTCCATCGACAACGCCCGCCGCTACACCCGCGAGCACAGCATGGCGGTGGCCCTCCAGCGCAGTCTGCTGCCGCGCAGCCTGCCCGAGCAGAGCGCCCTGGAGATCGCCTACCGCTATCTGCCGGCGCAGGCGGGCGTGGGCGGCGACTGGTTCGACGTGCTGCCGCTGTCCGGGGCGCGGGTGGCGCTGGTGGTCGGGGACGTCGTGGGGCACGGGTTGCACGCGGCGGCGACCATGGGGCGGCTGCGCACGGCCGTGCACAACTTCGCGGCGCTGGACATGACACCCGACGAACTGCTGAGCCTGCTGGACGAGCTGGTGGGCCGTATCGACCAGGACGAGACCCCCACGGACAGCACGGCCCCGGTCACGGGCGCGACCTGTCTGTACGCGATCTACGACCCGGTCTCCCGGCGCTGCACGGTGGCCCGGGCCGGTCATCCGCCGCCGGCGCTGCTCAGGCCGGACGGCACTGTGGAGTTCCCGGACGTGCCGACCGGTCCGCCGCTGGGAGTGGGCGGACTGCCCTTCGAGACGGCCGACCTGGAGCTGCCCGAGGGCAGCAGCCTGGTCCTGTACACCGACGGGCTGGTCGAGGACCGGCAGCGGGACATCGACGAGGGGCTCGAACTGCTCGCCGGTGCCCTGGAGTCGGCGGCCGGCGGGGCCCCCGAGGAGACCTGTGCTGCCGTCCTGGAGCGGTTGCCGGCCCGCCCCAGCGACGACGTGGCGCTGATCGTCGCCCGCACCCGGGCGCTCGGCGCGGACCAGGTCGCCGAGTGGCAGGTGCCGGCCGACCCGGCGGCCGTCTCCGAGGTGCGGTCCAAGGTGACCCGTCAGCTCGCGGACTGGGACCTGGACGAGCTGTCGTTCACCACCGAACTGATCCTCAGCGAGCTGGTCACCAACGCCATCCGCTACGGCCGCGCGCCCATCGGGGTACGGCTGCTCCGCGACCGGACGCTGATCTGCGAGGTCTCCGACGCCAGCACCACCTCGCCGCATCTGCGGTACGCGGCGAGCACCGACGAGGGCGGCCGGGGGCTGTTCCTGGTCGCGCAGATGGCCGAGCGCTGGGGCACCCGGTACACGCCCGCCGGCAAGGTCATCTGGGCGGAGCAGCCGCTGCCCTGATCCACAAGACACACCCCCCTCGCACCATTGTGTTGAGGACACGTCACCCCGCGGGTGATGATCTCCGTTGTCTTCTCGCGCCGCAGTCGCCGCCCGAAGTCCGCCGAACTCGTCAAGGCCTGGGAGTGCCTGGACTCCGGGGATCTTCCCGCAGCGGTACGGCGGTTGCGGGCCGCCGGGGAGGACGTGCCGGTCGCCGAGGTGGCCCTCGTGGTCGAGCGGGCCGCCCAGGCTGCGGGTTTCGACGATCTCGAACAGGCCGCCGCCGCGCTCGCCGCCCGGCCCGACCATGCCCAGAACCTCTTCCACTTCCGGTACGCGTGTGTCGGACGCGGCCTGGCCTTCCTGGCGATCCCGCCGCTGCGCACGGTGCTGAGCCACAACCCGGGTGCGCTGATGGTCCTGCGGGAGCTGGTCTCGGCGTACGAGCGCGAGGAGCGCCACCAGGAGGCGATGGCCAAACGGCCCGGCACGAGGACGGGTTCGCCGACTGGCCGGACCGGTGTCTGCTGGTCTACAACGCGATCATGGCGGGCGATCTCGGCATGGCCCGCCGTCAGCACGCGCTGCTGCCCGAGCCGGAGGACGCGCGGTGGCTGCCCGCACGGGACCGCCGGACCCGGATGCTGGAGCGGGCCGCCGCCCTCGGCGAGCCGTCGGATCTGCGCGACCGGCAGTATGTGATCGGCGATCAGGTGCTGGGCACGCTCTCGCCCTTCGGCTTCGCCGCCGGTACGGCGGGCCGCTACGCCTGGCTCCAGGACAGCCCCGAGCTGTGTCTGGCTGGCCTGCGGCGGCCGGCCACCCTCCTGTACACGAGGCGGGCGAACCGGCGCTCGGTGTCCCTGCTGCCCGACCGCGGCTCGCCGGTCCTTGGCCTGGCCGCCGCCGAGGTGCTGCACCTGCCGGCCGAGCCGGACTGGCCCGACACCGTCGTCGTGGCGTACGACCTCAACGAGCCGGCCGTGCACCCCTCGGGTCCGGAGATCATCGGGGCCCTCTTCGAGCGTGCGCCGGGTCAGATGCTGCACGAGCATGCGAGCTGCTGGACGGGCACCCCCGGCCGTCACCGCCGACAGCATCGGTCTGCCGCACCAGTCGGTGGTGGCCTCGTGGGGCGAGCGGCTGGGGGTCGGCGAGAACGGCGGGGCCGAGCGGGCGGCGGCCAACGAGGGGGACGGCGAGGGGCCGGCCGACACGGACGAGGCGTTCGCCGCGTTCGCCGAGTCCGTCCGGGACACCTGGCTCACCGGTGACCCGGGCGGGCGTCAACTCGGCCGGTCCGGTGAGCAGTTCACGTTTCGTGTGAACCTCAGCCGAGCGCCCGGTCCAGGTTGAAGGCCGCGCTGATCAGGGAGAGATGGGTGAACGCCTGCGGGAAGTTGCCCTGTTGCTCGCCGGTGCGGCCGATCTCCTCGGCGTACAGGCCGAGATGGTTGGCGTAGGTGAGCATCTTCTCGAAGGCGAGCCTGGCCTCGTCCACACGTCCGGCGCGCACCAGGGCCTCCACGTACCAGAAGGAGCAGATGGAGAAGGTGCCCTCGTCGCCGCGCAGCCCGTCGGGGCTGGCCTGCGGGTCGTAGCGGTAGACGAGGGAGTCGGAGACCAGGTCCTCGCCCAGGGCGTCCAGGGTGGAGAGCCACTTGGGATCGGTCGGCGCGATGAACTTGGCCAGGGGCATCATGAGGAGCGAGGCGTCCAAGACGTCCCCGCCCTCGTACTGGACGAAGGCGCCGCGCCGCTCCGACCAGCCGCGGTCCATGATCCGCCGGTAGATGGCGTCCCTGGCGCCCTGCCAGCGGGCCAGGTCGGCGGGTAGGCCGCGCCGGTTCGCGAGGCGGATCGCCCGCTCGACGGCGACCCAGCACATCACCCGCGAGTAGAGGAAGTTCTTGCGGCCGCCACGGGTCTCCCAGACACCCTCGTCGGGCTGGTCCCAGTTGTCGCAGACCCACTCGACGAGATGGGTGACGTCGTCCCACTGAGCGCTGGAAATGGGCTGGGCCCACTTGTCGTAGAGGTAGATCGAGTCGATGAGGGCGCCGTAGATGTCCAGCTGGAGCTGGTCTGCCGCGGCGTTGCCGACGCGTACCGGGGCGGATCCGCAGTGGCCCTCCAGATGCGGGAGCACGCGTTCGGACAGGTCGGTGCGGCCGTCGATGCCGTACATGATCTGCAGCGGTCCTGAGGCGGCGCCGTCGCCGTGGCTGATGTAGGTGGTCAGGAACTTCATGAAGGCCTCGGCCTCGCCGGAGAAGCCGAGCCGTAGCAGGGCGTAGACGGCGAACGCGGCGTCGCGGATCCAGACGTAGCGGTAGTCCCAGTTGCGTTCGCCGCCGAACTGCTCCGGGAGGCTGGTGGTGGGAGCGGCCACGATCGCACCGGTGGGCGCGTAGGTGAGCAGCTTCAGGGTGAGCGCAGAGCGGTGCACCATCTCACGCCAGCGGCCCCGGTAGCGGGACCGGGACAGCCAGCGCCGCCAGTAGCGGACCGTGGCCTCGAACTGGCGCTCGGCCTCGGCGTGGGCGCAGCCACGCGGGGCGATGTGGTCGCCGGCCTGGTCGAGGGCGAAGACCGCGGACTCGCCCTCGGCGAGTTTGAAGTCGGCGTGGGCGTCGGGGCCGTCGCTCTCCATGACCACCGTGGAGGTGAGCGCCAGGGAGATCACCTCGGACTCGAAGAGGGCGGTGCCGTCGAGCAGGCGCAGGGTGTGCGCGTCGGCGCCGTAGTTGAAGCGGGGCGCCACCCGGACCCGGAAGGGGACGGTGCCGCGCACACAGATCACCCGGCGGATGAGCCGGTGCCGCTCGCCGTCCCCGGACTCGCCGGTGACGGGCATGAAGTCCTGGACCTCGCCGACGCCCTCCTCGGTGAAGAACCGGGTGATCAGCACGTTGGTGTCCGGGAAGTAGAACTGCTTGGTCCGGGCCGGGACGGCCGGGGCCAGCGCGAAGCGACCGCCGCGCTCGGCGTCCAGCACGGCCGCGAAGACGCTGGGGGCGTCGAACGACGGACAGCAGTACCAGTCGATGGTGCCGTCGCTGCCGACCAGGGCCACAGTGCGCAGATCGCCGATCAGCCCGTGCTCGGCGATCGGCAGGTAGCGGGGGCTACCGGGCGCATTCTGACAGAACCGCTGTTCGATCATCGCGGCGGCCTCCCCGGAACGGATGTATGGGCACAGTACATCTTAAAAAGGATAATTTCCTTCCCGTGCCGGGTATCGGGCCGGGAAGGAGCCCCTGGCCGCTCGGGATGCGGGGTGCGGCCGGGCGGGCAATTGTGAGAGTGTGCACCCCGCTCCGCGAAGGAGGGACCATGTCGACCACAGAACCCGAAGCGTCCCGGTCGTCCGACGACCGCGCCACCCCGGACTTCCTGCTGCACAGCGCCCCCGGCACCGGGGTGGCGCCCGAAGACCTGGTGATGGCGTCGGGCCGGGACGTCACCCCGGCCACGCTGGAATGGGCCAGGAAGAAGATGGAGCGCGAGGGGCCGAACTGCGTCGAGAGGCTCCTGCCCTGAGGAGAGACGGTTGACGCTGGACAGGCGCCGCCTCCTCGGACTGCTCGGATCGGCGGGCGTGGTGCCCGCCGTACACACGGCGCGGCCCGCTCCCGCCGTCGTCGTCACGTCCACGGGCGGCGACGGCGAGGATCACGAGCGGTTCATGAGAGCTGCGGTCGACCAGGCGCGCCGCAACCCTCGCTACCCCTTCGGCGCGGTGCTCGTGGGCTCGGGCCGGGTCCTGGGACGGGGGGCCAACACCTCGGCCGAGAACCGACGGACCACGGGGAGACGGTCGCCATGGCGGACTGTGTGCGCCGGGTCGGCAACCACGGGTGGCCGCGCGACCAGCCTGTACGCGACCGGGGAGCCGTGTGCCATGTGCATGAGCGCCTGCACCCTGCGCCTGGGCCGGGGTGGGCCAGGTCGTCTGGGGCACCTCGATCGAGGGGCTCGGCCGCACCGGACTGGTCCAGATCGCCATCCCGGCGCGGGAAGTGGCCGCCGCGGCCAGGTCCTTCTACTCCCTCGGCTGCACGCGGGCGTGCCGGCCGGGACGACGGACGCGCTGTTCCGGCGGGCCCAGATCCTGCGCGGGAACCGGGCGGGCGGGGCGCCCTGAGCCGGCCGAGGTGCGCGGGACGCCCAACGGCCCGGGACCGTACCCGATTTCATACGAAGGTTGCCCGTTCAGCCTTTCGAAGCGGGGCCGCGTGCTGACAGACTTCGCAGGGTGCCCGACTTCGACATGCTCGTCATCGGATCCGGACCCGGCGGCCAGAAAGCCGCCATCGCCGCGGCCAAGCTGGGCCGCCGGGTCGCCGTGGTCGACAGCCCCGAGATGGTCGGCGGTGTGTCCATCCACACCGGCACCATCCCCTCCAAGACCCTGCGCGAGGCGGTCCTCTACCTGACCGGTCTCACCCAGCGCGATCTCTACGGTCAGAGCTACCGGCTCAAGGAGGACATCACCGTCGCCGACCTGACCGCACGCACCCAGCACGTGGTCAGCCGCGAGGTGGACGTCGTCCGCAACCAGCTCTCCCGCAACCACGTCACCCTCTGCTCCGGCACCGGCCGGTTCGTCGACCCGCACACCGTCGCCCTGCGCGAACCGAACGGCGACGAACGGCTGTTGAGCGCGGAGCACATCGTCATCGCCACCGGCACCCGGCCGGCCCGCCCGGACAGCGTCGAGTTCGACGGCCGCACCATCATGGATTCGGACAACGTGCTGTCGCTGGAGCGGGTGCCGCGCTCCATGGTGATCGTGGGTGCCGGTGTGATCGGCATGGAGTACGCCTCGATGTTCGCGGCGCTCGGCAGCAAGGTCACCGTGGTGGAGAAGCGCGCGGGCATGCTCGACATGTGCGACGTCGAGGTCGTCGAGTCGCTGAAGTACCACCTCAGGGACCTGGCCGTCACCTTTCGGTTCGGCGAGACCGTAGCCGCCGTCGAGCGGCACCCCCGGGGCACGCTGACCGTGCTGGAGAGCGGCAAGAAGATACCGGCGGACACGGTGATGTACTCGGCGGGCCGGCAGGGCCTGACCGACGGACTCGACCTGGACAAGGCGGGCCTGTCCGCGGACCGGCGTGGGCGGATCACGGTGGACGAGCATTACCGCACCGAGGTGCCGCACATCTACGCCGTCGGCGATGTCATCGGCTTCCCGGCGCTCGCCGCGACCTCCATGGAACAGGGCCGGGTCGCCGCGTACCACGCCTACGGGGAACCGGTTGGGCAGATGGACAACCTGCAGCCGATCGGGATCTACACCATCCCGGAGATCAGCTTCGTCGGCCGGACCGAGGACCAACTCACCGAGGAGTGCGTGCCGTTCGAGGTCGGGGTGGCCCGCTACCGGGAGCTGGCCCGGGGCCAGATCATCGGCGACTCGCACGGGATGCTCAAGCTCCTGGTCTCCCCCGGCGACCGGCGGCTGCTCGGTGTGCACTGCTTCGGTACCGGCGCGACAGAACTGATCCATATCGGTCAGTCGGTGATGGGCTGCGGCGGCACGGTCGACTACCTGGTGGATGCCGTGTTCAACTACCCGACGCTGGCGGAGTCTTACAAGGTCGCGGCCCTGGACGCCACCAACAAGCTGCGGCAGCTCGACCGGCTGGAGGACTGAGGGCGTTCAGGAACGGCTGCTGCCGGTGTGAGAGTTGGCCCCTTCAAGTGGCATATGTGATTACCGGTCGGTCAGCTTGAAAGGTCAAAGAGGGCCGCTATCATCACACCCACACACGCGGTGTGACCGTCTGCCGACTCTCGGCATGCGGCCCTCACCACCCCTCTCTTTCTTCTGACCGGCCCCTGACCCGAGGCCATCCCTCTCCGGGTTCGAGGACGGTCGCGCACCCCCCACCCGTACCGCCGCGGGTCGCACTCCCGTGCGCCGTGCACGACCGGAAAGCAGCACAACCATGAGCAACATCAGGGGCAGAGGGCTTCAAGCCAACGCCCTCGGAACGTTCGACACCGTGGTGATGGCCGTAGCGGGCAGCGCACCGGCGTACTCGCTGGCCGCGACCACCGCGGTCCTGGTGGGGGCGGTGGGTCTGGCCAGTCCGGCCGCGCTGCTGTGGTGCGCGATACCGATGCTGGGCATCGCGCTGGCCTTCAGCTATCTCGGCCGGATCGACGTGAACGCGGGCGCGAGCTACTCCTGGGTGGGCCGCACCCTGCACCCCTTCCTCGGCTTCGTCAGCGGCTGGGCGCTGGTGGTGTCGGCGACCATCTTCATGGTGGCCGGTTCACTGCCCGCCGGCTCGATGACGCTGTCCCTGTTCGACGCGGGCCTCGCCGACAACGTGGCGCTGTCGACGGTGGTCGGGGCCGTCTGGTTCCTGGTCATGCTGGCGGTGGTGCTCGGCGGCGCCCGGCTCACGGTCCGCGCCCAGCTGCTGATGTCGGGCATCGAGCTGGCGATCCTGCTGCTGTTCGCGGTGCTGGCCCTCTTCCACACCGGCAACGCCCGCGCCTTCGACTGGTCGTGGCTCGGCTTCAGCCACTTCGACGGCGTCTCCGGCTTCGCCTCGGGCGCGCTGATCGCCGCGTTCTACTACTGGGGCTGGGACGTCACCAGCAACCTCAGCGAGGAGACCCGCAACTCCCGCCGCACGACCGGACTGGCGGGCCTGATCGGCGTCGGCATCGTCTTCGCGCTGTTCGAGGTGTTCACCATCGCCGTGAACGTCATCCTGTCCTCGGACCAGATCGCGAAGAACGACGCCAACGTGCTGGCCTTCCTCGGTGAGGAGATCTGGCCGGGCTGGGGCGGCAAGCTGCTGATCGTCGCCGTGATGCTGTCCACCATCGCCACCCTGGAGACGACCCTCATCCAGGTCACCCGCTCGCTGTTCGCCATGGGCCGCGACCGCACGATGCCGGCCGCGCTGGGCAGGGTGCACCGCACCTGGAACACCCCGTACGTGGCGATCGCCGTGGTCGGCGGGGTGGCGCTGGTGATGTTCATCGCCTCCAACGCGCTGGGCTCGGTGCGCGAGATCCTCTCCGACGCCATCTCGGCGATCGGCCTCCAGATCGCCGTCTACTACGGTCTCGCGGGCCTCGCCGTGGTCGTCGCCTACCGCAAGATGCTGTTCAGGTCCGCGGGCAACTTCCTGCTCGGCGGGGTGTGGCCGCTGCTCGGCGCGGTCTTCATGTTCTGGATCTTCGTCGAGTCGCTCAGTCAGCTGAGCACCGCGGCGATCGCGATCGGTATCGGTGGTCTGGCCGTCGGCCTGATCCCGATGCTCTGGTACTGGAAGCAGGGCAGCGACTACTACCGGCCTGCCAAGCTGGACGCCACCCGCACGGTCGAGGCCGACTACGTGCTCGACGACCACACCCCCGCACAGGCCCAGGCTTACGAAGGCCTCCCCACGGATTTCTGAGGTGCGAGCCCGATGGCGCGAGACCGCTTCGCCCCCGACTTCGACCCGGACTGCGGGGACGCCGCCCTCACCTCGGCCCGTCAGGACATCGTCATCGGCCGCTGGCAGGGCCTGAGGGACCTGCTGCGGGCCACCGGCCCGGACTGGCTCGTCCGCGGGCACCGGGTGCGGCTGCTGGCGCAGGCCTGCGCGCGCAGTTCGACGGCGGAGTCCTGGCTGGCCACCGAACCGCACGGCGCCGACGCGCTGGTACTGCGGGCGGCGACCGAGACGGCCCGGGCGTTCACCCTGGCCATCTCGGCGGGCCGGGGTGCCCCGATGGACCGGTCCAGGATCGACGCCGCCGTGCTGGCCTGCCTGGCGGCCGCGGAGGCCTACCCGCAGGATCCGACCCCCTGGGTCTCCCTGATCTCGGTGGCGCGCCTGTATCCGACCGGGGTGCGCCGGCAGGAACTCGCCCGCTGGTGGGACGAGTTGCACCGGCGCGACCCGTACAACGTGGAGGGCCATCTCCAGGTGCTCCACTACTACTCCGCACGCTGGCACGGCACGCACGGCCTGATGTACGACTTCGCCCGGGACGCGGCCGGGGTCGGCCCGCCCGGCTGCCCGCTGCCGGTCCTGGTGCAGTACGCCCGTGTCGAGGAGTTCCGTTTCGCCCTGGACGGGGCGAAGGGACAGCAGACCTCGGTGGGGCACGGCCAGCACTGGAAGCACGACGGCGCGGTCAGCGACGTACGGCGCACCTGGGAGCGCTGGATCGCCCAGCGCGGCGAGGAGCCCGTCGCTCCCGGCGAACTGCGTGACCTCAACTACCTGACGCACGCGGCCTGTCAGGCGGGGGTCACGGACATCGCCTCGGCCCTGCTGCGGCTCCAGGGGCGGCGGGCGACCCGCACCCCGTGGTCGTACACCGGCGACGCGGAGAAGCAGATCCTCAAGTGGCGGGCGGATCTGAAGATCCGCGGCTGAGGGGGGCGGCCTACGCCTCGGTCTGCTCGGCGGGCCGGGCGAGGCCCGTCGTCCACTTCTCCTCGATGCGGCCCGCCTTCCAGATCAGCAGGGCGATCACCCAGGTGGCGAAGAACAGGCCGACGATGACGAAGCCCACGGTGTTGAGGTCGAGGCCCGAGACCCAGTCCCAGAAGGCGCCGTGCAGGTCCAGCTTGTCGGCGAGGAGGCCGAGGAGCTCCACCGTGCCGATGATCAGGGCGACGGCGACGGACAGACCGGTGATGGTGAGGTTGTAGTAGACCTTGCGAACCGGCTTGGAGAACGCCCACTCGTAGGCGAAGTTCATGAACGAGCCGTCGATGGTGTCGAGCAGCGACATACCGGCCGCGAACAGCACCGGCAGGGTCAGGATGGCGTACCAGGGCAGACCGGAGGCGGCGCCGGAGCCGGCCAGGACCAGCAGGGCGATCTCCGTGGCGGTGTCGAAACCGAGGCCGAACAGCAGGCCCAACGGGTACATCTGCCAGGGCTTGCTGATCGAGCCGGTGACCCGGCCGAGGAAGCGGTTCATGAAGCCGCGGTTGTTCAGCTGTGTCTCCAGGGCGGCCTCGTCGTAGGCGCCGGAGCGCATCTGCCGGAACACCTTCCAGATGCCGGCCAGGATGACGAGGTTGATGCCGGCGATGAGGTAGAGGAAGGTCCCGGAGACCGTCGTACCGATGAGGCCGGTGACGTCGTGGAGGTGCGAGTCGTCGTCCTGGACGGGTCCGGCCAGGGTCTTCATGCCGAGCGAGAGCAGGAGGGCGAGGCCGAAGACGATGCTGGAGTGGCCGAGGGAGAACCAGAAGCCGACCGACAGCGGGCGCTGCCCCTCGCCCATCAGCTTGCGGGTGGTGTTGTCGATCGCCGCGATGTGGTCGGCGTCGAAGGCGTGCCGCATGCCCAGGGTGTACGCGGTGACGCCGATGCCGATGCCGAAGGACTCCTTGCCGACGCTGAAGTGCTGCGGCGCGATGATCCCGACCAGGGTGCCCCAGCCGATGACGTGCAGGGCGAGCACGAAGGAGGCCATCCCGCCGACCCTGATCCACTCCTGCCGTGTCATGGAGCCCCGGACACGGTGCCAGGCCGAGCGCTTGGTCTCGGCCTGGGCGGGGAGGGACGGAGCGGAACCAGGGGCGGCCGTCATCGGGAGGTGGCATCCTTCGGTCGAGCTTCGAGCAGCTGCCGTCGGCAGCCTTGTGCCATCTTTCCGTACTTGCAATTCGTTCGCATTAAAGCCGGCGACAGACCTTTCCCATGAGAACCCCATGGGACGGTAAAGGGGCGGTTGGGGTGATCACTCGGCCGGCAGGCGGGTCACAGCGCCCGGCGCCGGACCAGCACCCCGAGCACCAGCAGGCCGGGCAGCAGCGGCAGCCACATGGTCAGCAACCGGTAGCCGAGCACGGCTGAGGCTGCCGCGGCGGCCGGGGTTCCGGAGGCGGTCAGGGCGAAGGCGAGGGCCGCGTCGAGCGAGCCGAGGCCGCCCGGGGTGGGCAGCAGGGCGGCGGCGCCGCTGGCGGCGAGGTAGAGCAGCGCCACCCGGGCCGGGGACAGCGGGAGTTCGACGGCCCGGGTCACGGCGATGAGGACCAGGGCGTGCAGCCCGGCGAAGGCGACGGAGCCGCCCCACAGCGCGGCCGCGCGGACGGGGCGGCCGTGCAGGGCCCGGATGTCGGCGGCCACGGCGGTCACCGCACCCCGGCAGCGGGCCCACACCCGGACCCGGAGCAGGACGACGAGCAGTGCGGCCGCGGCGGTCACGGCGAGCAGCACGGCCACGGACACATGCGGGATCCGCAGCAGCCCCGGACAGGCCGGGGCGAGGACGGCGATCAGGACCAGGCGGACCACGGCACCGGCGGCGGCCTTGACTGCCAGGGCCGACGCACCACGGCCCGCCGGGAGTCCGCAGCGCATCAGGAAGCGCAGGTTCACCGCGCCCGCACCGAGCCCCGCGGGCAGCAGGTGGTTGGCGGCCGAGGCCGCGAACTGCGCGGCGACCAGGCGCCCGCCGGGCAGCCCTTGGGCGACCGCGCCCTGCTGGGCGAGGGCCGAGGCCGCCCAGGTCCCGGCCGCCGCCAGGGCCGCCACGAGCAGCCAGCCCTGGTCGGCGACGGCGAGCCGGAGCGCCCCGTGTTCCACGGTCGGCCAGTGCCGCCGGAGCAGCCAGCCCGCACCGGTCAGCAGGGCGAGGCAGAGACCGGTCTGCCAGTAGACACCTCGGCGGCCCGTGACGGGCGTGGCGTTCACGTTCGGGACCATCGAGGCACCCACCCCTGTTCCCTTACAGCTCGCAGGACCGTCCTTGAGCTTCAGGGACAAAGACTGACAAACTAACCAGAATTACTGGTGGAGGCCGCGCAGGTACGTCCATACGAACGGCGGCACTACGCGCTGTAAGGTTGTGCCATGGCTGGCACAGGGTCCCGCGGCAGGGCGGAGCGGCGCAGCGCCGGAGAGCTGGAGAGCGAAGTGCTGGCAGCCCTGTGGGCGACCGAACGCCCGTTGACCCCCGCCGAGATCCAGTCCGAGATCGGCGGGGGACTCGCGTACAACACGGTCCACACCATCCTCAAACGGCTCTACGACAAAGGGCTGGTGCTGCGGGACGCCGACGGGCGACGCGGTGCCTACCGGCCGGCGAAGAACGCCGCCGAGCTGACCGCCGAGGCCATGCACGAGGCCCTGGACCGGGGGCCTGACCCGATCGCCGCCCTTCAGCAGTTCGTGTCCGGACTGAGTGCGGAGGAGGAGCGGGCGCTGCGCAATCTGTTCGCCGGGGGCGCGGCATGAGGTTCGACGTCTACACCCCGCTGCTGGTCTCCCTGCTGCTGCCGTCGGTCAGTGGGCTGATCGGCCGCCGGGTGGCCCCGGCGCTGGCCGCGCGTGTGCTGACCTCCGCCGCCGTACTGACCGCCGCCGCGACCACCTGGTCCCTGGTGCTGCTGACCACCGCCCTGCTCGGCGACGCGCCGCCGGTGATCCGGGAGGCCCACGAGGACGGCCGCCCGCTCACCGACCCGGTGCCCGAGGTGATCGGCGTCGCCGCCTGCCTCACGCTGGCCGTGGTGGTGTGGCGGGTGCAGCGGGCGGTTCGGGCCGAGCGCCGGACCCGGCGGGCGCTGCGCCGGCTGTGCGAGGGGCATCCCGGAGACACCGAGCTGGTGGTGGCCGCCTGCGAGGTGCCGCAGGCGTTCGCGATCCCGGGCCGGCCCGGCCGGATCCTGGTCACCTCGGCGATGCTGAGCGCGCTGGCACCGGCCGAGCGGCGGGTGCTGCTGGCCCATGAGCGGGCCCATCTGACGCACCGGCACGGCCGTATGGTGACGGCGGCGACCCTCGCCGCGGCCGCCAACCCGCTGCTCGGCCCGGTCCGTGCGGCCGTGACCTTCCTGGTGGAGCGGTGGGCGGACGAGGAGGCGGCGACCGAGGTCGGGGACCGCGGGACCACCGCCCGGGCGCTGGCCCGGGCGGCGCTCAGCGCGGGCCGGGGCCGCCCGTCCTGCGCCCTGAACTTCACGGACCGCGCGGTCACCCGCCGGATCGCCGCCCTGCAGACCACTCCTCCCCCGCACCTGTGGCTCGCCGCGGCGGCCGTTCTCGCGCTGGGCGCTCTGGCGGCGCTGTTCGCGGTGGACGCGACAGGCGATCTGATCGGTCTGCTCTTCAACGCGCTCACGTGAAGTGCCCCGTTTTCAGGGGCGTGGGGAACTGCGCGACCAGCCACGACGGCGCCGCGGACGAACGATCGCGCATCTTTTCGGATTGCGCCGCAGGGCTGCGGATGCGTTGCAGAGTGCCGGTGGGTTGTGGCCGGTCGCGCAGTTCCCCGCGCCCCTTGCGGGGCGCTGCGGCTCACGCCGGTCGGGTCGGCGCCCGATGTGGCGGTTGTTGCGGTGTCGGTCCCGGGCGCACCGGGGGTACCGCGCGCACCGCAGGACCGTCCGTGCTGACCGTCAGCGGCTCCCCGTGGTGGTGGAGGGTGAGCGGCGGGCCGTCGAGGAGCGAGTACGTCGCCTTGTCGGCGCCGATCTCCACACGCAGTCTGCTGCCGCGCAGTTGCAGGGTGAAGGCGAGGCGGCGCAGCCGCTCGGGCAGCCGGGGCGCGAAGCGGGCGCCGTCGTCGTGGTGGCGCAACCCGCCGAAGCCCGCGACCAGTGCCATCCAGGTGCCGGCGAGGGAGGCGATGTGCAGTCCGTCGCGGGTGTTGTGCTCCAGGTCGTCGAGGTCCATCAGCGCGGCCTCGGCCGTGTAGGCGTGGGCGAGGGTGAGGTGCCCGGCCTGGGCGGCGACGACGGCCTGGCAGCAGGCGGACAGGGAGGAGTCGCGTACGGTCAGCGGCTCGTAGTAGGCGAAGTTGCGGGCGATGTGCTCCTCGTCGAAGAACGCCCCGCAGGTGTACATCGCCAGCACCAGGTCGGCCTGTTTGACGACCTGTTTGCGGTAGAGGTCGAAGTAGGGGAAGTTCAGCAGCAGCGGGTACTGCTCGGGGCTGGTGTTCGCGAAGTCCCACCGCTGGTAGCGGGTGAACCCGGCGTGCTGTTCGTGGACGCCCAGTTCGTGGTTGTAGGGGACGTGAACGGAGTCGGCGGCGTCCCGCCAGGCGGCGCTCTCCTCCGCGTCGACGCCGAGCGCCGCCGCCTGGCGCGGGTGGCGTTCGACGGCGTCGGCGGCGGCCAGCAGGTTCGCCCTCGCCATCAGGTTGGTGTACGTGTTGTCGTCGGCGACCGCGCTGTACTCGTCGGGGCCGGTGACGCCGTCGATGTGGAAGGCGCCGCGGCTGTCGTGGTGCCCGAGCGAACGCCACAGGCGGGCGGTCTCCACGAGCAGTTCGACACCGGTGTCCCGTTCGAAGTCCACATCGCCGGTGGCGGCGACATAGCGGACCACCGCGTCGGCGACGTCGGCGTTGACGTGGAAGGCCGCGGTGCCGGCCGGCCAGTACGCCGAGCCCTCCGAGCCCGCGATGGTCCGCCAGGGGAACGCGGCGCCGTCCAGGCCCAGTTGGGTGGCCCGCTCACGCGCGGCGGGCAGGGTGTTGTAGCGCCAGCGCAGCGCCTCGGCGACGGCGTCGGGGGCGGTGTGGGTGAGCACGGGCAGCACGAACATCTCCGTGTCCCAGAAGGCGTGCCCGTCGTATCCGGAGCCGGTCAGCCCCTTGGCGGGTATCGCGCGCTGTTCGGCGCGGGCCCCGGCCTGCAGCACATGGAAGAGGGCGAACCGGACGGCCTGCTGGACCTCCTCGTCACCGTCCACCTCCACGTCGGCGCGGGACCAGTAGTCGTCCAGGTAGCCGCGCTGTTCGTCGGCGAGGCCCGGCCAGCCCTCGTGCGCGGCGGCCGCGAGCGCCGCGTCCACCTGGTCGGCCATGGCGGGCAGCGAACGCACCCCGGACCAGCCGTGGGCGACGAACTTCTCCACCCGCAGCCGCTCCCCCGGCTCCAGCACGGAGGTGACGGTCAGCCGGGCCACATCGATGTCGCTCTCGGCGTGCGTGGTGGTCCGGCCGGGACCGGCGACCGTGTGGTCGGCGGCGACCGCGACCCGCAGGCCGCTGCGCCGGGTGCGGTGCACCAGGCGCAGCCGGCGCCCGGCGGCGAAGCCGTCCTCCTGCTCCAGCGGTGACTGAAGCGCCACCGCGGCGCGCGGGTCGCCGTTCGCCCCGGGCAGCTGCTCGTTGGCGACCAGCTCGGACTGGATGACGACCCGGCAGCGCCGGTCGACGGCCTCCACCTCGTAGGCGACGGCGGCCACCGCGCGCTGGGTCAGCGACACCAGCCGGGTCGAGCGCACCCGGACGGTGGACCCGGCCGGCGAGGTCCACTCACAGGTCCGCTCCAGAACGCCCCGGCGCAGGTCCAGCACCCGCTCATGGGCGACGAGGCGGCCGTAGCGCAGGTCGAAGGGCTCGTCGTCGACCAGCAGCCGCAGGATCTTGCCGTTGGTGATGTTGATGACGGTCTGCCCGGACTCCGGATAGCCGTAGCCGGCCTCGGCATACGGCAGCGGATGCACCTCGTGCACGCCGTTGAGGTAACTGCCCGGCAGACCGTGCGGCTCGCCCTCGTCGAGGTTGCCGCGCCAGCCGACATGCCCGTTGGACAGCGCGAACACCGACTCGCTCTGCGCGAGCACATCGAGGTCGAGTTCGGTCTCGCGGACCGCCCAGGGCTCCACGGCGTACGACCGTTGGGTGATCACTGCTTGCCTCCCAGTTCGGCGAGGTCCTTCACGACGGTGTCCGCGCCGTGGGCGTACAGGGCGTCCGTCTGCCCGACGCGGTCCACGCCGACGACGTACCCGAAACGGCCGGCTCGACCCGCGTCCATGCCGGCGAGGGCGTCCTCGAAGACGGCGGCGTGGGCGGGCTCGACGCCGAGGTCGTGGGCGGCGGCAAGGAAGGTGTCGGGGTGCGGTTTGCCGGGCAGGTGGCGCTCGGTGGCCACCACCCCGTCGATGCGGACGTCGAAGAAGTGCTCGGCGCCGATCGAGCGCAGCACGTCACGGCAGTTGGCGCTGGAGGAGACGATCGCGGTGCGCAGTCCCCGCGCGCGGACCGCCTCCAGGTAGCGCAGGGTGCCGTCGTAGGCCTCGACGCCGTCGGTGTGGATCTTCTCCAGGAGCAGTTCGTTCTTGCGGTTGCCGAGGCCGTGCACGGTGGCGGCGTCCGGCGGGTCGTCCGGGGTGCCCTCGGGCAGGTGGATGCCGCGGGAGTCGAGGAAGGCGCGGACCCCGTCGGCGCGGGGGCGCCCGTCGACGTATTCGTCGTAGTCGGCGACCGCGTCGAAGGGCCGCTGGCCGTCGTAGCCGCGCAGGAAGGCGTCGAAGGTCTCCTTCCAGGCCGCCGCGTGCACGACGGCCGTCTTGGTGACGACCCCGTCGAGATCGAAGAGGCAGGCCTGGATGGTGTCGGGCAGACCGAGTGCTGTCATGTCCGGCATCTTCCCCATCCGGAGGCTTCGAGGGGGTGGCACACACCACATCCCGGGTGCGATGTCACACTTTTTGCGTGCCGCTGACTTTCGACGACCTCCTCGACCGGGCCCGTTCACTCACCGGACGCGGTCCGCGCGCGATCCTGGGCATCGCGGGCGGCCCCGGTGCCGGCAAGACCACGCTCGCCGAGCATCTGGTGCGCGAGTTGAACGGCTCCGGCGAGCCGTGGGTGGCGCAGGTACCCATGGACGGCTTCCATCTGGCCGACGTCGAACTGGACCGGCTGGGGCTGCGCGACCGCAAGGGGGCGCCCGCGACCTTCGACGCGGCCGGGTACACGGCGCTGCTGCGGCGGTTGCGCGAGGACACCGGCGAGGTGGTGTACGCGCCGGAATTCGAGCGGGTCCTTGAGCAGCCGCTGGCGGGCGCGATCCCGGTGCCGCCGACGGCCCGGCTGGTGGTGACGGAGGGCAACTACCTGCTGCTGACGGACGGCCCGTGGGCGCGGGTGCGGCCGGCCCTGGACGAGGTGTGGTTCTGCGAGATCGACGAGGCCGAGCGGATACGGCGGCTGGTCGCCCGGCACGAGGAGTTCGGCAAGGGGCACGAGCAGGCGGTGGCCTGGGTGGCGGGCACCGACCAGCGCAACGCCGACCTGGTCGCGGCGACCCGGGACCGGGCGGACCTGGTGGTGCCGGAGACGGCGCTGCCCGTGCCGTATGACGCGGGCAGCCGTGGCCCCGGCTAGGGGTCCGGCGGATCAGGTCGGCCGGGAGGGACTGCGCTTCTCGGCCGAGCCGAGAACCCGGCTGAAGGGGGATCGTCGTCGACCGACGACAACTCAGCCGTGTGAACAACACTGCGAGTCAATACACCTGGCAACTGGTGAGGGCGAGGCCGGGATCGCCGTGGGGTCCTCGGTTTCGATGACGGCGGTGAAAGCCTCGGTGTGCACGGTCAGGTCGCCTTCGAACGATGGCGTGAAGTCTCCGCCGGGTCCGTACCGTACGGCGAACACATGCAGGTGCTGCGGTGCGCCCGGCGCCGGTTCGGCCTCGTACGCGGTGGAGGTGACCAGAAGCCGCGGGTCCTTGGCGCGCTGCCAGGCGAGGGCCAGCAGGGAGGTGTCGCCGATGTCGTCGTCGGTGTCGGGATGTTCGAGGCTGCCCTCGGGCGTGAGGCGGCCAGGGCCTGCTCCACGACGTCGGCGAGGACCGCGTCGTACGCCTCTGGGGTGGACGGCAGGTCGTGCAGCGGGCCGAGCCGGCGGAGGAGGCGCACGGGTGGATCAGCCCTTCATGCCGGAGGTGGCCATGGCGTGGGTCGTCGGGGTCAGAGGACGGGTGCGGGGTGGCGGGCGCGCAGTGTGACGCTCAGTGTGTGAGGGCCGTGCCCACCGATGTAGACGCGGTTCCCGGTCGTCGCGTCTGTGCCGCCCACCACGGTGTGGTCCTGCCCCGGGTCGTACCGCAGTACGTCGCTCCGGTCCGGCCCGGCAAGCGGTTCGCCTGCCTCGACGCCGACCTCGACCCGGATCTCGTCGTCACCGGCCCGGTAGGTCATCGGCCCCGTCGTCAGGCACCAGCGCCCGTCGCCGATCGGTACGGCGCCGTCTGGCACGCCACCCGGCCGGAAGGTCAGTTCGAGGGCCCAGGGCACCCTCGGTCCGCTGATGTCGATCCGCAGGTCGGCACCGTCTTCCCGCAGGTCCACCTCGACGCGGGTCGTGTGTGAGACCTCGTCCCGAGGCCGGTCCGGGAAGGCCATCGCGGCCGAGAAGCGCCCCTCGTCCGCCATCCGGTAGGCGCCGTCGTCCCGCCTCCGGTCCGGCGGGAGCGGCTGGTAGTAGGCGGCCGTGAGGGTTTCGGTGAGCCGGTACTGGTTGCCGGCGAGCTGTTGCATGCCGGCGGCGCGGAACGGGCCCAGGTCGAAGAAACCCCGCGAGAGACGGACCGCGTCGAGGACGGCGTCGCCGGCGAACAGGCGCATGAAGGTGGGATTGCAGGCGAGGCCCGAGCGGATGCGCCGGTGCTCGGGCACGTCGGAGCCGCCGTACACCACCGTGTGCGCGATGGCCGAGGCGCGCGCGGCGAGGCACGCGGTGGTGATGTACCGGTCGCGCGGAAGTGGCTCCGCGGCCGGGGCCGGCAGGGCACGGCACAGGTCCGGGGTGAGGAGGGTCTCGGCGAGCAGGTCGGGGTCGTCGATGCCGCCGGCCGCCGCCAGCCGCGCCGCCCGGCTGAAGTCGCCCCGGCCGGTGCGGATCGCGAGCAGCCGGTAGTGCGGCAGATAGGGCTCCAGTGGGAACGGGTGGTTCTGGTCCTGCCGTCGCGAGTGGACGGTCTCCACCGTGCCGTCCGGCCTGATGAGGTCCAGGGTGGTGGCGAGATTGCGTTCGACGGCGTCCAGCAGGTCGGCGCGGCCGAGCACGCCGGCCAGCAGCAGCAGCGACGGGTTGGAGACGTGGGCCGCGTAGTTGGCGCTCCGTTCCGAGTACAGGCCCTCCGCGTCGATGTCGACGCCCTCGGCGAGCCACTCCTCGACGCGGTCGAGCAGCCGGTCGTCGGGGAACGACCGGTGCAGCCGGGCCAGCGCCGCGCACAGCTCCCAGCGGTGGTTCGGGGTGTGCACCCCACCGGTCAGGAGACTGCCGGAGGCGGCCCCGGCGATCTCGGCGAGCGCGGACGTGACGTCGCGCAGTTCGGGCCCCGCGCCGGCGGCGAGGACGTGCGCGTCGCACACGTCGTTCACGGTGAAGGCGGAGTCCGGCGGTGACTGCACGTTGTCGCCGCCGGCGAAGAAGCCGGTGCTGGTCTGCGCGGCCCGCAGGGCGCGGAGGTGGGTCATCGTGGCGGCGATGGCCTGCCTGCTGCCGTACAGCGCCGAGTTGGGGGAACGGTATACCGCGATCAGAGTCTTCACCCGGCGCGCCAGACCACGGTGCGGCACGCCGGCGGGTTCCTCGTCGGGGCCGGCCGCCAGCGGGGCGGCCAGCCGGTCGGCGGCACGGGCCACCGCGCGGACGAACTCGTGGTCGAGCGGGGTGGGCACCATCAGTCCTTCAGTCCGGCGTTGATGTCGGCGCTCATGACGTAGCGCTGGAAGACCAGGAAGATGACGATCAGCGGGATCATGGAGATGACCGATGCGCCGAGCAGGACCGACCAGTTGATGTTCTGCGCGCCGACGATGCTCTGGATGCCGATCTGCACGGTGAACTTGTTGGGGTCGTTGAGCATCAGCAGCGGCCAGATGTAGTCGTTCCACCGCCACTGGAAGGACAGGATGGCGAGGGTCAGCATGATGGGCCGGGAGAGCGGCACCATGATCCGCAGGAAGATCGACAGTTCGCGGGCGCCGTCGATGCGCGCCGCTTCCACGAGCTCGTCGGGAACCGTCAGGAAGAACTGGCGGAACATGAAGCATCCGGTCGCGGTGAGCACGGCCGGGAGGATGATGCCGGCGAACGAGTTGTAGAGGCCGAGGTTGCGGACCACCAGGAACTCCGGGGCGAGCATGACCTCGGACGGCAGCATCGTGGTGGCCAGGATGCAGATGAAGAACGCCTTGAGCCACCGGTTGTCGTACTTGGCCAGCGCGTACCCGGTGCAGCAGCTGGCTCCTACCGTGAGGATCGTCGTGATCACGCACACGATGGTCGTGTTGATGAAGTACTGGGAGAAGTTGGCACTGCGCCACGCCGTCAGGTAACCCGACAGGGTCGGGTTGTGCGGAACCAGGGTCAGCGGATAGGAGAACAGATCCCCGGCCGGTTTGAGGGAGCTGAGGATGAACCACAGCACGGGCAACCCGTAGAGGCACGCCAGGATCCACAGCAGTGTCGTCGCGGACACCGCCCGCCGGAGCCCACCGCTGCCCGCGCTGCGCGGCCGCTTCTTGGAGACGGCTCGTCCGGGACCGGAGTCGACCGGGCGTGGCGTGTCTGTGGTTGTCATCGGTTCTCCACCCGCCGGTTGACGATCAGCTGGACGATCGCGACGGTCATCAGGATGAGCATGAGCACGAATGACGCGGCGCTCGCGTAGCCGATCTGGCCCCGTTGGAAGCCGGTCTGGTAGATGTACTGGACAAGCAGGTTGTTCGACGTTCCGGGTCCGCCGTTGTTGAGGGAGACGAACAGCGGATATTCCTTCATCGCGTTGATCGTGTTGAGCAGGATGACGATGAACGAGGTGGGCGCGATGCTCGGCAGTGTGATGCTGATGAACTGGCGCCAGGGGCCGGCGCCGTCGAGCGAGGCCGCCTCGTAGTACGACACCGGCACGTTCTTGATCGCCGCGATGAACAACAGCATCGAGAAGCCCGTCCAGGCCCAGGATGCCGCCATCACCACCACCAGCAGCGACAGGTCCGCGTTCGACTGCCACGGAACCGCGTGTCCGCCGAGCTTCTCGATGACGTAGTTGGCCAGTCCGAAGTTCTCACCGAACAGCCACCGCCACAGGACACCCACGACGATGGGCGACAGGAGCCACGGGATGAAGAAGACGACGCGGGCGACCGACGCGCCCTTGGCGTGCTTGCTCACCACCACGTTGGCGATGAGCAGCGAGAGCGCGAAGTTCAGCGGAACGAAGAGCACGGTGTACAGCAGCGTCCGGAACAGCGCGTCGTAGAAGGTGGAGTCCCCGAACAGGTTGTGATAGTTGTCCAGTCCGACGAACTGGAACGGCCCTACACCCGTGTAGTTCGTGAAGGAGTAGACGAGCCCGATCACCGCCGGCCAGACGAAGAACAGCGCGAAGAGCACGACATTGGCCGCGATGAGGACGAGCGGCGCGATGGTGTAGGTGCTGCGTCGCCTGGGCGGGCTCCCGGACACGTCCGAGGCGCTTTTTGTCATCTTCCTGACTCCGTGCTGGTGGAATGGATTGCTGTGGGCTCACGCCATGAGCCCGGCATCAGGTGGGCGTCCAGGGCCGGGCGGCGGTGTCTCGACCCCGCCGCCCGGCCCTGTGGCCTACGATCCGCCGCCGACCTGCTGGTTGTAGCCGTCCACGATGTTCTGCAGGGCCTTGTCGGCCGACTGCTGGCCGTTGATCGCCTTGCCGAGCTCCGTCTTCGTCGGGTCGGTGGTGAGGCTCTTGCCCTTCAGCACCCAGTTCGTCTGCGCGCCGTTGAAGTAACCCGAGATCGGGGCGTAGAGCGGGATCTCCTCGTTGTACAGCTTGAACGCCGCCTGCGCCGCCTCGGAGGTGAAGGGGTACTTCGGGGTCAGACCGCTCTCGACAGGGAGGAACCCGGAGGTCTCGACCAGCTCGGTGTACTGCTTCGGGTCGTAGACCCAGGACATGAACTTCTTCGCGGCGGTGGCCGCGGCGCCGTTGTTGTTGAAGCCCACCATCATGCCGCCGCTGTTTACGTCACTGGCCTGCACCGGCTGGGCGGGAGTCGGGACGCTCGCCCAGTCGAACTTCTTGATGCTGTCCGCGAAGGCGGCGACCTGCCAGACACCGGACCAGTAGGCGACCACGTCACCGCTCTGGAACATGGCCGACGGGTCGGCGCCGCTGGTCCACACCGACTTCGGCATGGTCTTGTCGTCGTTCAGTCCGACGAAGTAGTTCACGGCCTTCTTGGTCGCGGCGTCCACCGAGAACTTGCCGGAGGAGTCCGCGTGGACGTACTTCCCGCCCATCTCGTACACCATGGCGCGGAGCCGGGACGGCGACTGGTCGAACGTCAGGGAGTACTTGGCGCCGGTCTTCTCCCGGACCTTGTTCGCCGCCGCGATGAACTCGGTCCAGGTCCAGGTCTTCGAGGGCGAGGTCGGGACGGAGACACCGGCCTTCTTGAACAGCGTCTCGTTGATGAACAGGCCGGACGCGGTGACGTCCGAGGGGATGGACAGCACCTTCCCGGACGAGTCCTTGGCGAGGAAGTTGGCGTTGATGTTGTAGCTCTTGTCGTTGGCGATGGAGCTGAGGTCGATCAGCTTGTTCGACCAGATCGGGTCCAGCGCCGGCACGTCCGCGACGTCGGGCAGCGAGTTCGCCTGCGCGGCGTTGTGCAGCTTCGTCGGGTAGCCGTCGTAGGGGATGTTGACGAGCTTGACGTCGACGCCCGTTTCCTTCTTGTACTGCGCCACGAGCTTCTTCCAGCCCGCGTCCTGCCCCGGAACCGTGGAGATCCAGAACGTCAGCGACTTGGAGGTCCCGCCCGAGCCGGACCCCGACCCGCAGGCGGAGAGCAGCAGGGCTCCTGCCGTGGCCACGGCAGCGAGGGGAACCAGGCGGCGCATACCGCCGCGGCCGAGTCGGCGGGAGCGCCGCACACCCACAGTGGTCATCTTCGATCCCATTTCGTTCGTAGGGACGGAGCACGGCGCCGACCGAGGCGGCACGGGTGCATTTTGAAGGAAAGGTCGCTTTCCGGGGGCGCGGCCTCGCCCGGCCGCATCGTCCACGCGGGGCGAGATCCCCGGCCGTCCTGGCCGTCACCGCACGGGCACGCCCTCGTGCGGTTGCCGTACGTCGTGTACGGGCTGGGACGCTCACCCCAAGTCGGCGTCCCGGCCGACTTAGAAAGCGCTTGTCCGGACATTGGCAGACCGAGTTGGAGGCCGTCAATCCTTCGCCTGCGCGCCTTCGGTCACGTTTTGGACTCCCTTGGCCACCGCGAGCCGGGCCGCGCCCACGACGGTACCGAGATCGCCGATCTGGCTGCTGACCACCTCGGTGGGCCAGCTCAGCCGCCCCAGTTCGGCCCGCACCCCGGGCAGGAGCTGGGGATCCGCGCCGGTGCTGCCGCCGAGCACGATCAGCCCCGGGTCCAGTACGGCGGCCACGGCGGCGGCCAGCCGGCCCACGTCGGCGGCGTGCCGGGCGACCAGGGCACGGGCGGGCTCCAGGCCGTCGGCGGCCAGCGCGAAGAGCCGGTCGGCGGTGCGGGGGCGCGGGCCGTCGGCGGCCCGCCAGGCCCGGGCGGCCCGGCGCAGGAGGGCCTGTGAGCCGACGTAGGCCTCCAGGGCCTCCTGGCGCGGCTCCCGGTCGTCGTCCCAGGGGTAGGGCAGCCGGGCCAGCTCACCGGCCGCCCCGTTGGCCCCGCGCAGCACCTGGCCGCCGATGACGATGCCGAGACCGATACCGACCCCGATCCGCAGATAGCCGAAGCTATGGCGCCCCCGGGCGGCGCCCTCGTGGAGTTCGGCGAGGGCGGCGCAGTTGACGTTGTTCTCCAGGTGGACGGGGACGCCCGATGGCAGCGCGACGGACACCGCGTCGAAGACCGGTCCGGCCTTGGCGGTCGCCGGGCGCATCCCGCCGCCGGTGCGGTCGGGGGCGGTGACATCACCGACGGCGACCACGATGGCCCGCAGCGGGGCGCCGACGGGCAGTGCGGCCAGCGCCTCGCGGACCGCGTCGGCGGCCCGGGCCCGCGGAGTGGCCGCCTCGGCGAGCAGGGTGCCGTCCAGGGCGCAGCCGCGCACCCGGGTGCGGGCCGGCCCGAGGTCGACGGCGAGGACGGATCCGGAGGCGGGCCCGAGCCCGTAGACGACGGCGGAGCGGCCGGTGCCGCCGGACGCGGTGCCGGAGCAGGCGGCCAGCCGTGCGCCCTCCAGTTCCGCGACGGCGGCGGAGACCGTCGGCTTGGACAGGCCCGCGAGGCTCGCGAGCTGCGGCCGGGTAGCACTGCCGGCCCGGGCCAGCACGGCGAACACCGCGCCGGCGCTCTCGGTGAGGCGGGGGGCTTCGGTCACGACGTGTTTCACAGTTCCCCCATGGGTCAGGGGCCGCGCTCCCCGGATGGCGGGATGCGGCGATGCGATGCCCTCGTGCCGCGCGGCCCCGCCCTGCGGCGGCGTCCCGTTGATCGACTGCGCGACAACTCTTGACGCACTGTACTTCGTTAGTTAACTTCCTAACGAAGTACACGGTACTCGCCTGCCGTGCCCCGAAAGAAGCCCGTCCCGGGGCTTCCCGATTCGCTCAACTCCTGTTCGGCCAGGCACGGTTCGCCCGCCGTCGCAGCACAGTGCCAGGCTATTCGGTGCTCTTCGCCCGGACGACGAAAGAGGATCCGTGCAGGACGCTCCTTCTTCCCCGCTCGTGGTCGGTGTCGACGTGGGCGGCACCAAGACCCATCTCCGTGCGCTCGCCGGCGCGGACGTGGTCGCCGACCACGTCCGTTCGAGCAGTGGCTGGCGGCCGCACGACCCGGCCGCCGCCGCCCGCTGGCTGGCCGCGCTGGTCCACGAGGCCCTGCCGGCCGGCGCCCGCCCCGCCGCCCTCGCCGTCGGCGGGCACGCATGTGAGACCCCACGCCAGTGCGCCGCGATCACCGCCGCGCTGCGGGACTTCCACGAGACGCCCGTCCTCGTCGTCGGCGACGCCGAACTCCTTGTCCCCGCCGCGGGCCTGGACAAGGGCGTCGGCCTGGTCGCCGGTACCGGTTCGGTGGCCGTAGGAGGGCACGCCGACGGGAGCCCCGTGCAGGTCGGCGGCTGGGGTGCGGTCCTCGGTGACGAAGGCGGCGCCGCCGGACTCGTGCGCGAGGCCGCCCGCGCCGTCTGGGCCGCGCACGACCGCGGCGAGGCACCCGACGCGCTCGCGACAGGGCTGACCGCCGCCTTCGGCGTGACCGAAGTACCCTCGCTCGGCGCCGCGTTGGAGGGTGTCACCGACGTCTCCGCGGAGTGGGGTCGGCACGCTCCGGTGCTCTTCGCCGCCGCCGACGCGGGCTCCGTCCTCGCCGAGGACGTGATAGCCCAGGGCGGTCGCGCCCTCGCCGGCCTCGTGCTGCGACTGGCCGCGCGCGGTGTCGCCGTGGACGACGTGGTGGTAGCGGGCGGCACGATCCTCTCCCAGCCGCGCCTGTACGACGCCTTCGCCGCCGCGCTCGCCCAGGCCCTGCCGGGCGCCCGGCCAAGGCGCCTGCGCCTCCCGCCGGTCGAGGGGGCGGTGGCGCTGGCGCGTTCGATCATGTGAGAAACCTGTCTTCGGCCCGTTCGGTCTACCGCGTGTGGACCACGGGCTGTTCGACGCTGCGAACGCGCAGGTCCGGGCCCTTCTTCCGGTGAACCACCGGGCTGTCGTTCAACTCCGGGTCATGTGGCGGTCGTCGGACCATGACCGCCGGGACACGGGCCCGCCTTAGAACTTCGCTCGTTCAACACTTTTCCCACGCGAACCCACACGCTCACGCACATCGGGCGCACCGGGTGTGCGTGTGAACTCCCCTCCGGCCGTCGCGCCGTAGACCTCAAGAGAGGCACACCCATGCCGTCACCTGCCGGGCATCACACCTCCTCACCGGCCCGTGGACTCGCCGTCGGCCGACGGGGATTCCTGAAGACCTCGCTCGGCGCGTCGGCGGGTGTGCTGGCGGCCCCGACGTTCGTCGGCTGGCTCGCCGCCGCGGACGCCAAGGCCGCGACCGCTCTCGCGTTCGTCGACGACTACAAGACGAACATCAGCACCAACCTCACCGCCGACACCAACGCGGTGGTCCGCATCCTCGGCGGCTTCGCTCAGATATGGAAGACCGGTGCCGCCTGGAACACCGGCACCGTGCTGCGGGCCGACATCCTGCGCGACAACATGCGCTACTGCGCCAAGATCACCGCCAGGCGCTCCGTCGCCGAGGCGAAGAAGGCGTTCCTCTACGACCGCCAGCACCAGAGCTACGCGATGATCGCCGGCCTCGGCCCGCTGGCCGACCTCTACAAGGCAGGTGCGCTCGCGGTCACCTCGATCACCAGCGCCCCCGACGGGACGCCCGCGACCACCATCAACGACGCCGTCCCGGCCGACGCCCCGGCGGGCTCTGCGCTCGGCGCGGGCTCGCACAGCTCCGCGCTCGGGAAGGTGGCCGAACTGGTGGACACCGTGCGGGGCAACTACGCGTCCGGCAACCCGTCCAAGTACGCCTACCAGTACCCGCGTCCGTGGCGCATGAACGAGGACAGCAAGGTCGTCGACACCGGCAGGACCGACGCCTACGGCTTCCCCGTCTACGAGTCCGACGTGGTCGTCGCCCCGCAGCTGCTGCGCCAGCGCAGCAGCTCCCCGGTCGACGACGGCGGCTTCCCGTCCGGCCACACCAACGCCTTCCACCTGGCGGGCCTGGCCTACGCCTACGCGGTGCCGGAGCGCTTCCAGGAGCTGGTCACCCGCGCCCTGGAGCTCAGCGACACCCGCATCGTCGCCGGTATGCACAACACGGTCGACGTGATCGGCGGCCGCATCATGGCCACCGCCCTGGCCGCCGCCACCCTCGCCGACCCGGCCAACGCCGCCCTCAAGGCGGCCGCCCGCGCCCAGGCCCTCGCCTACTTCGAGGCGCAGACCGGCAGCACCGCCGACACCCTGTACGCCTACGCCCACTCGGCCCCCGCCGCCGACCCGTACGCCGACCGCGAGGCCAACGAGCGCGCGGCCACCCCCCGGCTGACGTACATCCTGCGGCGGCAGGGCGGCGACCTGCCGTTCACCGTGCCCAAGGGCGCCGAGGTGCTCCTGGAGACCCGCCAGCCCTACCTCACCGCCGACCAGCGCCGTGAGGTGCTGCGCACCACCGGGCTGCCCTCCGGCTATGTGCTCCTTGACGGCGTCGAGCAGTGGGGCCGCCTCAACCTGTTCGCCGCGGCCGACGGTTACGGCGCCTTCGACACGGACGTCACGGTCACCCTGGACGCGGCGGCCGGCGGCTTCTCGGCGGCCGACAGCTGGCGCCACGACATCGACGGCCACGGCGGGCTGACCAAGGAGGGCACCGGCACGCTGACGCTCACCGGGAGCAACGGCTACCGCGGCGGCACCGTGGTGGCCGGGGGCACCCTGGTCGCCGCCTCGAACGAGGCGCTGGGCCGCGGCGACGTCCGGATCACGGCCGGCACCCTGCGGGTGGCCGGGGGACTGTTCGTGCGCGGGACGTACACGCAGGACGCGGGCACCCTGGAGGTGACGCTCGGAAAGGGCCGCAAGGCGCCGCTCCAGGTGAAGCACCTGGCGGTGCTCGGCAAGGGCAGCACGCTGTCCCTGAACCTCGACACCGAGCACCCGCCGGCCGCGGGCTGCACCCTCCTGGTGCTCGACGCACCGCGGCTGCGCGGACAGTTCGACCACGTCGAGCTGAACTCCGACAAGCTGCGGGCCGTACCCGTGTACACGGCAGACGGTCTGTCGGTACGACTCGTGAAGCGGTGACGCGCCCGGTGGCGGGAGCGATGCGACAGTAGGGCCATGATGCGGCCCTTGATCGCTCCCGTCACCGCGGGCCCGGTGTCCCCGCGGGGCGGATGATGGCAAGCGAACAGCAGTCGGTCCTCGATCCCGGCGACCTCGACGACCCCGGACCCGCCCCCATGGCCCGGCTGCGGGCCGCCCTGCGCGCCCGCCGCCGGTGGCTGGTGCCGCTCCTGGCGACGCTGCTGCTGGCCCAGATGGCGGTGGCGATGGTGACCACCGCCGTCCAGCAGACTCCCACCGTCGACGAGCCGGTGTATGTCGCCACGGCCACCGACTATCTGCACGAACACCGGCTGCGCTACAACCCCGAGCACCCGCCGCTCGGCAAGCTGGTCGTCATGGCCGGCGTCGCGGTCGCCGATCCGCACTACGACCCGTCGTACCAGGGCAGCCAGGGCCAGGTGGGCAGGCATCTGCTGTACGCGTCGGGCAACGACCCCTGGCGGCTGATGCTGTGGGCCCGGCTGCCGATGATCGCCCTGACACTGCTGTTCGGTCTGGTCGTCCTCGCCTTCGCCCGCGAGATCCTCGGTGCGGCCGCCGGGCTCCTGGCGCTCGCCCTGTACTCCTTCTCCCCCGACGTGATTGCGCACGGCTCGCTGGCCACGCTGGACGTCCCGGCGGCCGGGTTCGTCCTGACATCGGCCTGGCTGGTGTGGCGGGCCCGTCGCCGCCCCCGGCTGTATCTCCCGCTCGCGGGTGTCGCCCTGGGCGCCTCGGTCGCGACGAAGATGAGCGCGCTGCCCGCGATCCCGGTGCTGATGGCACTGGCGGTGGTCACGGTGTGGCACGACCGCCCGCAGAGACTGCGGCGCGTGCTCGCCGCGTCAGCCGTGATGGCCGTGACGGCCGTCGCCGTCGTCTGGCTCTCGTATCTCGCGGTCGATCCGCGGCTGCGCTTCGTGCCCGCCGAACCCGTGCCCGCCGTCCACGGGCTGCGCGGGCTGATGGCCGGCCTGATGCCCTTCCCGCGCGCCTACCGGGACGGCATGCGGGTGCAGTTCGCCTTCGAGGACCTGCCCTGGCAGGGCTTTCTGTTCGGGCATCTGTACACCGGCTCCCGCTGGTACTACCTGCCGGCCGCGCTGCTGGTGAAGACCCCGCTCGGCATGCTCGCGCTGTGGGCGGCCGGCGCCGTGGCGATGACGTCGGTACGCCGACTGCGGCCGGCCGCGCCGTATGTACTGCTGCCGCCGGCCGTGCTGCTGGCCTCGGCGATGACCGGGTCGCGGGACTTCGGGACGCGGTACGCGGTGTTCGTGCCGATGTTCCTGGCGGTGGGCGGGGCTTCGGTGCTCGCGCTGCGGTGGCGGTGGTCGCGGCCGGTGAGCGGGGCGCTGGTGCTGTTCGTCGCGGTGAGTTCGCTGCGGACGTTCCCGTTCTATCTGCCGTACTCCAACGAGGCGTTCGGCGGCCCGGCGAAGACGCATCTGCGGTTGCACGACTCCAACGTGGACTGGGGCCAGGACCTGGGCCGGCTCGCCGACCGGCTGAGGGAACGCTACCCGGGCGAGCGGATCTGGCTGGTCTACAAGGGAAGTGGCGTTCCGTCGTACTACGGCATCCATGCCGCCGACCCCCGCAAGGTGCCGCTCGGCACGGTGCACGGGCTGCTGGTCGTCTCGGACTCGTGGGTCGCCAAGGCCCGCGGCGGACTGGCCGAACTGATCGACAGCAGCCGTCCGATCGATGACGTCGGTCATTCGATCACCATCTACCGGCGCTGAGCACCGGGACCCGGGGACGGATGCGCAAGCTCTGTCCTCGGCTCCCGGGGCGGTCCGGCGCTGCGCACAACCCCTGGTCACCATGGGCCGTGAGCTATGTTGAGTCCTCGTGGGAGACAAAGGAGGCGCTTCGGTGCCATCGCCGCAGCAGGCTCGCGCTCAGGCATCCGCGATCACCTCGGGCAAGACCGTGCCGGAGGCGGAGGCCGCACCCACCTCCCAGCTCCGCGAGCTCTTCGACGGTCCCCGGCTCTCCCCCGGCCAGCGGCGCATCGCCCAGTACCTGATCGACCACATCACCGAGGCGGCCTTTCTGTCGATCACCGACCTCGCCGAGCGGGTCGGGGTCAGCCAGCCGTCGGTGACCCGGTTCGCGGGGGCGGTCGGCTTCAGCGGCTATCCCGCGCTGCGCGAGCGGCTCCAGTCGATCGCGCTGCGCACCCTGGCGGGCGGCACGGGTGCCGCCACCGAGCACCGCAGCAACGAGCTCCAGGCGGCCGTCGACGCCGAGATCGAGAACCTGGAGAATCTGCGCCGGGACTTCGCCGATCCGGACCGGGTGATCTGGATCGGCCGTGAGCTGTCCCAGTCGGCCCCGCTGACCGTACTCGGCCTGCGTATCTCCGTCTCGCTGGCGGAGTACTTCGCCTACGCCGCTCGCCGTATCCATCCCGACGTACGGCTGGTGACCCGGGGCGGCAGCGTGGCCTACGACGCGCTGCTGCAGTCGCGCGAGGCCGGCGGCACCTGGGTGCTGGCGTTCGGTATGCCGCGGCACGCGCAGGAGACGCTGACCGCGATCCGGGTGGCGCGCACCGCCGGTCTGCGGGTCGCCCTGGTGACCGACCTGGCGCTCGGCGCGCTCGCCGACGAGGCTGACGTCACCTTCAGCACCGGCATCGGGTCCCGCCTGGTCTTCGACACCTACGCGGCGCCCGGCCTGATGGCCGCCGCGCTGCTCCAGGCCATGACCGACGCCGACCCCGAGCGCACCCAGGCGCGCCTGGAGGAGTACGAGCACGTCGCCGAGCAGCACCAGTTCTTCCTCAAGGACTGAGCCCGAGGCCCGGGGTACGGGCCGTCCCTCCCCTCCCGTCGCAGGAACCCGTAGGCGGACCATTCACCGCAATTCGAGCATGAATGTTTTCATACGTCTTGCAAACAGGACGGCATATATAAATACTGCTCACGGATCACCCCGGCCCACTCCGGGCACGTTCCGCACCGAGGACGCACCGCTCGCACCCGCCCCGAGAAAACCGACGGACCGCCCATGCGCACGCAGCACCACCCGCAGCGCCGGCGGCCGACGCCCGGGGTCCCTGCACGGACGCCCCCTGCCGCCGTCTCCTACCCGCGTCGGCGCCGGGGGTGTTCGAACGGGCATCGCCTGCGCGATTCGCCCGCGGCGGCTCCGGCCATCCCCTAGGCCGGAGCCGCCCAGACATCCGTCGACCACCCTTCCCGACGCCGCACCCGGAAGCGATGATCATGACCCTGACGACGACCACCCGCATCAGTCCCGACTGGCCCTGCCAGGTCAAGACGCCGGGCAGTTACGACTGGGAGCGCTCCGCCACCAAGTGGCTGCGTGAGCTGGTGCCGGCCCGCTACGCCAGCTACCCGGCGCTGATCCGTCACCCCGTGCTGCTCGCCCGGCACGCGCAGATCCAGGTCCAGCACGAGATCCGGGTGGCGCGCACCGCGCTGCAGACCGCGCGGGCCGAACTACCTCTGCTGGGACTGCCGGAGTCGGTCATCGAGCACACGATCAAGCTGTACGCGGCGGAGGTCCTCCAGCTCCAGCACATCGCCCGCAGTGTCCGCGTGGTCACCGAGGCGCTCGTCGGGCACAGTACCGGCCGTTGACCAGTCCGGTTCCCGGATACCCCGATCCTTCACCGATCCGGCACAGGTGTGAGGGGAGGCTCCTTCCTGTGACATGCTCGATCCGTGATGAGCGAGCAAGCGCCGCCGGTCGGAACCGGTGCCGTCGCCGACCTGGCGGCTCTGGCCAAGGTCGTGTCCCGGCAGCGCGCCGAGCTGGACCGGCTGCGGGACCAGGTGGCCACCTCCACCGTGGTGGAGCGGGCCAAGGGCGCGCTGATGGCCACCACGGGCTGCTCCCCCGACGCCGCGCACGAGGCGCTGCTGCAGCGGGCCCTTGCCGGTAGCCGCACGCTGCTCGAGGAGTGCTGGCTCACCCTCGGCGCCCTGACGCCCACCGTGCCCCCGGCCCTCGACACCCTCACCGAACTCCCCGCCCCACAAGCCCCACGGAAGTCGCTCGCCGGGCTCGGCACCGCAGAGACGCTCGGCCGCCTCGGCAAGGCCCTGGTGCACGTCGACTCCCCACAGGAGCTGGCCGACTCGCTGCTCGACCACCTGGCCCCCGGGGTCGGCGCCGACGCGGTGCTGCTGTACCGGCGGCTGCCCGGCCAGGGACTCGAACTCGTGGGGTACGCCGGCGTCGACGCGACCCTTGCCGCCCAGTGGCACCGGCTGCCGGCGCTGCGCGGGATCGCCCCGCTGGAGACGCTCAGGTCCGGTGAGCCCCTCTGGCTGGAGCACTTCGCCCAGGACCGGCAGGAGTACCAGCTGATCGACGAGCCGCACGGGCGCTGGCTGTCCCGGGCCTGGCTGCCGGTGACGACCGGGGACACCACCGGCGTGGCCGTCGGTGTGCTGCGCCGGCCGGACGCGGTCTTCGGGCCCGCGGACCGCGAGCTGCTGCGGGCCGTCGCCCGGCTGTGCGCAGGCCGGCTCACCGCCCTCGGATCGCCGGCCGAACCGCTGGCCTCGGGCTTCTCCCGGACGGTGCAGACGGTGCTGGACGCGCTGCCGGGAGCGGCGGTCCTGCTGACCCCGCTGCGCACCGCCATCGGGAAGGTGGAGGACTACCGCATCGACGCGGCCACCCCGAACGCCGCCGACATCCTCGGCCGTACCGGCCGCGAGCTGGTCGGCTCGCACATCCTGGAGAGCTATCCCTCGATCGCCGGCGAGTCGCTGTGGCAGGGGTATCTGAAGGCGCTCGACGGGGAGCCGTACGAGGGTGAGCCGTTCGTGCACGAGGAGGTCGTCGCGGGGACGACCGTTACGGCGGTCTACTCGGTGCGGGCCACGCGGCTCGGCGACGGGCTGCTGGTGAACTGGCAGCAGCACGACATGGAGGCGCGGCAGGAACAGCGTCTGGCGGACATGCAGCGGCTGGGCAACCTCGGCTGGGCGAACTGGAACCTGATAACCCATCAGGTCACCTGGTCGTCCCAGGTGTACACCATCCTGGGCCGGGACCCGGGACGCGGAGCAGTGGCCCTGGACCTGCTGCCGGACCTGGTCCTCCCCGAGGACGCCCACGCGCTGGCCCGCGCCGTCTCCGAACTCGCCCGCACCGGCGGATCGTTCGACGTCCCGTTCCGGATCAGGACCGGGAACGGCGTACGGCATCTGCGGGCCGTCGCGGAGGGGGTGACCGCCGCGGACGGCATGGTCGTCGAGGTGCACGGCTTCGTCCAGGACCTCACCGCGCAGCGCAGCGCCGAACTCGCCCTGGTGGACAGCGAGCGGGCGATCCTGATGCAGCGCGGCGTCCTGGAGGCCGAGCGCGCGCTGGCCGCCCGGCTCCAGCACGCGCTGCTCCCGCTGCCCAGCGGACCGGTGCGGCTGTGCGGGCTGCGCGTCGAGGTCGCCTATCTGCCCGCGCAGGCGGACGTGCATGTCGGCGGCGACTGGTTCAGCGCCATCCAACTTCCCGACGACTCCGCGCTGTTCGTCGTCGGAGACGTGGCGGGCCACGGCGTCGACGCCGTCGCGACGATGGCCCAGCTCCGGTTCACCGCCAAGGGCATGGTGAGCACCGGCTCCTCGCTGACCGGTGCGCTCGCCCGGCTGAACTTCCTGCTCCTGCACTCGCGCGACAGCCAGTCCACCGCGACCCTGATCCTCGCCCGCTATCAGCCCGCCGAGCGCCGTCTCGTCTGGGCCCAGGCGGGTCACCTGCCGCCCCTGCTGGTGCGCGCGGGCGAGGTCCACCGGCTCGACCGCCCCGACGGCATGCTGCTCGGGGCTTCGGCGGACCCGGTCTACGAGTCCGCCGAGTTCCGGCTGGAGCCCGGCGACCGGCTGCTGCTGTACACCGACGGACTGATGGAGCGGCCCGGCGAGGACATCGACATGGGCCTGACCCGCCTGGCGGAAGCCGTCCGCACCGCCGAGCCCGGGTCACTGGAGGCGCTGCTCGCCGCGATGCTGGAGGGCGAACGCCGCGACGACGTGTGCGTGCTGGACATCCGGGTGCCGGTGGCGGAGGAGGAGTAGCCGGAGCGGTCAGTCGTCGTCGCGGTGCCGCCAGTACCAGAACAGGCCCGCCACCAGGGCCAGCAGGAACACGGCGGGCACCAGCAGGCCCGGGATGCGGGAGCCGTTCATCGGCATGGCCTTCGGGGTCGTTCGGAGGGAGCTCGGCAGCACGGGGCTGCCGGGTGGCTGCCCATGGTGACGCCCGCTCCTCGCACGTTCCCAGCGTTTTCCTGATCCATTGCCCGGCGTTCGAAAATGCTCGTCTGAGCGGCCGGCGGTACCGCTCACCGGGCCGTTCGTCGCCGCTCAGCCGTCCGTCGGGCTGGTGCGCGACTCCAGGGCCCGGCGGGTGTCGTCGCCGTAGACGCCGCGCTCGTCGCCGCTGATGCCGTACCAGATCTGGAAGCGTTCCACGGCCGCGGTGAGGGCGGCGTCGTACGTTCCGCCGGTGGAGCCGTCACGGTAGACGTCCGGGATGCGCAGGAGGCGCTGCTCCAGGTCGACGACCTCGGGGCCGGTGTCGCCCTGGCGGAGGGTGCCGGCCCCGTCGGGGTCGGTGGAGGTGTCCGAGGCCGGTGGGGTGGTGGCCGGTGCGGTGGTGGCGGACGGGGCGGGCTGGGCGGCCGCGGCGGTGCCGTCGCGGCCGGGCAGCAGGAGGGCGCAGCCGAAGCCGACCAGGGCGGCCGCGCCGACGGCCACCACGGCGGCGGCCCGGCGCAGTCCCGGGCCGAAGCCGAAGGCGCGGGACGGGCGGGTCCCGTGGCCGCCCTGCGCGGTGCGCGAGCCCTCGGTGACGGGCGGCAGTTCCTGGGTCTCGTCCTCGGTGCCGGCATCGGACCACCGGTCCTGGTCGAAGGCCTCGAAGGCCGCCGGACCCGGCTGCTTCCCGGTCTCCCTCCCCTGCTCGCCGGCCTCCGCCTCCTCCCGGATCTCGCGCATCAGCTCCGCGAGAGCGTCGAGTCGGCGGGGGCGCAGGACCCGGATCGGTTCCAGGACCGGCCCGCGGTGCGGCTGCTCAGGGTCGGGCGGTGTCGACACACTGCTCTCCTTCTACGTCCCGTACGCACGGGTGTCCGCGATCCCCGAGAACACATACGGCAGGACCGGTCCATCGGTTCAGCCCGAGCGCAAGAGGCAGCAGAGCACTGCACTCAGTTCCCCGTGCGGCGTGCACTGAGTGCCATGAGGGGCGGCGGAATGCTACGTTCGCGTCCATGAGCTCCAGCAGCACGGCGCCGCCCGCGAAGCCGCCCATGCGGGACGCCCTGGTCGCGTCGGCCTTCCGGCTCTTCCTGGAGCGCGGCTACGAGCAGACGACCGTCGACGACATCGTTGCCCTGGCCGGGGTCGGGCGGCGCTCGTTCTTCCGTTACTTCCCGTCCAAGGAGGACGTGGTCTTCCCCGACCACGAGGGCTGCCTGGCCGACATGACCGCCTTCCTGGCGGCGAGCGACCCGGAGTGCGAGCCGGTGCGGCGGGTGTGCGACGCGGCGCGGCTGGTGCTGCGGATGTACGCGGAGAACCCCACGTTCTCGGTGCAGCGCTACCGCCTGACCAAGAAGGTTCCGGGGCTGCGCGCGTACGAACTGTCGGTGGTGTGGCGCTACGAGCGTGCGCTGGCCGAGTATCTGCGGGGCCGGTACGCCGGCCGCCCGGACGGGACGCTGCGGGCTGACGTGATCGCGGCGGCCGTCGTCGCGGCGCACAACAACGCCCTGCGTTCCTGGCTGCGTTCGGACGGCGAGGGTGACGCGGCGGCGCCGGTCGACCACGCCCTCGGGTATGTGCAGGCCGCGTTCGGCACCGAGGCCGCCGGGCCCGCTCCCGGTGGGGCGTCGGCCGCTCTGTTCGGCGGCCCGGTGGAGCACCCGGACGACGTGGTCGTGCTCGTCTCCCGGCGGGACGCCCCGCTGTGGCGGGTGGTGCAGGAGATCGAGACCGCGTTCGGCCGGGCCTGACCGCGCCGGTACGCGGGGCCCAGATCGACGCAATTTTGGGGTACGCAGTGCCTTTACGCCTGACACTGAGTGCCATACTCTGTCGACGTGCACGGTCGCACGGCGAACCGGGCACAGGCGTGCGCGGCCGGGTCCGGGCACGCGGGATTCCGGATTCCGGGCGAGCGCAGGGAGTTGACCAGCGTGTACCACCACTCAGCGAGCGCCGCGCAGTCGGCGGTCGGATTCGCGACGAGCGTTCTCGACCCCGCGCCCGCGGACCACCGCCCCGCGGACCACCACAAGGACGCCATCGTCTTCCAGCGCTGCACCTGGTGCGGCACCGCCATGTACCACCGGCTGCTGTGTCCGGTCTGCCAGGGCAGCGAGTTGCGCACGGAGCGCAGCGAGGGCACCGGCACGGTCCGCCACGCCACGGTGGTGCACCGCAACACGCCTGCCGCGCGCAATGTGTCCCTGATCGAGATGGCCGAGGGATTCGTCGTGCGGGGCCGGGTCATGGGCCCGCTGATCGGCATCCACAGCGGCGACCGGGTCAGGCTCTCCACGGCGAAGGACCCGGTGCGGGGCGAGCCGGTCTTCCAACTGCTCGACGAGCCCTACCGGGCCTGGACCTGACGGTCCGAAACCAGTTGCGCGAAGGCCGGTGACCTGGGCGAGGATGCGTCCATGGACGATGAATCGGCCCAGGTGGAGACGGCGATCGCGGGCGAGCTGCGGCTCATGGACCCCGAGGTGCGCGCCTCACGGGAACGGGCGGGCGAGCTGCTCGACCCGGAGTTCGTGGAGGTCGGCGCGTCCGGCCGGCGGTACACGTACGAGCAGCTACTCGCCGAACTCCCGGACAAGGCGGGCGCGTCGAAGGACGGCCCCGTTTACGAACCCTCCGGCATGAGCGGTGTCGTACTGGCTCCGGGCCTGGTGCATGTGACCTTCGAGGCAAGGCTCGGCGACCGCCGCTCCCGGCACAGTTCCCTCTGGCGCAGGCGCGACGAGGAGAGCGGCTGGCGGATGTACCACCACCACGCCACGGTCGTACCGCCCGGCGTCGAGTAGCAGCGGCGCCGTCCAGGACCACGGGCCCTCCGGTCCCGGCGGAGGCCGCCGCGGGACGGGCCGCCCCCGAGCTCACCAGGTGCCGCCCGTCCCGCAGGTAACCAATCCTTCTTCCTTCACAGGCAACCCACAGTCTTCCCTCCCCGTCCTCCGGGGCGCGAGGGGCTCCCCGGGACGGCCGGCGTGCCCGCACTCGCCTTCTGAGGAGGGAACATTGGTCCGTACCCGGCGCATATGGGTCACCGCGGCCGCGGTGCTCGCGCTTGCGGGAGGGGTGTCCGGCACCACCGCACACGCCCGACCGGCCCCAGCTGCCACCGAGTCCGACGGGAAGCTGCCCCCGGGCTGGCGCATCGACGACGGGCGGTCGGCGCCCCAACTGGTGTGGCGGTCCGGCAGACGGGTGCCGATGGGTGACGCGCGGGTTGAATTCCGTTCGGACGGGCGGCTGTTGGGAGTGCCGAAGCCGGAGCGGGACGGGCACACCTTCCGGCTCGGCCTCGAAGGAGCCCGGGCCGGTGAGCTGAAGGGCCTTCAGGTCTGGTCGGGGGGACGGCGGTTGGACACCCCGGCCGGCGCCGCCACGGCGACGAGCCCGGCCGCCCGGCCGCCGGCCCCGCTGCCCGCCGGCCCTGTTGATCCGGGCAAGCCCGGCCGCTACCGCACTACCACCGGCGAGTACCAGCTCAAGTCGGTGCGTCTGCCCGGGTTCTCCGTCCCCGTCGAGATGCGCGCCGTGGTGGTCGCGCCCACCGGGGTCTCCGGCCCGCGCCCGCTCGCGCTGTTCCTGCACGGCCGCCACGCCACCTGTTACGCCCCGCACGGCGACAACGGGGAGGCCTCCGGCGCCTGGCCCTGTCCGGCCGGGACCCTCCCGATACCCAGCCACCGGGGCTACCTCCGCGACCAGCGGCTGCTGGCCTCTCAGGGCTATGTGACCGTGTCGATCTCGGCGAACGGGATCAACGGCCAGGACTGGCAGGCCGAGGACGGCGGCGCACAGGCCCGTTCGTCGCTGATCCGGCTGCACCTGGCGCACTGGGCCGACTGGGCACAGCACCCGGCGCACGCGCCGAGGATCGTGCGCCAGGCGCCCCGCGCCGACCTGTCGCGGGTGCTGCTGATGGGCCACTCGCGGGGCGGCGAGGGCGTCAACCGGGCCGCGCTGGACAGTCTCTACCCACCGCCGGCCGACCAGGACGGCTACCACGGCAAGGTGCGCTGGCACATCAGCGGCACCGTGCTGATCGGCCCGACCGTCTTCGGCCAGAACCCGGTGCCGGACGTGCCCTCGCTCACCGTCCTGCCGGGCTGTGACGGCGATGTCTCCGACCTCCAGGGCGAGGTGTACGTCGACGGCACCCGCGCGGTCAGCGCCGGCAAGGCCCTGCACAGCGCGGTCTATGTGATCGGCGCCAACCACAACTTCTTCAACACCGAGTGGACGCCTGGGCAGGCGCAGGCCCCGGCCGAGGACGACTTCTACGACGACCCGGACCAGCGGGACCCGGTGTGCTCCAAGGGGACCGCGACGCGGTTGACCGCCGACCAGCAGCACCGGGCGGGCTCGACGTACATCGCGGCGGCGGCCCGGCTGTTCGTCGCGGGTGACGACAAGGTGCGTCCACTGCTGGACGGTTCGGGGCGGCGGGCGCCGTCGGCGGATCCGGCCCGCGTGCTGAGTCACGCGGTCGGCGCGAACCGTGGCGCCGGGTTCCTGCCGGACGGCGAGGTGACCGTGACCGGTGGCCGGCTGTGCGCCGCGGCCGATCCCGACCCGGCGGTGGCCTGCCTGGGCGAGGGCGCCAAGGGTGCCTCGCCGCACTTCGCACAGTGGGAGACGGCCCGGGAGGCAGGGCGGAACGCGGTCGCGCTGCGCTGGACGGCCGCGGGGGCGGCGACCCGCGTACAAGTGGCGCGGCCGCTCTCCCTCCGGGGCGCCGACGCGCTCGCGCTCCGGGTCTTCGTGCCCCCGAACACCAAGGGCACCGAACTCGACGTGGCCGTCACCGACGCACACGGCCGTAGGGCGACGCTGGGCCGGATCCGGGTCGACGGGCTGCCCGGCAGCGAGCGCACCGCGTCCTACTGGGCGCGTGAAGTGCGCGTGCCACTGACCGCCGCGCGCCGGGCCGGCGTCGATCTGCGTTCGGTCAAGTCCCTCGAACTGACCCCGCGTTCGGCCTCGGGACGGGCCTGGCTGATGGACGCCTGGGGCTGGCGGCCGGGCACCCCGGCGGTACGGGCGGCCGCGCTGCCGCGCGTCGACGTCGGCCGTCTCACGGTCGACGAGGGCGACTCGGGCGTACGCACCTACCACGTCCCGGTGCGGGTGTCCGGCCGGGGCAGCGGCCAGGTACGGGTGTACGTCATCGACCCGGCGACCGGCACCGCGAAGGACCGCCTGGTCACCGCGCGGCCCGGCGGCCACGCCGTCGACGTACCGGTCGAGGTGCGGGGCAACACCCGCTTCGGGGCCGACCTGCCGTACGACGTACTGGTCAAGGCCGTGCACGGGGCGGTCGTCGGCTCCTACCGGGGCGGGCTGACCGTGCGCAACGACGACCCTGCGCCCACGGTCACCGTGACCCCGCTCGCGGACAAGGTGACGGAGGGCTCGGCGCTGAAGTGGCGGATCTCGCTGTCCGAGGCCGCGGACACGGACATCGGTGCGCCGTTCGTCCCGGTTCCGCCCGGCGGCGGTCCGGAGCTGTCCACCAAGGACGTCGACCCGCGCTGGCTGGCCGAGGCATCCGGCGCCGAACCCGACCCGGAGCGGCCGCTGTCCAGGGTGGACGGCTTCTACCTGTGGCTGGACATCCCGGCCGGGCAGACGAGCCTCGACGTCACCGTGCCCACCGTCGAGGACCGGGTCCGTGAACCGGCCGAGTCGGTCAGTTTCCGGCAGACCGGCGACGACGGTGAGCCGCTGCCGGACGGTCTGGTGCTGAACGGCACCGTGCTGGACGCCTCTTAGCGTTCCTCGCGCTGCCGGCCGCCTCGCAGCGCTCCTCGCGCCCTGGGAGATACGGCCTCCTCAGGGCGCGAGAGTCACCCGGATGCCGACGGTGCCCTCGCGGCCGCGCCGCAGCCTGCTGCCGAGCAGGGTGAGGCGGCCGGTGATGCCGTACTTGCGGGCGATGAGGTCGCGATAGCGGGCGGTGGTGGGCGCGTCAGCGATCTCGGCGGTGGCCGGGACCGGGTCGCCGGTCGGGCGTCCGCGCAGGTCGCAGGGGGCGACCCGGACATCGGCGCGGCGGCGGATCCGCTTGACCTTCCAGGTGTCGGCGGCCGTCCAGACGCCGAGGGTGTCTCCGTCCCGCACCACCCAGACCGGGGTGGGGACGGGGGTGCCGTCCTTGCGGTAGCTGGTGACAAGCAGGTACTTGCCGGCGCCGAGCCGGTCGAGGTCGGTCCCGGTGGTGTCGTCCATGCCGGAAGTGTAGGAGGCGCGCCGCCGGGCGGCGCCTCAGGCCAGTGCCGCCGCCATCCGCCGTACCGCCTCCGTGATCACCTCGGGCGAGGTGGCCAGGTTGAGCCGTACGTGCCCGGCGCCGCCCGTCCCGAAGGAGATACCGGAGTTGACGGCGACCCGGCCGCGCGTCAGGAAGACCTCGGCCGGGGCGTCGCCGAGTCCGAGGGCGCGGCAGTCCAGCCAGGCGAGGTACGTGGCCTCGGCGGGCCGGTACCGGATCGCGGGCAGGTGGCGGTCGAGGAGTTCGGCGAGCAGGCGCCGGTTCTCGTCGAGGCCGGCCAGCAGGGCGTCCAGCCAGGCGGTGCCGTCGGTGAGGGCCGCGGTGTGGGCGATGACGCCGACATGACTCGGGCCGTGGCTCACCTCCTCCGGCATCCGGGCGAGGTCGGCGGCGGCACCGGGTCCGGCCACGCCGAGCGCGGCCTTGAGGCCCGCCAGGTTCCAGGCCTTGGACGCCGACATCAGGGACAGGCCGCGCTCGGCGCCCGGCACGCTCAGATACGGCACGAAGTCGACGCCCGGGGCGGTGAGCGGGGCGTGGATCTCGTCGGCGACGACCCGGACGCCGTACCGCTCGGCGAGTTCCGTGACGGCAGTGAGTTCCCCGGCGGTGTGGACGGTGCCGGTCGGGTTGTGGGGGCTGCACAGCAGATGGGCGGCCCGCCCGCCACCGAGCCCGCGGAAGGCTTCCTCCAAGACGTCCAGGTCGATACGCCCGTCGGCGCCGAGCGGGGCCTCCACCACCCGCCGGTCCATGTGCTCGACGAACTGGTAGAACGGCGGATACACCGGCGAGTTGACGACCACCGGGTCACCGGGCCCGGTGACCAGTCTCAGCATCTCGACCACGCCGAGCATGACGTCGGGGACGATCGCGGTACGGGCCACGTCCAGCCCGTGCCAGCCCCAGCGTTTGGCGGCGAACGCGGCGAGTGCCTCGGCGTAGCCGGTGCCCGCGGGATAGCCGGTGTCCCCGAGTTCCAGCGCGTCCGTGACCGCGCGCACGACCGGCTCGGCGAGCGGCACGTCCATTTCCGCCACCCACACCGGGAGCACGTCCTGCGGGTAGGTGTGCCATTTCATGCTGGTACGGCGTCGCAGCCGGTCGAGGGTGAGGGCGCGCAGCGGGTTCGGTTCGTCCGGGTTCTCCTGCGGGATGCTGGTCATGGGGTCAAGATAGGCGGCCTCGGGGTGCCCGGGAACGCGTCGGACGGCCACGTCGTACCGCCATGGGATCGCAAAGATCACCGTGGTGCTGAACGCCTTCGGGGCCGGCCCCGTATGGAGAGCAGGGCGCTCGACGACCGGAGGGCCCCGCGGTGTCGACACCGCGCGTTCGGGGTTTCGGGAGCCATGGATGAGGCACGCACGACGACGGGTCGTCCGGCGGGGGACACAGCTGGCGGCGGTCGGCGGACTCCTTCTGGGAGGCGCGATGGTCACGACGGCCATGGCGAGCGAGACTCCCGGCGCGTCCGCCGTCCCGTTCAGCTCCGCCGCCAAGGCCGGTGACACCGGCGCCGCGCTGGTGGCCAAGCTCGGTGCGGCCCGTACGGCGGGCAGTTGGATCGGCGCCGACGGCAAGCCGGTGGTCGCGGTGACCGACGAGCAGGCCGCGGCGATGGTGAAGCAGGCGGGCGCCGAGGCCAAGATGGTGTCGCACAGCATGAACGAGTTGAAGGCGGCCACCGCCACGCTGCGTGCGGCGCCTCGCGTGGCCGGTACCGCGTGGGCGGTGGACTACCGGACCAACCGGGTGATGGTGGAGGCCGACAGCACGGTCTCCGCCTCCGACTGGTCGGATCTGAGCCGGGTCGCCGCGGGCATCGGCAGTTTTGTGCAGATGCAGCGCTCGGAGGGCAAGTTCACCACCCGGCTCAACGGCGCGCAGCCGATCCTGTCGACGGGCGGCCGCTGTTCGGCGGGGTTCAACGTCACCAACGGGCAGACCGACTTCATCCTCACCGCCGGTCACTGCGGTCCAGCCAACACCGTCTGGTTCGACGACGACCAGGGCAACCAGCAGCTGGGCACCACGATCAACACACAGTTCCCGGGCAGCGACTTCTCACTGATCCAGTACGCGAACGGGAAGGCCGGTGACAACGCCGACGTGGTCGCCATCGGCAACGGCCAGGGCGTGCGGATCACGGGGGCGGCCGATCCGACGGTGGGGCAGCGGGTGTTCCGCAGCGGCTCCACCAGCGGGCTGCACGACGGCACGGTGACCGCGCTCAACGCGACCGTCAACTATCCGGAGGGCACGGTCACCGGGCTCATCCAGACGAACGTGTGCGCCGAACCGGGCGACAGCGGCGGTCCGTTGTTCTCCGAGGGCATCGCACTGGGCATGACCTCGGGCGGCAGTGGTGACTGCACCACGGGCGGGGTGACGTTCTTCCAGCCGGTGACGCGGGCGATGGCGGCGCTGAACGTGCAGTTGATCGCGTCGACGCAGAACGCGACCGGGGGGCAGAGCGCCTCGCCGGCGCCCTCGACGCCTGCCACGCACAGTGCGATCGCGCCGAGCGCGGCGTCGCCGGGTTCGTCGACGCCGGTCGGCAACGCGGGCGACACCGGTCTGGTCGCCCGGCTCACGGACACCCGCAATGTCGGCCCGGGTCTGCTGGTGATCGGGGGCAGCCTGGTCGCCCTGGTCGCGACCCGCTACTTCCGCGCGGAGCAGGACCGTAAGGCTTACCAGCGCTATTACTCGGCTACTTGGGGCTGACGGCGGGGACCGGGGCTGCCGAAGGACCCACGGGCCTACGAGAAGGGCACCCGTCCCGACGGGTGCCCGGGACGGGCGGTCAGGCCGCCTGGTCCGGCTGGTGCGGGGACGCGGCCGCCCATTCGAGGACGAGCCGCCGGTATTCCTCGCGCTGCTCGGTGCTCAGTGTCCCGCCCGACCGGAGCCACAGGGCCCGGATCTCCTCGTTGACCTCGTCGGCCGATCGCTCGGTGACGGCTTCAACAGTGGTGGACATGGTGTGAAGCATATGCCGGTCGACGTGAAGGCACCGTGAGTAAGTGCGATCGAATACGAACATATCGGACCGTGTTACTCATCACGTCAATGAGTCAAGGGGACACGGGAGTTCGATGCCGTGCGGCGGCGGACAGCCGGGCGGAGACAGCGGTTCAGGCCCCGTCCCCACCGAGCACCAGCACCTGGATCGCCAGCACGGCCGCGCCGCGCGCCCAGTCGTGGAAGTCGGAGACCTTGGTCTCCAGCCGGATCGGCGCCGCGAGCGGATGGCGGTGGGCGCTGACGGTGTCCCGCACCGTGTCCCCGGCCACCTCCATCAGGCCGACCCCTTCCCCGGCGAGCAGGATCTTCTGCGGCATGACGAAGTTGGAGATCTGCGCGAGCAGGGTGCCCAGCGCCCGGCCGGCCTCGCCGATCACCCGTGCGGTCATCGGCTCGCCCTCCGCGGCGCGGGCGAGGATCTCCTCGTACGACGCGTCACGGCCGGTGGCGGCCCGGATCTGGTAGCGGATGCTGGGGATGGTGAGCAGCGACACGGCGCTGCCGCGTTCGCCCTGCGGGGTGAGCGGGCCCTGCGGGTCGATGATCCAGTGGCGGCCGAAGCCCCGGTCCTCCTCGGCGTACGGCACCCGCCTACCGCCGAGCACCAGCCCGTAGCCGATCCCGGCGCCGATGGTCAGGACGACGAAGCGGTCGAGTCCCCGGCCGGCACCGAACCAGGTCTCGGCCTCGACCAGGGCGGCCACGTCGTTCTCCACCACGACCCGCAGGCCTGTGCGCCGCCGTACCAACGCGGCCAGCGGGACGTCACGCCATCGCAGGTACGGCGACTCGCCGACCACCGCGTGCTCGCGCACGAACCCGCCGACACCGATGCCGATGCCCGCGACGGCGGGGTGCCCGGCGGCGAGCTCGGCGGTCATCATGGCCAGCAGGTCGGCGACCTGCTCGGGTTCGTGGCTGGTGAGGGGCCGGTCGAGGCGCGCGACGATATCGCTGCGGAGGGTGGTGACAACGCCGTACACCGCCTCGTCGGTGACCTTGAAGCCGAGAAAGGAGCGGGACTCGGCGACCACGTCCAGCGGCTGCGAGGGGCGGCCCTGGCGCGCCTCCGCGAGGGCGCCCGCCCAGGGAGCCTCGACGAGCAGTCCGGACTCGATGAGCGGCTTGGTGAGACGGGTGAGGCTGCCCTGGGAGAGGTTCAGCCGGTGGGCCAGCTCGGTGCGCGACAGCGGTCCGTGGACGAGCACCTCGATCGCCACGGAACGCTCCGCGGGGCTCAGCGGCAGCCAGTCGGACACGGCATCCCTTTTCTTCCGTAGCTGAAGTAACCCGTCCACCCTACTGTGCGACCGGCGCGCCGCAGAGGCGCTCTCCTGATGTCTCTTCTGCTTCCGTCCACCCCTTGACGACTAGATTCTTCCGAAGCAAAAGTAACCGCCATGACTTTCTCAATCGGCATCGTCGGCGCCGGCCAGTTCTCCGGCCAGTTCGCCACCCTGTTCCAGGCCCATCCCGGCGTCGGTGACGTGTACGTCACCGATCTGCTGCCCGAGCGGGCGGAGCAGCTCGCCGCCGCCCAGAAACTGGCGGGGACCTTCCCGTCGTACGAGGCGATGCTGGAGTCGGCGGACGTCGACGCGGTCGCGATCTTCACCCAGCGCTGGACGCACGGCCCGCTGGTCCTCGCGGGACTGAACGCCGGCAAGCACGTGTACTCGGCGGTCCCCATGGCGATCACCACCGAGGAGATCGCGGCGATCATCGACGCGGTCAAGGCGACCGGCCTGACGTACATGATGGGCGAGACCAGCCAGTACAACCCGGCGACAGTGCACGCCCGCAACCAGATAGCCGAGGGTGCCTTCGGGCGGCTGTTCTACGCCGAGGGCGACTACGTCCACGACATGGACCTGGGCTTCTACGACGCGTACCGCTACAGCGGCGGCGAGAACTGGAAGGCGACCGCCAGCTATCCCCCGCTGCTCTACCCGACGCACGCGGTGGGCGGGGTGCTCGGCGCCTGGCGGACGCACGCGGTGAGCGTGTCGGCGATCGGGGTGGTGGACGACCGAGGCGACGGTGTCTTCGACAAGGACGTCAGCCAGTTCGGCAACGACGTGTCCAACGCCACCGCGCTGTTCGAGGTCGCGGGCGGCGGGTCGTTCCGTACGAACGAGTTCCGGCGGGTGGGCTATCCGTCCCACATCCGTGAATCACGCTTCCGGTTCTTCGGGACCGAGGCCAGCATGGAGCAGCTGGCGACGGTCGCGCTGTGGCAGGACAAAAAGGGCGTGAAGGACATCAGCGAGCTCCTCGAGCCCAAGCCCACCATGTCGCCCGACGATCCCTCACTCCAGCACATCGCGCCGGAGCTGCGGGCGGCGTTCACCTCCGGGTCGGCGCCGGTGCACGACCGGGCGCGGCTGCCGCGGGAGTTCGACGCGCTGCACAACGGGCACGAGGGCAGCCACCACTTCCTGGTCGACGACTTCGTGACGGCCGTCAACACGCGCGCCCTGCCCTCGGTCAACGCATGGGTCGCCGCCCGCTACACCCTGCCGGGCATCATCGCGCACGAGTCCGCGCGGCAGGGCGGGGCCAGGCTGGAGATCCCGGACTTCGGGGACGCCCCGGAGAGCTGAGCCGGGGCGCGGCCGGGCCGGGTGCCGTCAGGTTCCCGGCTTGCGGCCGTACACGTAGACGTCGTCGCCGTTCTTCAGCAGGGACCAGTACTTCTTGGCTTCCGTCGTGGTCATGTTGACGCAGCCGTGCGAGCCCGGCGGGTTCCACATGCTGAGACCCACCGAGTGGAAGGCCTGGCCGCCGTCGAAGAACTGGCTGTAGGGCATCGGCACGTTGTAGACGGACGAGACGTGGTCGATGTCACGCCAGTAGATCTTCTTCAGACCGGTCCGGGTCTCGTACCCGTTACGGCCGGTACGGACCGGCACCGGGCCGTAGACCAGCTTGCTGCCGTCCTGGATCCAGCTCAGCTGGAGCGTGAGGTTGACGCAGGCGATGCGCCCCTTGTTGGTGGGGCACTTGCCGTCCTTGTTCGGCTTGTTGCCGACGGCCTTCTGCTTGTTCATCAGGTCCATCACGCCCCAGGTGACGGGCCCGGCGTAGCCGATGTCGGGCGTGATGCCGTGTTTGTCCTGAAAAGCCTTGATCGCCTTGCAGTCGGCGGCGGACTGCTTGCCGTCCACCGGCCGGCCGAGGAACTTCTCCACCTGCTTCTGGTACGGCCCCGCCTGCGTGGTGCAACTCGCGGCCTGCGCCGGGGCGGCGGTGAGGGCGAGCGTGAGCGGTGCCACGAGTCCGGTGACGCCGAGTACGACGGCACCTCGTCTGCGTATGTCCCCCATGTGAAGTCTGTCTCCTTCCTGTGTGCTGCTATCTCGTCGTCCTAGACCGGCCGATCGAGGGCATTGGTTGTAGCCCCGGCCAGGCTGTGACGAAACGGTTAACTTCGGCATCGGGGTCGGCCTGGGCTGCCGTCCATGCACCGCACCCTTGCCGACGAGCTGGCCGGTCTTGGCGAGCGGCCGGTGGCGAGATCGTCGAGCGCGACGTCGCCCTGGCCCGGTGCCTCGGCTCGGGCATCGACGCCCTCCCGGGCCTGCGGCTGCTGGCCCGGTCCGGCTCAACGTAGTCTGCTTCACCCTCGCCGAGAACCCCACCCAGGCGCGGGGGGACGCCCTGGCCCGGGCCCTCGCAGCGTCCGGGGGGACGTTCCTCACCCCGACGGTGTACGGCGGGGTGCCGGCGCTGCGGGCGGCGTTCGGCAACTGGCGGACCACCGAGGACGACACCCGGCGGGTGCTGGCGGCGGGCACGGCGGCGTCAGCCGCCCTGTGACGTGTGCCGGGCCTCCCGGTGCGGCCGCAGCGCCGCGTGGAAGCCGCTGTGGACGGCGGTGAGACCGCCGTCGACGCGGAGGGTGGTGCCGGTGATCCAGGCGGCGTCGCGGGAGGCGAGGAAGGCGACGGCCGCGGCGACGTCCTCCGACTCGCCGACCCGGCCGAGGGGGTAGAGGGGCAGCAGGGCGTCCAGTTCGTCCTCACGTCCCGCCCACGCCGAGGTGCGGACCGTGCCCGGCTCCACCAGGTTGACCCGGACCCCGCGTGCGGCCGCGTGCCCGGCGAGGGTGCGGGTCAGCGAGCCGAGGCCGGCCTTGGCGGCGCTGTAGGCGTGGTTGCCGAAGTCGGCCCCGGCGTTGACGGAGCCGACGCTGACGACGGCGCCCCGGCCGGAGGCGGCCAGGTGCGGAAGGGCGGCGCGGCAGCAGCGGTGGACGCCGGTGAGGGTGATGTCGAGGTCGAGGTCCCAGCCGTCGTCCGACTGGTCCTCGAAGAGGGGGACGTCCGGGGTGCAGTGCGCGGCGCAGTTCACCAGCACGTCGAGTCCGCCGAAGGCGCCGACGGCACGGTCGACGGCGGCCTCCACTGAGCCCCGGTCGGAAACGTCGCAGTCGAACGCCTCGACCGCCAGCCCCTGTTCGCGCAGCGCGGCAGCCGTCCGCTCCGCCTCGGGCAGGTCCCGGTCGGTCGCCAGTACCCGTGCGCCCTCCTCGGCCAGCCGCCGGGCGACGGCCGCGCCGATGCCGCGGGCCGCGCCCGTGACGAGAACCCCGTGTCCCGCGAAGCGATTGAGTCCGGTCATGGCAACGACCGTACGGGCGGAAGGATCAACAGGACAGATAGCGTGCGGGCATGTCCGCGTTCTTGCAGCAACTCCCGGCCCTCATAGGCGTCGTGATCGGCGCGCTCGGTTCGTATCTCGCCGTCGTGCGAGGTGATCAGGTCCGGTTCCGGCAGGAGCGGGCGGCGCGCTGGGAGGAGCGGCGGCTGGCGGTCTATGGCGACTACGCGCGAGCGCTGAAGAAATCGGTGAACCTCACCTACCGGGTCGCCGCCCACCTCGGCAACGACCCGCATCCGCATCCGCTCTCCCCGGCCGAGGCCGAGCCGCTGCTGGCCGCGGCCACCGACGGCCGCGATCCGGCCGGGGAGGCGCTGATCATGCTGGGCAGCCGGGACGTGGTGGAGCGAGCACGGGAGTGGGTGACCACGGTGATGGACATGGAACGGTTCATGCGCGGCGGGACGGTCGACCCGGACGCCTGGCAGGACCTGCTGGAGCGACAGCGGGCCTGCCGCGAGCGGTACTACACCGCCGTCCGCGAGGACCTGGCGCTGCCCCCGGGTCATCCGGCGCTCTGGCCGACCCGGCCGGTCTCCGACGGATGAGGGCGTGCCGGGTCAGCGGTAGCCGGTGACGTCCGCGGGCTTGCCCGCGTCCTGCACCTCCAGGAGGTACCGCCAGGCGTCCGGCCGGCTGCCGTCCAGGTCCGTGAACCCGTACTCCTGGGCGAGGCCGCCGCTGGAGAGGGACCGTCCGTTCCAGCGGGCCACGTCCGGGTCGGCGGCGAGTGCGGCGACGGCGCGGCCGACATAGCGCGGGGTCTCGGAGATGGCGAAGTGCGGGGTCCGGTCGAGCGCGTCCCGCCAGGTCTCCTCGGTGACGCCGTGATGGTCGAGCATGATCTCCGAGCGCAGCCAGCCGGGGGTGAGGGCGACCGCGGTGGCACCGCGCGGGCCGAGTTCGTGGCCCAGGGCGAAGCCCATGCGCAACACGGCCGTTTTGGCGAGGTCGTAGAAGAAGGAGACACGGTAGGCGTCGCGGTTGTAGTCGGCGGTGCCGTCGGTCACCTCGACGACCAGGCCGCCAGGCCGGCGCAGCACGAGCGGCAGGGCGAAGTGGCTGGTGATCGCATGTGTCTCGACGGCGAGCCGGAGCAGCCGCAGCCCGTTGTCGAGGTCGTGCTCCCATACCGGGCGGTCCCAGGCGAAGAGGTTCTCGGCGCCCCAGATGTCGTTCACCAGGACGTCCAGACGGTCCTGTTCGGCGGCGATCCGGTCGACGAGGGCCTGTACGGCGGAGGGTTCGAGGTGGTCGGTGGGTACGGCGATGCCCTGCCCTCCGGCCGCGGTGACCAGGTCGGCGGTGTCCTCGATGGTCTCCGGGCGGTCGTACTCGGAGCGGTGGGCGCGGGTGGAGCGTCCCGTCGCGTAGACGGTGGCGCCCGCCGCGCCCAGTTCCACGGCGATGCCGCGTCCGGCGCCGCGCGTCGCCCCCGCGACGAGCGCGACCCTTCCGTCTAGCGGTCCGGGCATGTCAGGCCTCCGATGCGTGATCTCTCGCTGTCTCCGTCGAGGATCGCGCGGAAGCCTGACATCTCCTGTCGCCTTTTCCTGGCGGATGCCGCACGTCACCCGGTGGGACGCAGCCGATCCTCCAGTTCGCGGTCGTCGGTCAGGAACCAGAGCTGACGGCCGCGGTTCGCCTCGTACACGAAGTCGCGCAACGCGGAACTGCCGGCGAGGTGCCGGGAGATGTCGCCGACGACGGCCAGCCGCAGCCGGTAGTTCGCGAACTTCTGCGCCACCGCGCCGGCGACCCCCGAGCGGAGCCGGAAGAACTCGTCCCCGACCCGTTCGGCCGGGACGGCGACCAGCTCCGCGTCCTGACCCATCGCGTCGCCGACGAGATCGAGCGCGGCGCTCTCACCGTCGAGCGCCGGCCCGTCGGGGGCACAGCGCAGGACGCGGGTGGTGTGCAGGGTCACGAGCGTGGCTGTGGAGGTCATGGGCGTGATGGTAGGGGCGCCCCGCGGTGGCGCGCCCCGGTTTTCCGGCCGACCGGGTCAGTGCCCTCGGGCGATCCATTCCTCCAGATGGGGCGCCTCCGCGCCGATGGTGGTCGAGTCGCCGTGTCCGGTCAGGACCTTCGTCTCCGGGGGGAGGGTGAGGAGCTTGTCCCGGATGGAGTCGACGATCGTCGGGAAGTGGGAGTACGACCGTCCGGTCGCGCCGGGGCCACCCTGGAAGAGGGTGTCCCCGGTGAACACCGTGGCCAGGCCGGGCTCGTAGAGGCAGACGGCGCCGGGCGCATGGCCGGGGGTGTGCAGCACGGTCAGGTCGGCGCCGGCCGCCTCGATGACCAGCCCGTCCGCCAGATGGTTGTCGGGATCGCGGTCGGGGTGGGTGAACCTCCACAGCGGCAGGTCGTCGGGGTGCAGCCAGATCTTGGCACCGGTGAGGTCCGCGAGGGCGGGCGCGGCGTCGATGTGATCGTTGTGGGCGTGGGTGCACACGATCGCCTTCAGCACGCGGTCCTCGACCGCCTCGGCGATGGCCCGGGCGTCGTGGGCGGCGTCGATGACGATCACCTCGCGTTCGTCCCCGATGATCCACACGTTGTTGTCGACGTCCCAGGTGCCGCCGTCGAGGGTGAACTGCCCGGAGGTGACGATGCGTTCGATGCGCGTGGTCATCACAGCACCACCACCGAACGCAGCACGTCACCCTGGTGCATCCGGTCGAACGCGTTCTCCACCTCGTCGAGTTGGATGGTCTCGGTGACGAAGGCGTCCAGGGGCAGCCGGCCCTGCAGATGCAGGTCGATCAGCATGGGGAAGTCCCGGGAGGGCAGGCAGTCGCCGTACCAGCTGGACTTGAGCGCGCCACCGCGGCCGAAGACGTCGAGGAGCGGCAGTTCGAGCTTCATCTCGGGGGTCGGCACGCCGACGAGAACGACCGTGCCCGCGAGGTCGCGGGCGTAGAAGGCCTGCCGGTAGGTCTCCGGGCGGCCGACCGCCTCGATCACGACGTCGGCACCGAAGCCGCCGGTCAGCTCGCGGATCGCCTCGACCGGGTCGCCCTCGCGCGAGTTGATCGTATGGGTGGCGCCCAGGGTGCGCGCCTTCTCCAGCTTCCGGTCGTCGATGTCGACGGCGATGATCTTCGCGGCGCCCGCAAGACGGGACCCGGCGACCGCCGCGTCACCTACCCCCCCGCAGCCGATCACGGCGACCGAGTCGCCCCGGCCGACACTGCCCGTGTTGATCGCGGCGCCGATGCCGGCCATCACCCCGCAGCCGAGCAGTCCGGCGACCGCAGGGGAGACGGCCGGATCGACCTTGGTGCACTGTCCGGCGGCGACCAGCGTCTTGTCGGCGAAGGCCCCGATACCGAGCGCCGGGGACAGTTCCTGTCCGGTCGAGGCGAGCGTCATCTTCTGCCGGGCGTTGTGTGTGTTGAAGCAGTACCAGGGACGGCCGCGCAGACAGGCCCGGCAGTTCCCGCACACCGCACGCCAGTTGAGGATCACGAAGTCCCCGGGCGCCAGGTCGGTGACCCCCTCGCCGACCGACTCCACCACACCGGCGGCCTCGTGGCCGAGCAGGAACGGGAACTCGTCGTTGATGCCGCCCTGTCTGTAGTGCAGGTCGGTGTGACAGACCCCGCAGGCCTGCACCTGTACGACGGCTTCGCCGGGCCCGGGGTCCGGCACCACGATCGTCTCGACCCGCACGGGCTCGTCCTTGCCCGGTGCGATCACGCCGCGTACTTCCTGCGCCATGGACCTGACCCCTTCGTCGCTCTGCTGACGTGCCTGTCTTCCGACCCTACGCGCGACCGATCGGTAACAGCACGGAGCACGTCGAGCCTTCCGGATCTTTCCGGCGTACGAACGGGTGCCGGTGGCCGACGGAGCCGTGCCCCCGGGACCGGGGCGGCCCGTCGTAGCCTTGGTGCGCCGCCCACCGCCCGGACGAGGAGCACCGTGACCACCGCAGAAGCAGTTTCACCGAGACGGACGAGGGACCGGACCGGTCCGTCCGCGTTCCGGCTGCTCCTCTCCTATGTACGGCCGCACCGCTGGGCCCTGGTGGCGGGTGCGGTGCTCTCGCTGGTGACGGGGGCGACCGGGCTGTTGCTGCCGCTGGTGGCGCGGGGGTTGATCGACGACCTGTCCCACGACCGTTCCATCACCGGGAAGCTGCTCGCGATGGCCGGTCTGGTGGTCACCAACACCGTGGTGGGCGCGCTGGGTTCGTATGTGCTGCGGCGAACCGCCGAGTCGGTGGTGCTCGGGGCACGGCGCACCCTGTCGTCGTACCTTCTGCGGCTGCGGATCACCGCCGTGGACCGCACCGAACCCGGTGATCTGATGGCGCGGATCACCTCGGACACCACCCTGTTGCGCGAGGTCACCACGGACTCGCTGGTCGCGCTCGGCACCGGCGGGCTCACCCTGGTCGCCACCGTGGTGATGATGGGCGTGGTCGACCCCGTGCTGCTGGGCGTAACGCTCGCGGTGATCGCCGGGGCCGGCATGGTGCTGGGCACGATCGTGCCGCGCATCAACCGGGCGAGCCGGCGGGCCCAGGACGCGGTCGGGGTGATGGGGGCCTCGCTGGAGCGGGTGCTGGGCGCGCTGCGTACCGTGAAGGCGTCGGGGGCCGAACCCCGCGAGGAACGTGCGCTGCACGAGGCCGCCGAGGAGTCCTGGCGGCAGAGCGTGCGGGCCGCCAAGTGGTCGGCCGCGGCGGGCAACACGGCGGGGCTGGCGATGCAGCTGGCGTTCATCACGGTCCTGGCGGTGGGCGGGGCGCGGGTGGCGACCGGCGCCATCGGCATCGGCACGCTGGTGGCGTTCCTGCTCTACGTCTTCTATCTGATGTCACCGATCCAGCAGGTCGTCGGCGCGGTCACCCAGTACCAGACCGGCGCCGGCGCGCTCGCCCGGATCCAGGAGGCGCTGCGGCTGCCGGCCGAACCCCCGTCCGAGCCGGCCGAGTTGCCGTCCGCCGGCGCCGAACCGGCCTCCGTCACCTTCACCGACGTACGTTTCCGCTACGCCGACGACCTGCCGTACGTCCACCACGGGGTCAGCTTCGCGATACCCGCGCGGGGCATGACGGCGTTCGTCGGCCCGTCCGGCGCCGGCAAGACCACCGTCTTCTCGCTGATCGAACGGTTCTACGACCCGGAGTCCGGCACCATCACCCTCGACGGCCGCCCTCTCACCGACTGGGAACTGGCACCGCTGCGTTCGGCCATCGGGTACGTCGAGCAGGACGCGCCCGTGCTGTCGGGGTCGCTGAGGGACAATCTGCTCCTCGGCAATCCCGAGGCGGACGAGGACGCGGTGACGCGGGTGCTGAAGACGACCCGGCTCGACGGTCTCATCGCGCGGCTGCCGCAGGGCCTGGAGACGCTGGTCGGGCACCGCGGGACCAAGCTGTCCGGCGGGGAGCGGCAACGGGTCGCGATCGCACGGGCGTTGCTGCGCCGGCCGCGGCTGCTGCTCCTGGACGAGGCGACCTCGCAGCTTGACGCGGTCAACGAGGCGGCTCTCAGGGACACGGTCGCCGACGTGGCACGGTCGACGACGGTGCTGGTCGTCGCACACCGGCTGTCCACGGTGACGATGGCCGACCGGATCGTGGTGATGGACGCGGGCCGGGTCCGCGCGGTGGGCACGCACCGGGAGCTGGTGGCGGCGGACCCGCTGTACACGGAACTGGCGGCGACACAGTTCCTGGCCTCCGAGCACTGAGCCCGCAGTAGGCCACTACGTACCGAGTACGACGAAGGGCCGCCCCCTTCCGGGACGGCCCTCGGGGTGTGGCCGGGGGTCAGTGCGCGATGCCCGGCACCAGTCCCATGGCGGGTGCGGCCAGGTCGGTGATCTGGTGCAGTTCGCCCAGCTTGTGGAGTCCCTGCAGCTGCTCCGAGACCTTGGGGATCTCGTCCTTGTACTCCGCCGGAATGTCACTGCGGGAGAGCGAGTCGAGGACGCCGAGCGCGGTGAGCTTCCCGGGGTCCTGCGCGCTCGCGTCGGCCGCGCTCGCCAGCGGGGCGGCGAGGCCGGTGACCCCGACGGCGAGGCCGACGGCGGCGACGATACGTCGTGTTGAGATCATGTCCTCAGCAACGGCCCGGGCGCGGGCCCGGACACGGGCAGCCGCTCCCCCTCACCCGTCAGGCGGAGCGCCCGGCCTGCACTTGCCGAGCCCCGTGGGGCGGAGGACGCTCGAAGGTGGGGCTCTCGCGGCCCGCCCCGCATCAGGTCGCGGGCTCCGACAGGAGGTCACCATGGGCACCGCCACAGGCTCCACGTTCGACACCGAGACGCTGCGCCGGGCCATAGAGGGCAACACCGGGAACAACCTGCTGTCGCTCTACGCGGACGACGCGGAGATCCGTATCGTCGACCGCAACGCCCAGCCCAGTCATCCCAAGGTCCTGCACGGCCGCAAGGACATAGCCGCGATGCTGGACGACGTCTACACCCGCGACATGACGCACAAGCTGGACCAGTGCATCGTGCAGGGCGACCGGGCCGCCTACAGCGAGTCCTGCGAGTACGCGGACGGCGTCCGGGTGCTCGCCGAGTCGATGATCACGCTGCGCGACGGCAAGATCGCCGAGCAGATCATGATCCAGGCATGGGACGAGTAGTCGGAAGGACGGCGAGGGTCCAGGTCGGCGGCCGGCTGACCCGGACCTTCTCGGTACGGGCGGGACTGACGCCGAGCGCCTCGGTTACGCTGGGCGTGGGCCGTGACTGGCGCTGAGGTGGAGCACCACCGGGGAGCGGTCCGCACTGTCGATGCCGTGCGCCTGGGCGATCAAGGTCGAGCCAGCTCAGGAGTATGCCGCATGACCCATGCCCGTCTCATGAACGGAACCGCCGTCGCCCGCCGGATCGTCGAGCAGACCGCACAGCGGGCCGCCGGCCTCGCCGCACGCACCGGCACCACGCCGTGCCTGGCGACCGTACTGGTCGGCGAGGACCCCGCCTCGGTCACCTACGTCCGGATGAAGCAGAACCGCAGCCGCAAGGCCGGCATCGCCTCCCGGCACGTGGCCCTGCCCGCCACCACGACCACCGAGGAACTCGTGGGCACATTGCGGGAGTTGTCGGCCGACCCCGCGGTGCACGGCATCCTGCTCCAGCACCCGGTCGGCGAACACGTCGACGAGCGGGCCGCGTTCGAGGCGATCGCCCCGGAGAAGGACGTGGACGGCGTGACCTTCGCGTCGTTCGCGACGATGAGCTTCGGACTGCCGGGCTTCGTCTCCTGCACGCCCGGCGGCATCCTGCGGCTCCTCGACGCGTACGACGTCGACCCGGCCGGGAAGCGGGCGGTGGTCGTCGGCCGCAGCGCGATCCTGGGCAAGCCGGCCGGCATGCTGCTGCTCGCCCGGGACGCCACGGTCACCTACTGCCACTCCCGCACCGCCGACCTCTCGGCGGCCGTCCGCGAGGCCGACATCGTGGTCGCCGCGGTCGGCCGGCCCCGGCTGATCCGGGGGCAGGACATCAAGCCGGGGGCAGTCGTGCTCGACGCGGGCTACAACGAGGGCAACGTCGGTGACGTCGACTTCGACTCGGCCGTGGAGCGGGCCTCGCTGATCACGCCGGTGCCGGGCGGTGTCGGTCCGATGACCATCGCCGTGCTGCTGGAGCAGACGGTGACCGCGGCGGCCCGGCAGCTCGGGGTGTGATCAGCGCAGCCAGGCGCTGTACTCCATGACGTCACCGGCCTTCACGCCGTACTCGGGATCGTCCCGGGTGACCGTGGTCTCCAGGCCGAGTACGGCACCGGTGGCCGGGTCCAGGATCAGCATCCGCCGGCCGCCGGTGCCGTCGTCGTGGACGTACGCCTGCCCGGTACGGCCCAGCCGGTCGGTGACCTGGCCGACCGGGCGCAACCCCTCGGCGTCGGCGAGAAGCGCGGCCAGCGCCGCCGACTCCCGTGCCCCCAGCGTCCAGTTGTCCAGCAACTCCTCGGTGGTGTCGAGGAGTTCGGACGTGGTGAGGGTGTCGCGGTGGTCCACGGTGCGCACCCCGGGCGCCGGCGCCGATATGTGGATCATGGGCCTGGCCTTCTCCGGCTTCGGCACGATCCTGGGCGCGGTCAACTTCATCACCACGATCATCTGTATGCGAGCGCCGGGCATGACCATGTTCCGGATGCCGATCCTCGTCTGGAACGTCCTGCTCACCTCGGTGCTCGTGCTGCTCGCCTTCCCCGGTCCTGGCGGCGGCCCTGTTCGCGCTGGAGGCGGACCGCAAGTTCGGCGCACACGTCTTCGACGCGGCCAATGGCGGAGCGCCAGATCGAGGGGCATCTGCTGCTGGCCGCCGCCCGGGCGGAGGGCCGTGCCGCGGGGGCCCGGGCGGCGGATCGGTTGGGTTGGCTGATAGATAGCCAACGGGACGATATCGAACGGCAGTTGGAGTCCGAGTATGTGGAACTCGCCCGAATGTCGTGGCGCCGTACGGCGGAGAGGGGCGAGGAGTTGAGGCGGGAGTACGAGACCAGATACCGGTCCTTGCGCCAACGGCTTCTGGCCTGCTCCGTACTGGCCTGCGCGTTCCTCACCGCAACGGCGTTTCTGACACTGGCGATGTGAGCGCCCCTTCAGGGGCGCGGGGCTGTATTGGATATGCGGCTGCCGCCGCGCGGGCGCGACCAGTCACAGCCCACCCGCGCCCAAGGAACTACCGGCTCAGCTCTGACTCCACTGCTGGTTGGTCCCCCCGTTGCAGCCCCACAGCACCAGCGAAGTCCCGTTACTGCTGGCCGCGTTGTACGCGTCCAGGCACAAACCGGCATTGACGTTGGTGATCGTCCCGTCCGAGTTGACGTTCCACTTCTGGTTGTTCTGCCCGTTGCAGTCCCAGATCACGACCTTGGTGCCGTTGGTGGTGCCGAGGTTGTACGCGTCCAGGCACTTGTTCCCGTACACCACCAGCTCCTTGCGAGAGGTGTACGTCCAGGCCTGGTTCTGACCGCCGTTGCAGTCCCAGATCTCCGCCTGGGTGCCGTTGGTGATGGTGTTGTTGTAGATGTCGGCGCACCGGCCGGACTGCTTGCCGACGAGCAGCGTGCCGTTGGTGCCCGGCACCGGACTCACCGCGACGGAACCGAGTGTCGGCAACGAACTCCCCGTGAAGGTGAGCGAGTTGCCCGACCCCTTGCTCAGGTCGACCTGCACCGAGATCGTCCCCTGCGAGGACCCGGTCGGCGGGAAGGAGACGGTCGTCGAGGTCTGGCCGTTCACCTGGAGCGTGCCGGTCACGGCGGTGGAGCGGGTGTTGGTGTAGGCGACGTCGACGACGTTCAGGCCGGTGCTCGCGGCGCTGACGCCGGTGTACTTGCCGGTGGCGGTGGCGCTGTAGCCGGTGCTCGCCGCTTCCGTGCCGCCGCTCACCTTGAGCATCACCGAGCCGCCCGCCGGGACGCTCGCGGTGTAACTCGTGGCGTACGAGCCGAGGTTCTGCTGCGCCCACAGATCGCGCACGGTCGCGGAGGCGCCGGTCAGGCCGAGGTCGGACCAGCGGACGGTGATGTTCTGGGCGGCGGAGGTGCGGTTGAGCAGCACCACCGCGCGGTTGCCGGTGCCGGAGAGGACCTTGCCGTAGACCTGGAGGCCGGTGGTGTCCTCGGCGACCTTGACCCCCTGGAGGCCGCGCGGGTCCTGGTCGACGGCGACGACGTCCGAGTTCTTGAGGATGGCGGCCGTCTCACTGGTCATCGTGGTGAGGTCGTTGCCGGCGAGCAGGGGGGCTCCGGAGATCGCCCAGAGGGCCATGTGAGTGCGGTTCTGGGCCGCCGTGAGGCCGGACATGCCGACCGTCAGCATGTCGGGGTCGTTGTAGTAGCCGGTGTGCTGGGCGGCCGGATGCAGGGTCTGGTCGAAGTTGGACAGCACGCTCGACTGCGACGCCGTGCCGCCGTAGTAGTAGATGTCCGTGCTGGTCCGCCACATGGGGGCGAGGCCCGGTGCCCAGTTCCAGGTGTTCTGGTAGCCCCAGTTGCAGATGGACAGCGTCAGCGGGCGGCCGGTGGTGGCGGTGGCCCTGGTGACCGCCGAGCTGATCGACTTGTAGGCGGTCGCCGCGTCCAGGCCCTCGGCGTCGCCGCCGCACCAGTCGACCTTCACGAAGTCGAAGCCCCACTCGGAGAACTGGAGCATGTCCTGGTCGTAGTGGCCCTCGCTGCCGGTGTTCGCGGCGGCGGGGCGGCCGGTCGGGTAGTAGTAGCCGCAGCCGTTGGAGCCCGCGTCGGTGTAGATGCCGGCCTTCAGGCCCTTGCTGTGGATGTAGTCGGCGATGGCGCTCATGCCACCGGGCCACTCGGACCCGTCGACGGTGATGTTGCCGGCACTGTCCCGGGTGCCCTGCCACCAGCCCTCGTCGATGTTGATGTACTTGTAGCCGGCGGCGGGGAGCCCGGCCGCGACGAACGCGTCGACCTGCTGCTTGATGACGCTGTAGTCGATCTTCGCGGCGAAGCTGTTCCAGGAGGCCCAGCCCATCGGGGCGGTGGGCACCGATATCTGCCGGGCCGTCGCCGCCTGGGCCGGTCCCGGCGTGGCGAAGAGGAGCGCGGCGGCTGCCGTCAGGGCCAGGGCGAGGGCGCGTACGGCGGTGGCCCACAGGTGTCGTACAAGACCGCTGCCGGTCGATCTGGGCGGGGGATACATGCGGCTCCTCCACGGGGGTGCACGAGGGTCTACGGCTCCATCATGTTCGTAATGCCGAACGGAGATCGGTCGTCCGAACATGTCGCGCCGACCGTAGAACCGGTGGAGGGCGAAGTCAACGGATGCGACAGGGGTGAACCCGCCTCGCCCTTCGGCTGGTTCACCCCATGCGGGGACCGCTCGACGTCCACCCCTCCGGCCGCAACATCCCCACCAGCAACCGCACCAGTTCCCCCACGACGTCATCCAGCGTCGCGTCCACCCACCCGGCACTCCAGTCGTGCAGCAACCCGTTCACGCTGCCGATGAAGGCGGTCGCGGCCAGCCGGTAGTCCCGCGGTGCCGCATCACCGCGCGCCACCGCCGCGTTCGCCTCCCCGCATATCAGCTCCACCCACCGCGCCCGCCGCGCGAGGCGCTGCTCCTCCAGCCGTGGACTGACGCCGATGATCTCGACGAAGGCGACACGGATACGGCGCGGGTCCGAGGTGACATCACTGGCGTAGGCGCGGAAGAGCACCGTCACCCGCTCCACCAGCGGCAGCGGCTTCGCCTCCGGGAACGCGTCCCGCACCGCTTCCTCGGCCCACCCGTTGACCTCCAGGTGCAGTGCGGCGAGCACATCCTCCAGCGTGTGGAACTCCTCGTAGAACTGCCGGGTCGACAGGCCGGCCGCCTGGCTGAGCGCGGCCACGGTCGTGGCGCGGAATCCCGGTGTGCCGCCGAAGAGCTGGAGCGCCGCGTCCAGGAAGCGCCGACGCCGCTCGGCCTTGCGTTCCTCGGCGGACCGGCCGCCGTAGCGTCCCGTCGGTGCCTTGAGCCTGCCCGGCAAGATTGCCCCCTCCGTCATCCGCCCGATGGCCAATTTTGTCGTGTACGCCTCTTGTGAAGTAAGCCGCCCCCTCCTTACTTTTCAGTAAGTTCGTTTTGAACGCGCCCGTGTTCAGATTCCGTCATCGCTGGCTGCACGCGCGCCCCCACCCCCTCAGAGGAGAGAGCAGTCATGCCTGCCTTCAGAACCAGGCACCTTTGCTCCGTAGCCGCCGCCCTCGTCCTGACCGTCACCGCGCCCGCGACCGCCGCCACCGCCGCGTCCGGCGGCTCCCTGCGCGAGGTGCTGTTCGTCGGCAACAACTGGGACGGCACCGCGACCGTCCTGAAGTCGTCCGGCGACTTCGCCAAGGTCGGCCAGATCAACGTCATTCCCGACAAGGACCAGCGGATCGCCGAGATCAACGCCGACCCCATCAAGTGGATCTACTACACGTCGATCCGCAACGAGGTCGGTCAGGGCCACGACCAGTACGCCGACGACATGTACTCCACGCCGGACGGCAGGTCCGTGGTCGTCTCGCGTCCGAGCTTCGCCGACGTCGTCTCCATCGACCTGGCCACCGACACGATCAACTGGCGTTTCCCGGTGGCCGGTTACCGCGCCGACCACATGGCCGTCTCCCCCGACGGCACCAAGGTCGCGGTGTCGGCGTCCACGGCGAACAAGGTGCAGGTGCTGGACATAGACACCGGCAGGGAACTGGGCGAGTTCGCCACCGGTGACAAGCCGCACGAGAACGTCTTCAGCCCCGACGGCAAGTACATCTGGAACATGTCGATCGGCGAGGTCACCACCTCGCTCGACGACCCGGTCTGGGACTGGACCAAGGGCGACCGGCACATCACCGTCGCCGACGCCACCACCTACAAGCAGGTCAAGACCATCGACATGCGCGACCGGCTGAACGCGATCGGGCTGACGGACTTCTCGGACGCGGTGCGGCCCGCGGCCTTCACCCCCGACTGGTCCAAGATGTACTTCCAGGTCTCGTTCTTCAACGGCTTCCTGGAGTACGACATCGCCAGCGACAAGATCACCCGGGTGAAGACACTGCCATCGAACCCGGCGACCAGCACGGATCGCACCACCTGGCTCCTCGACTCGCGCCACCACGGCATCTCGATGAAGCCGGACGGCACCAAGCTGTGCGTCGCCGGGACGATGGACAACTATGCGACCGTCGTCGACCGGGCCACCCTGCAGGAGGGTCCGCTCATCACCGCGTCGACCCCGTACTGGGCCACGGTGAGCGGTGACGGCAAGGACTGCGTCATCTCCGAGAGCGGCGCCGACCAGGTGACGGCCATCGACTTCGCCACGGGCGAGAAGGTGACCTCGGTCGCGGTCGGCGACCACCCGCAGCGCGTCCGGCTCGGCCATGTCCAGGCCGACTGGACCGGTGCATCCGGAAGTTGACCGATCATCAGGGTTCTTCGGCCTCCGGGGTGCGTTGGCACTCGGGAGGCCGAAGCGCACTGTCAGAACTTCGCCGCCACCCAGGCGGCCAGCTCCGACCTGGCCGCGTTCAGCAGGGTGGAGCCGGGCGAGGTCGCCCCGTTGGTCACCAGCGCGTAGTGCAGCACGCCGGAGTCCGAGTCGCTGAGCAGCAGTCGGCGGCTGCCCGTGCCACCCGGTTCGGCCGCCACACCGACCGGCGTCGACGACGTGTACGACGGGGGTGCGTAGACGGTTCCCAGGTCGGAGACGACCGTGGTGGACGCGGTCGGGAAGGACGCCGGGAGGTGGAGCTCGGTGGGTGCGGTGGCGCTGCCGGAACGCCAGACCTGGACGGCGTACTGGCCGGAGCCGACCAGCGCGGCCACGTTCGGCAGCGAGCTGGGCACCGGGTTCCAGGTCAGGGTCGTCGAGCCGTCCCGGGAGCGGTCCTCGTAGGTGAAGGCGAGGGTGCTGCCCGAGGTGGCGCCCGGGTAGATCCGGTCGAGGAGCCTGGCGTCCTGACGGAGGGTCACCGTGCCGGAGTCGTTCATGGCGACGGCCGAGAGGTCCTCGTCGTTCCAGGCGTCACCGGAGGTGAGGACCTTGTCGGGATTGTCGTTCATCAGCTCGTGGTGGCGACCGCTGTAGATGTCCCACTGCCACTGGGTGCCGGAGAGCACCGGACCGGAAGTGGCCGGGGTGGACCACCAGGTGGATCCGGGGAGGCGGGAGTCGAGGGCCTGGTACATGGCCTTGTCGACGGTCGGCGCCTTGCCGGCGGTCGTACCCGACAGCGGATGCCCGAACTCGCTGACGATCGCCGTGGTTACGGCGGCCGAGGCACGGTCGCGGACGGTGCCGAAGTCGGTGCTGTACTGGCCGTCGGAGGCGTTGCCCCACATCAGGATGCCCGAGATGGCCTTCTGGTCGTAGAAGTGGGTGTTGAAGACATAGCGCGAGCCGAGCCTGCCCGCGTCCAGCAGACCGCCCTCCTGCTTCTGGGTGTCGATGTTGGCGTTCCAGAAGAGGTTGGGCTCGACCAGGGCGGGCTTGGCGCTCCAGCCGGCCGCGTCCATCCGGGCCCGGAACTTCTGGTAGAAGGGCCACAGCAGGTTCTGCTCCCAGGTGCGGGAGTTCTGGCCGGAGTCGTACGAGCCCGCGTACGGCTCGTTGTAGGGGTCGAAGCCGACGACGCCGGCGAACTCGTCGGACGTGAGATGCTGGGCCAGGTAGGCCATGGTGGTCTGGGCGGTGGCCAGGAAGGCGTCCTGGAGGCCGTGGTTGTTGTGCCAGAAGTCGTACTGGCCTTGCTGGACGGCCGCGTTCTGGGTGATGTTCTGACCCCAGAACAGGCAGATACCGCAGGACTCGGCCGGGTAGCCACCCAGCTCCACCGCCCACTCGGGGGCGCCGTCACCCGTGTACCAGCTGCCCGAGTTGAACAGGTAGCGGGAGTACAGGTCCTGGTGGAAGTCGGGGAAGACCCGGATGCCGGCGTCGAGGAACGCCTGCGTCTGCGCGGTGACGGCTGCCAGGTACGCGGTGTCCACCTGGCCCTTCGCGGGTTCGGCGTGCGCCCAGGAGAGCAGGAAGCGCACGGCGTTGCCGCCGCCGAGGGCGCGCAGCGCGGTGGCGGACTTCTTCGCGTCCGCGACCGAGGCGAACGGCAGTCCGCTGTTCTCCTCCAGCTTGGTCTCGCCGGAGACGTTGTAGCCGCGCAGCACCACCTCACGGCCCTGGCCGTCGACGAAACGGCCGTTCTGCACGGTGAGCGAGGTGCCGTCGAACCAGAGGGAGTCGGACGGGGTGGCCGCGGTGGCGGACGGGGTGCCCGCCACCGCGAGGAATCCGCAGAGGACAACCAGGACAACGATCAAACGTGCCCGGATAGTAGTCATGTCCACTACAGTCCGGTGATTTCCGGACACCGTCAATACTTCTGACTCATGAGTAAGTTGAATACCTGCCCGGCACTTGTCGCTCACCTGCTCACTCGACCCGTCACGTTCAACAGGTACTCCTTGCAGCTGAGCGGATTGTGATCGGTCCGTGCGCGTTCGGGGACCGTTCCGTGGGAAACGGGCGCGTGGTGGTCGAACGCGCTCTCCAGGTCGGGCACCCCGGTGCCGGTGACGGCGGAGCCGAAGTACACCGGGTGGACCAGGGTCCGCCGGGTCTGGTCGGCGAGCGCGGAAGCCGTCGCGGCTACGGGCGAGACCGATGCGACGATCGCCCCAGCCGGAACCATCGGCGTCCACGTGATCAACACCGTCAATCGTGACCGCATCAGGTCCCAGGTCCTGGCGATGCTCGCCGACCAGCGTCTGAGCGGCATGCTCAGCGAGGCCACCGAACGTGGAACTCCCTGCCACTCCTGCTGACCGTCAGCAGGCCACGGGCGCGCAGGGCACAGGCAGAGCGCCGGCCCCCCGGCGCCCAGACCCCGGGTTCCTCACCGGCAGCCAGCCGTTCCAGAAGCACGCGCCGCCGTTCGTTCAAGGCAGTGGGAGTCCCCCGGGACTCTCGACCACGGCCGTCGATCACGCGGTGTGATCGGCACTTCCGTCCAATCAAGTCAGGGGAAGTGCAGCAGGACGCCACCCGCGACAGCGATGGATTAATGCTCAACCAAATCCTCCTCGCAGCGCTCGCCGCCTCCAGAGCCCGGTCTTAGAGTGATGTGCATCACGTCTTTCTGATGCATACCCCCTATTTTTCCCCTCGCTCCTGCCCGCACGGTCTGGAGGGCACATGACCCACATCAAGGTGAACGTGGACGGCACGCCCTACGAGGACGAGGTGGAACCCCGTCTGCTGCTCGCCCACTACCTGCGCGACCGGCTCGGCCTGACCGGCACCCCGATCGGCTGCGACACCTCGAACTGCGGCGCGTGCACCGTCGACCTGGACGGGGCCACCGTCAAGAGCTGCTCGGTCCTGGCCGTCCAGGCGGACGGCGGCACCGTGACCACCGTCCAGGGGCTGGCCAAGGACGGCGAGTGGACAGCGCTCCAGCACGCGTTCCACGAGCGGCACGCTCTGCAGTGCGGCTACTGCACCCCCGGCATGATCATGGCGGCCCGCGATCTGCTGAGCGAGAACCCGCACCCCACCTCCGACGAGATCCGCCAGGCCCTGGAGGGCAATCTCTGCCGGTGCACCGGCTACCAGAACATCGTCCGCGCGGTGCTCGCCGCCTCCGGGCAACAGGTACCCGAGGAGGCCACGGCATGACCGATCAGGCCGTCGAACACGAGGTCGGCCGCGCCCGGCTGCGCAAGGAGGACGCCCGGCTGATCACCGGCCAGACCAACTGGACCGACAACATCCAGGTCGCCGGACTGCTCCACCTCGCCATCCTGCGCAGCCCGATGGCCCACGCCCGCATCACCCGCGTCGACGTCTCCCCCGCCCGCGAACGCCCCGGCGTGATCGCCGCGTTCGCCGGCGCCGATCTCGCCGAGGGGCTGGGCTCGCTGCCCTGCGCCTGGCCGGTGACCGAGGACATCGTGCTCCCCGACCACCCGCCGATCGCCGTCGACGAGGTGCGCCACGCGGGTGACCCGGTGGCCGTGGTCGTCGCGCGCGACCGGTACGCGGCGGCCGACGCGCTGGAGGCGATCGAGGTCGACTACGACCCGCTGCCCCCGGTCCTCGACCTGGAAGCCGCGCTGGCGGACGACGCTCCGCTGGTCCACGCCGACAAGGGCACCAACCGCTGCTACACCTGGCCGCTCGCCACCGGCGAGAGCTACGACGCCGTACGACAGCGCGCCGAGGTGACCCTCAAGCGCCGATACCACCAGCAGCGGCTGATCCCCAACGCCATGGAACCGCGCGCGGTCGTCGTCACCCCGATCGCCGCCTCCGGCGAGTACACGGTCTACTCGGCGACCCAGATCCCGCACATCCTGCGGATCATGCTGGCCATGGTCACCGGGATCCCCGAGCAGAAGCTCCGGGTGATCGCCCCGGACGTGGGCGGCGGCTTCGGCTCCAAGCTCCAGGTGTACGGCGAGGAGGCCCTCGCCCTAGCGGTGGCGCGCAAGCTGGGCCGCCCGGTGAAGTGGACCGAGTCCCGCTCCGAGGGCTACCTCGCCACCCACCACGGCCGCGGCATGATCCAGGACATCGAGGTGGCCGCCACCCGCGAGGGCAGGCTGCTCGGTCTGAAGGTCGACCTGATCGCCGACATGGGCGCCTATCTGATGCTGGTCACCCCGGGCATCCCGCTCCTCGGCGCCTTCATGTACCCGGCGATCTACAAGATGGACGCCTACGACTTCACCTGCACCGGTGTCTTCACCACCCGCACGCCCACCGACGCCTACCGCGGTGCCGGGCGCCCTGAGGCGACCTTCGCCATCGAGCGGACCATGGACGAGCTGGCGGCCGAACTCGGCCTGGATCCGGTGGAGTTGCGGCGCCGCAACTGGATCCGGCATGACGAGTTCCCGTACACCACGATCGCCGGACTGACCTACGACAGCGGCAACTACGAGGCGGCCACCGAGAAGGCCCTCGCCCTGTTCGGCTACGACGATCTGCGCGCCGAGCAGCAGCAGCGCAACGAGCGCGGCGACCCCGTACGCCTCGGCATCGGCGTGTCGACCTTCACCGAGATGTGCGGGCTGGCACCGAGCCGGGTGCTGCGCGACCTCAGGTACGGGGCCGGCGGCTGGGAGGCGGCGAGCATCCGCATGCTGCCCACCGGGAAGGTCGAGGTGGTCACCGGTACCAGCCCGCACGGGCAGGGCCACGAGACCTGCTGGAGCCAGATCGCGGCCGACGTGCTCGGGGTGCCGTTCGACGACGTCGAGGTGGTGCACGGCGACACCAGGTCGGCTCCGCAGGGGATGGACACCTACGGCTCGCGGTCACTGTCCGTCGGCGGCGAGGCCGTGCACCGGGCGGCGACGAAGGTGGTCGAGAAGGCGCGGAAGGTCGCCGCGCACCTCCTGGAGGCGAGCGAGCAGGACCTGGAGTTCACGGACGGCGTGTTCGCGGTGAAGGGTTCGCCGGAGGCCCGGAAGACCATCCAGGAGATCGCCTTCGAGACGTTCACCAGCCACGACCTGCCCGACGGCGTCGAACCGACCATCAACGCCGAGACCGTGGTCGACCCGGAGAACTTCTCCTACCCGCACGGCACCCACCTGTGCGCGGTCGAGGTCGACACGGAGACCGGGCAGACCCGGATCAGGTCGTACGTCTGCGTCGACGACATCGGCCGGGTCGTCAACCCGATGATCGTCGAGGGCCAGGTGCACGGCGGTCTGGCCCAGGGCATCGCGCAGGCGCTGTACGAGGAGGCCGTGTACGACGACGACGGCAACCTCGTCTCCGGGACCATGGCCGACTACCTGGTGCCGTCGGCGGCGGATCTGCCGGACTTCGTCACCGACCGGACGGAGACCCCGGCGGCCTCGAACTCCATGGGGGTGAAGGGAGTCGGCGAGGCCGGGACGATCGCGTCGACACCCGCCGTGGTCAACGCCGTGGTGGACGCGCTGCGGCCGCTGGGCGTGCAGGACGTACGGATGCCGTGTTCGCCGCACCGGGTGTGGCAGGCCGTGCAGGCCGCCCGCGCCGGCCGGGGCGGGGCGGGCGAGGAGGCCGGCGGGACCGGTCCCGCACAGTCCGGGCAGTCCGGGCAGGCCGCCCGGTCCGGCGACCTGGGCCAGTACGAGGAGGATTCCTCATGATTCCCCCCGCGTTCGAGTACACCCGCCCGACGAGCGTCGACGAGGCGGTACACGCGCTCGCCGACGCGGGCGAGGAGGCGAAGGTGCTGGCCGGCGGACAGAGCCTGCTGCCGCTGCTGCGCCTGCGGCTCGCCTTCCCGGAGCTGGTCGTGGACGTCGGCCGGATCCCGGAGCTGCGGGGCGTCCGCGAGGACGGCGACATACTCGCCATCGGCGCGCTGACCACGCACCACGACGTCATCCACGATCCCCTGGTGCGCCGGCACGCCGGACTGCTGGCGGAGGCGACGGCCACCGTCGCCGACCCCGCCGTACGGCACCGCGGCACCCTCGGCGGTTCCCTGGCGCACGCGGACCCGGCCGGGGACCTGCCCGCGGTCGCCCTGGCCCTCGACGCCGCACTGGTCGTCGCCGGGCCGGGCGGCCGGCGCACCATCCCGGCCGGGGAGTTCTTCGTGGACTACCTCCAGTCGGCCCTGGCGCCGGACGAACTGCTGGTGGAGGTGCGGATCCCGAAGGCGGACGGCTGGGGCTTCCACTACGAGAAGTTCCACGCGGTCGCCCAGTCCTGGGCCATCGTCGGGGTCGCCGCGCTGGTCCGGCGCGACGACGGGCGGATCGCCGGGGCCCGCATCGGGCTCACCAACATGGGCTCGACCCCGCTGCGGGCCACGGCCGCCGAGGCGGCGCTGTCCGGTGCCGACGGCCCGGCGGCCGTGGCACAGGCGGCGGAGGCCGCGGCCGAGGGCACCCGCCCGTCCCAGGATCTGTCGGCCTCGCCCGAGTACCGGGAGCACCTCGCACGGGTGCTGACCCGGCGGGCGGTGCTGACCGCCGGCGGAATGGGGTGAGCGCCGATCACCCGGAAGGACGACCCGGAGCAGGTGCGGGCGTGTCTGGAGGAGACGGGGTACCTCGTCGACGAAGGGCTGGCCGTCACCTGCTTCCTGGCACTGAGGCTGCACCGCCCGCTGTTCTGCGAGGGCGACGCGGGTGTGGGCAAGACCGCGCTCGCGTCCGCCCTGGCCGAGGCGCTCGGCGCGCCGCTGATCCGCCTGCAGTGCCATGAGGGCATCGACGCCTCGCAGGCGCTGTACGACTGGGACTTCCCCCGGCAGCTGCTGCACCTCAGGGCCGCCGAGGCCGCCGGTGTGAACGACGCGGACCGCCTGGAGAGCGAGCTGTACGACCGGCGGTTCCTGATCGCCCGGCCGCTGCTGCTGGCCCTGCAGACGCAGCCGTCGGTGCTGCTGGTCGACGAGATCGACCGGGCCGACGACGAGTTCGAGGCGTTCCTGCTGGAGCTGCTGTCCGAGTACTCCGTCACGATCCCGGAACTCGGCACGCTGCGGGCCGAGGAACCACCGGTGGTCGTGCTGACCTCGAACCGCACCCGGGAGGTGCATGACGCGCTGAAACGGCGCTGCCTCTACCACTGGTTCGACCATCCCTCCTTCGCCCGCGAACTCGCCATCGTCCGCCGCCGGTTGCCTCGGGTGTCGGCGCGGCTGGCCGAGCAGGTCACCGCGCTGGTGCAGGCGCTGCGGGGCGCGGACCTGGTCAAGCCGCCGGGTGTGGCCGAGACGCTGGACTGGGCCGAGGCCCTGGACGCGCTGGGGGCGAGCGAGGTGGACGCTGAACTGGCCGTGCAGACCCTCGGTTCGGTGCTCAAATACCGGGAGGACACGGCACGGGCGCGAGGGATGGATCTCGCGGCGGTCCTCGCGGCCCGGGGCGGGTGACCGGGGATGGACGCGACACTGCCGAGACCGGCCGGGCTGCCGGCGGACGCCGTACTGCTCGGCTTCGTACGGGCGTTGCGGGCGGCGGGCGTGGACGCGAGCACCGAGCGCGGGTACGCGTTCCTGCGCGCCGTGGCAGCCCTGCGGCCGGAGATGCGCTCCGATGTGTACTGGGCGGGGCGGGCGACGCTGTGCGGCGGCCACGACGACCTGGAGCGCTACGACCGGGTGTTCGCCGCCTACTTCGGACCGTCCGGCGCCCCCGCCCGGCAGCCGGCACATACCGCTCCCCCACCCCGGCTGCGGCTCGTCGCACGGGAGGCGGCCGCGGCGCCCCGGGCGCGCGGCACGAGCGAGCCGTCGGGGCCGCCGACCGCCGCCCTCGCCAGCTCCGCCGAGGTGCTGCGGCACCGCGACGTCACCGAACTGGACGCCGCCGAACGGGCCCAACTGCGCCGTCTGCTGTCCGTGTTCACGCTGGAGGGGCAGACCCGGCGCTCGGCACGGCGGCGGGCCGCCCGGCGCGGCCAGGTCGATCCGCGCCGTACGGTACGGGAGTTGCTGCGGCGCGGCGGGGAGCCGGCATTGCTGCGCCGGCACGCGCGGGTGGTGCGGCCCCGCCGGGTGGTGCTGCTCGTCGATGTGAGCGGTTCCATGGGGCCGTACGCCGACGCGCTGCTGCGGTTCGCGCACGCGGCGGTCCGTGCGGGCCGCACGGAGGTGTTCACCGTCGGTACCCGGCTGACCCGGGTGACCCGCGAACTGTCGCACCGCGACCCCGACCTGGCGATGGCGGCCGTCGCGGCGGCGGTGCCCGACTGGCGCGGCGGCACCCGGCTCGGCGAGCTGCTGCGGGAGTTTCTGGGCCGGTGGGGTCAGCGCGGGATGGCGCGCGGCGCGATCGTCGTGCTGCTCTCGGACGGCTGGGAGCGCGGCGATCCCGAACTGCTCGGGCAGCAGATGCGCCGGCTGCACGCCCTGGCCCACCAGGTGGTGTGGGCGAACCCCCGCAAGGCACGGCCGGGTTACGCGCCGTTGGCGGCCGGGATGGCGGCGGCGCTGCCCAGCGTCGACGCCTTCGTCGAGGGGCACAGCCTGGCGGCGCTGGAGCGGCTGGCGTCCGTGGTGCGTGGGGCGCGGGTGGCGAGAGGAGCGGATGGTGCGTGAGATTCTGCCGGCGCTGGCCGGCTGGCATGCGGACGGCATCCCGTTCGGGCTGGCCACGGTGGTCGCGGTCAGCCGCAGCGCGCCGCGCGGGCCCGGAGCGGCCATGGCGGTGGGGCCGGACGACGAAGTCGTGGGCAGCGTCTCCGGCGGCTGTGTGGAGGGCGCCGTGTTCGAGCTGGCGCAGGAGGTCGTGGCGAGCGGCGAGCCGCGGCTGCAGACCTTCGGTTACAGCGACGAGGACGCCTTCGCGGTGGGGCTGACCTGCGGCGGTGAGATCACCGTGCTGGTACGGCCGGTGACCGCCGCATCGGACCCGGCGTTCGGCGCGGTCGCCGCGTCGGTCGCCGCGGGCGAACCGGTGACCGTGGCCACGGTGGTGGACGGGCCCGCACCGCGCGGGGCCACCCTCACCGTCTGGCCGGGCCGGGTGGCGGGCACGCTCGGCGCGACCGGCCTCGACGTCGCCGTCACCGCGGACGCGCGCGGCGAACTCGCCCTCGGTGCCTCGGTCTTGAGGCACTACGGGCCGCGCGGGGAGCGCCGTGAGGATGCGGTGACGGTGTTCCTGGAGTCGTTCGCGCCGCCGCCGCGGATGCTGGTGTTCGGCGCGATCGACTACGCGGCGGCGGTGGCCCGCATCGGTGACTTCCTCGGCTACCGGGTCACCGTGTGCGACGCCCGCCCGGTCTTCGCCACGGCCAAGCGTTTCCCGGCCGCCGTCGAGGTGGTCGTGGACTGGCCGCACCGCTATCTGAGCGGCACCGTGACCGACGACCGCACGGTGATCTGTGTCCTCACCCACGACCCGAAGTTCGATGTGCCGCTGCTGGAGGAGGCGTTGCGTCGGCCGGCCGCCTACATCGGGGCGATGGGCAGCCGCAAGACCCACGAGGAGCGGCGCGCCCGGCTGTCCGAGGCCGGTCTCGCCGAGGCCGAACTGTCCCGGCTGCGCTCACCGCTCGGCCTCGACCTCGGGGCCCGTACGCCCGAGGAGGTCGCGGTGTCCGTCGCCGCCGAGATCGTCGCCCTGCGCTGGGGCGGCAGCGGCGCGCCGCTGACCTCGACCACCGGGGCCATCCACGCGGCCGCCGGCCGCTGACTGTCAGGAGGAGTGAGTCATGGAACTGCACCACGAGTTCACCGTCCCCGTCCCCGTCGAGGACGCCTGGCGCGCGCTCCTCGACATCGAACGGGTCGCGCCCTGTCTGCCGGGCGCGGTTGTGGAGGACTACGACGGCAGGACCGTGACCGGCTCGGTGAAGGTGAAGGTCGGCCCGGTCACGGTGACCTACCGGGGCACCGCGGTCTTCGACGAACAGGACGAGACGGCCCACCGAATGGTGCTGGCGGCGACCGGCCGGGAGACCCGGGGGCAGGGCACGGCCAGGGCCACGGTCACCGGCTCGCTCGCCGAACGCGACGGCGGTACGGCGGTGTCCGTCGACACCGACCTGACGGTGACGGGACGTCCGGCGCAGTTCGGACGCGGGGTGCTGTCGGAGGTGGGCGACCGGCTGGTGGGACAGTTCGCGGCCTGCCTGGCGGAACGGCTGGCCGAGCAGGCACCGGGCGAGCCGGTCGTCGACGAGGAGGAGGCACCGCCGCTCGATCTGCTGCGCATGGCGGGGGTGCCGGTGGCCAAGCGGGCGGCGGCGGTGGTGGTCGGGGCGCTCGCGTTGACATGGCTGGCGACAAGGCTCCGCCGGAGGAGGCGGGCCTCCGGGCACCGGTGACGCCCACGCCTGATGCTGGTCGTGTCTGCCGTCGACGTGCCGCAGGGCACCGCGCATGGCGCCTTCGAAGGTGTATCCGGCTTCTCCGCGACACGGCCGGGCGGCGGGGTCGGCCACCGAGTGACACAGCCGCAGCCGGTGCAGGCCAAGGTCGTCCGGGGCCCAGTGGCTGAGCCGTCGTACCGCTTCCACGGCGATGCCGCCGCCGCGCGCCTCGGGCAACACCCAGTAGACGATCTCGGCGCTGCCGCCCGCGAGGTCGACGTCGTTCCGGCCGACGAAGCCGAGGGCCACCTCGCCGGGAGGGCGACGACCCAGGCGGCGCCGGTCTCGGGACGTCGGCGTTCACGTCCGCGTTCGATGCGTCGGGCCGCCTCGGCCCGGGTCGGCACGGTTGGCAGGTTCCCCTGCCGGATCGCGGGATCCTGACCGGCGGCGCGCTCGGCAGCAAAAGGGCGGCCTGCTCGCTGCGGGCGATGCGGCCTGCCGGAACGGCGTCGGGAATCTCGGAGCCGGAGATCATCGCCGCATCCTGCCGGAGCGTCGTCAGCGTGGTGGCAGCCGGTGGAGTGTCACCTCCGTGAGGGCGTCGTCGGCGATGGTCGCGGTGAGGTAGGTGCAGTGGGGCTGGCGGCGGCGGTCGGTGGGTGAACCGGGGTTGAGGAGGCGCAGGCCGCCGGGGGCCGTGGTGTCCCAGGGGATGTGGCTGTGCCCGAAGACCAGGACGTCCAGGTCCGGGAAGCGGGCGGCGCAGCGGTCCTCACGGCCCTGGGCGGAACCCGTCTCGTGGATGACGCCGAAGTGCAGGCCGCCCAGCTCGGCGTAGGCCACCTCGGGAAGCCGGGCGCGCAGGCCCGGCCCGTCGTTGTTGCCGTACACCGCGATCAGCCGGCGGCTGTGGCTCTCCAGCAGGTCGAGGGTGGCCTCGTCGACCCAGTCGCCGGCGTGGAACACGACGTCCGCGCGCGGGAGTTCGGCGAGGAGCTGGTCCGGGAGCCGCTTGGCGCGCACCGGGAGGTGCGTGTCGGAGGTGAGGAGCAGGCGCACAGGACCAGCCTAGCGACCGCGCGAGGTCCTCAGTTTGAACTTAACAGTTTGGACTGGACAGTTTTCGCTGACGGTTCTAGGGTGGGCCGCATGGTTCAGATCTCGGACTCAGCGAGCCGCGGGGCGCGCGACCTGCGGGTGGTGTTCAGCAGACTGCGGCGCCGTATCCGGGAGGTCGCGCAGGACGCGGACCTCACCCCGTCCCAGGAGTCGGCGCTCACCCTGGTCTCCAAGCACGGCGCCGCCACCGCCAGCGCGCTGGCCTCCGCCGAGGGGGTACGGCCGCAGTCCATGGCGACCACGCTGGCCGCCCTCGACCAGCAGGGGCTGATCCGCCGCAGCCCCGACCCGACCGACGGCCGCCGCCAGCTGGTCACCCTCACCGAGGCCGGGCAGGCACGTGTCGAGGGCAACCGGCAGGTGCGCGACGAGTGGCTGGCCCGCGCCTTCCAGGAGCGCTACACCGAGGAAGAACGCCAGACCATGCTCACCGCGTTCGAACTGCTGGAACGGCTCTCGCGGTCGTGATACCCAGGCTCACCGGACGCACCCGGCGGGACACCCGCCCGGCCCCCGCCGGCTTCGACCGGCGGCTGATCGCGCCGATGGTCCTCGGTTCCGTACTCAACCCGATCAACTCCTCGATGATCGCCGTGGCCCTGGTGCCGATCGGCATCGCCTTCGGGGCACCGCCCGCCGAGACGGTGTGGCTGGTCTCCGCGCTCTACCTGGCGACGGCCGTGGGCCAGCCGGTGATCGGGCGACTGGTGGACATGTACGGGCCGCGCCGGCTGTACCTCCTCGCCACGGGCCTGGTGGGCGTCGCCGGACTGATGGGCGCGCTGGCGCCCTCGCTGGGTGTGCTGATCGCCGCGCGGGTACTGCTCGGTTTCGGCACGTCGGCGGCGTTTCCGGCGGCGATGCGGCTGACCAGGAGCGAGGCCGAACGCACCGGGCGGGACAGCCCGGCCGGGGTACTCACCGCGCTCGCCGTGTCGGGGCAGACCGTGGCCGTGATCGGCCCGACGCTGGGCGGGCTGCTGATCGGCGCCGGCGGCTGGCACCTGGTGTTCACCGTGAACGTGCCGCTCTCGGCGGCCTGTCTGGTCCTGGGCGTCCTGTGGCTGCCGAAGGCCGACCCCGCCGAGCGGCGCCAGAGCATGGACCTCCCCGGCATGGCCCTCTTCGCCGTCCTGCTGGTCTCCCTGATGCTCTTCCTGATGGACCCGCGGCTCGACCGCTGGTACCTGCCGGCCCTGACCCTGGTCGTGGCCGTCGCCTTCGCCGCCCGGGAACTGCGCGTGCCTGACCCGTTCGTCGACCTGCGCGTCCTTGGCGGCAACGGCCCGCTCATCGCCACCTACGTACGTCAGTTCCTCGGCTGCGTCACCTCCTACGCCTTCCTGTACGGCTACACACAGTGGCTGGAGGAGGGCCGCGGGCTCAGCGCCTCCACCGCGGGGCTCGTGCTGCTGCCGCTGTCGGTCGCCGCGCTGGTCGTCTCCACGCTCACCGGCCGCCGTGAGGCGATCCGCGCCAAGCTGCTCGTCGGCTCCGTGCTGCAGCTCGCGGGCTGCGCGGCGCTGCTGCTGTTCGACGCCCACAGCCCGGTCTGGATGCTGCTCGCCACCGGGGTGCTGCTGGGCATACCGCAGGGTCTGCTCGGTCTCGCCGCGCAGAACGCGCTGTACCGGCAGGCCGACCCGGAGCGGATCGGCTCCGCCGCCGGGCTGCTGCGCACCTTCATGTACCTCGGCGCGCTGGGTGCCTCCGCCGCCACCGCGGCGTTCTACCCGCACCGCGCCGACACGGGCGGGCTGCACGGCCTGGCCCTGTTCATGCTCGCCGGCTCCGCACTGCTGCTGGCGATCACCCTGCCGGACCGCTCCCTGGCCCGGCTCACCCCCCGACCCCGTCAAGCCCCCCGAAAGGCCTGATCCACCCCATGTCTCTGAGCACCCTCGACCCGCGTACCGCCCTTGTCGTCGTCGACCTCCAGCAGGGCATCGTGGGCATGCCCACCCAGCCGTACTCCGGAGCCGAGGTCGTGGCCCGTACCGTCGAGCTCGCCGACGCCTTCCGCGCCCAGAACCTGCCCGTGGTCCTGGTCCGGGTGTCCTTCGCCGCCGACGGCGCCGACGCCGTCCCGGGCCGCACCGAGCGCCAGCCGCGCGGGCTCGCCTTCCCGGAGGGCTGGGACACCGTCGTCGCCGAACTCTCCGGCCACGACGGCGACATTCTCGTCACCAAGCACAACTGGAGCGCCTTCCACGGCACCGACCTGGACGTCCAGCTGCGCCGCCGGGGCGTCACCCAGATCGTCCTGACCGGCATCGCCACCAGCATCGGGGTGGAGTCGACCGCCCGCGACGCCTATGCGCACGGCTACCACGTGACGCTCGCCACGGACGCCATGGCCGACGCCGACCCCGAGGCGCACCGCGGCAGCATGGAGCGGATCTTTCCGCGGCTCGGCGAGTCCGGCAGCACCGCCGAGGTCCTTGAGCTGCTCGCCAAGACACACGGCTGAGCAGGCATCTTGACGCACGGCTGACCCTTCACGACCCGGTCTTGACCAAGGGGTGGGACACACCCGAGGCCAAGACCGGGTTAGCATTCGGCCACATGTACGTGCCGTCCAGGAGAACGGACGGCTTATCCAGGGGGCTAGGAAGCCGGATGCCGGTCAAGGTCAGTGTTGTCGTCCCTGTCTACAATCCGGGGCCCTATATCGAGGACTGCATCGCCTCGGTGCTGCGGCAGTCGCTGCCGCGCGACGAGTACGAAGTGATCTTCGTGAACGACGGCTCCAGCGACGAGACCCCGGCCCGGCTCGACGCGCTCGCCGCCGAGCACCCGCACGTCCACGTCATCCACCAGGAGCCCTCCGGCTGGTCCGGCAAGCCCCGCAACGTCGGCATCGCGGCCTCCAAGGGCGAGTTCGTGATGTTCGTCGACAACGACGACTTCCTCGGCGACGAAGCCCTGGAGCGGATGTACGACTACGGCGTCGCGAACGAGGCCGATCTGATCATCGGCAAGATGGCCGGCAAGGGCCGTCCGGTGCCGGTGGAGCTTTTCCGGCGCAACCACCCGCGGGCCACCGTCGAGAACGCCCCGATCATGGACAGCCTCACCCCGCACAAGATGCTGCGCCGGTCCTTCCTGGACCGCATCGGGCTGCGCTTCCCCGAGGGCAGACGGCGTCTGGAGGACCATGTCTTCGTCGCCGAGGCGTACCTGCGCGCGTCGAACATCTCCGTGCTCAGCGACTACGTCTGCTACTACCACCTCAAGCGCGAGGACGCCTCCAACGCCGGCTTCCAGCGCTTCGACCCGGTGGGCTACTTCGCCAACCTGCGCGAGGCCCTCGACGTCGTCGAGCGCTACACCGAGCCCGGCGCCAGGCGCGACCGGATGTTCCGGCGCTGGCTGAACAACGAGATGACCGAGCGGCTGCGCGGCAAGCGGTTCCTCAAACTGCCGGACGACTACCGCAAGGAACTCTTCGACGAGATCCACAAGGTGATCGCCGAGCGCATGGGCCCCTCCGTGTTCGCCCTGCTCGGCCCCGCCCAGCGGGTCGTCGCCGAGCTGGCCGCGGCCGGCCGGTACGAGGACGTGGTCGCCGTCGCCGAGTGGGAGGCGTCCGTCGCCCCGTCGACGGCCCTGGAGAGCGTCACCTGGGACGGCGGCGCACTGAAGGTCGACTTCAGCGCCGAGTACACCGCCGACGGCGCGCCGAAGACCTATCCGGCCGACACCGCCGTCACCTCGCCCGACGGCCCGGCGGCGTCGGCCGCCGACGCCGTCGACCGGCTGGAGCGCGGCACCGCCGCCCGCTTCGAGAAGGCCAACGTCGACCTGGTGGTGCGCGAGCGCGAGACGCACGCCCAGTTCTTCCAGCCGGTCGAGATCACCCGCGAGACGCTGCCCGCCGAGGGCGAGCCGGACCGCGTCCGCCTTGTCGTGCGGGCCATGGCCACCGTGGACCCGGGGACCGCGGCCAGCGGCCAGGCGCTGCCGCCGGGGCTGTGGGACGCGTTCGTCCGGCTGACGATCGGCGGCTGGACGCGGGAGCACCGGCTCTTCCCGGTGTCCAGGGAGCCGTTCCCCGCGATGCCGTCCCCGGGTGTGGTCGGCGGCCGCCGGGTACTGCCGTACTGGACGGTCAAGGACAACTTCGCACTGGACGTCGACCTGGCGAGCAAGCGGCTGGGCTTCGGCGAGTTCAAGCCGGAGGACTTCACCGTCGCGGGCGACCGGCTGCGCGCGGTGCTGCCCTTCCATGTCGCCGGTGACGTCAAGGCGTCGGTCCGGCTGACCGGCCCGAAGCCCGCCGCCGAGGTGCTGGAGGTGCCCGCCACGCTGTCGCCCGCCGGGGGCGGCGGAGCGGTGCTGGACGCCCCGCTGCCGGTGCGTTCGCTGCAGGAGGGCGGCTGGCGGCTCGCCCTGTGCCTGGTCGCGGACGCGACCGAGCCGCGCTTCTTCACACTGCCGCTCGTCGTCCGTAACTCCCCCGAGGGCCTGAAGGTGGTCAAGCAGGCCCCGAAGAAGCCCGCGGCGGCCGCGCCCAGGCCCGCCGCCAAGCCGAAGCCCAGGCCGAGCGCGGCACGCCGCCTCGCCCGCCGGCTGCCGCTGCCGGTGCGCCGCGCACTGGTCAGGGCCCTGGGCCGGGGCAGGCCCGCACGACAGGAAGGCAAGTAAGAACCGTGCGACCGCTGAACATCGAAGGCGCCTGGGTCCAGGAGCCCAAGGCCTTCCCCGACGACCGGGGCAGCTTCCACGAGTGGTTCAGGGCCGCGGAGTTCCGCGAGGCCCTCGGCTACGATCTCGACCTCGCGCAGGCCAACTGCTCGGTCTCCCGGCGGGGCGTGCTGCGCGGCATCCACTTCGCCGACGTACCGCCGAGCCAGTCCAAGTACGTCAAGTGCGTACGCGGGGCCGTGCTGGACGTCGTCGTGGACATCCGGGTCGGCTCCCCCACCTTCGGCCGCTGGGAGGCGGTGCGGCTCGACGAGGAGAACCGGCACGCCGTGTTCCTCTCGGAGGGCCTCGGGCACGCGTTCATGGCGCTGACCGACGACGCGACGGTGGTGTACCTGTGCTCGGCCGGGTACGCGCCGGGCCGCGAACACGGCATCAACCCGCTCGACCCCGAGCTGGGAATCGAGTGGCCCGAGGGCTTCGAGCCGGTGCTGTCGGAGAAGGACGCCGAGGCGCCGTCGCTGGCGGAGGCTGAGGCGTCCGGGCTGCTGCCGACGTACGCGGACTGCCTGGCGTACTACGAGCGGTTGCGGGCCTGAGCACGCCGAGGGGGGCCGAGCCGTGGCTCGGCCCCCCTCGGGCGAGCGGTGTCAGGACCTGGCGTAACGCTGCTTCAGCGCGCTGCGCTTGTTGCTGCCCTCGGCATTCCTGCCTTTTTCGATGATCACCAGGTTGTGGTAGAAGTGCACGGCCACCACATTGAGGTCCGTGTACGTCGGCTGATAGTTCTCGACGACGAATTCCTCGTAATTCAGCCCGTCCACCAGCCGCTTCAGCATCCCCATACTGGTGTGCGCGGCATCCAGATCCTCGCTGCCCTGCCATTCGGGCCAGTACGACGACTGCGTGTCCTCGACGATGTAGATGCCACCGTCCTTGAGACGGGGGAAGAGCGTCGCGAACGTCGTGAGCACATGCGGACTACGGTGACTGCCGTCGTCGATGATGACGTCCAGCTCACCGATCTTGTCGGCGACTGCGTTCAGGGACGACGGATCGGACTGGTCTCCGATGAACGTCGTGATGCGGTCCTCGTCGACAAATGACTTGTCCTGGATGTCCATTCCGAAAATTCGCGCCTTCGGGAAGAACTGCTTCCACATGCGCAGCGAAGCACCGCCCTGACCTGGCCTGTTGTAGCCGCCGATGCCGATTTCCAGCAGGTTGAACGACTCGTTCCTCAGGTGCTCGAGATGGCGCTGGTAGTGCTGTGTGTAGCGGTGTATTCCCCACTTGTCCGTCTTGAAGTGCTGGGCGAGTTTGTTGAGATCCCCGGAGATCGCGTCGAGCCCGGTCGGAGGCGCCGGCTTGGCCGACCCGACCGGCGGCCGACCTGAGATACGCCGCTTCAGCCTTCGCAACACCCGCACATTCTTCTCACCCAATACGGACTTCACGGTCGCTCGGATCGACATCGCGAGACTTGTCCTTTCCGCACCCGGTTCACATGGCATTCAAAGCATCATCGTAGTGACGAAGTCGGATCCACAAGTGGTGAACGCAACAGAGTGCGGAAAAGCCGGTCCGGTATAGACGGCTGTGGGGCACCCCGGGGGTGCCCCACAGTTCTTCTACAGGGAGATCTCCTTGCGGAGGAGCGGCAGTGCCTCATGCAGGGCCGCCCGCCAGTCCCGCAGCGGCTCCAGACCGGCCTCGGCCCACCGGTCGTGGCCGAGGGCGCTGTACGCGGGGCGGGGGGCCGGCCGGACGAACGCCTCACTGGTGGTGGGGCGCACCCGTTCCGGGTCGGCGCCGAGGAGGCGGAACACCTCCCGGGCCAGCTCGCACCAGGTGGCCGCGCCGGAGTTGGTGCCGTGGAAGACACCGTGCGCGCGGTCGTCCGGCCCGAGACGGGGGCCGAGGTCGGCGATCCGGGCGGCCAGGTCCGCGCTCCAGGTGGGCTGTCCACGCTGGTCGTCCACGACGTCGAGGGTGTCCCGGCGGGACTCCAGCTCGATCATCGTGCGCACGAAACTCTTGCCGTGGGTGCCGTACAGCCAGGCCGTGCGGACCACCGCGCTCGTGCCCGGGAGCTCCGCCAGGACGGCCCGCTCGCCGGCGAGCTTGGTGCGTCCGTAGGCGGTGCGCGGGTCCGTGGGATGGTCCTCGGCGTACGGGGTGGTGCGGGCGTGGCCGTCGAAGACGTAGTCCGTGGAGACATGGACGAGGCGGGCACCGTGCCGGGCGGCGGCGCGGGCCAGCAGGCGCGGGCCCTCGCCGTTGATCAGCAGGGCCCGCTCCTCGTCGGTCTCGGCGTCGTCGACGGCCGTGTACGCGGCGCAGTTCACCACCAGGTCGGGCCGGTGCCCGGCGAGTGCCGACTCCACCGAGTCGGCGCTGGTGATGTCGAGTCCGGCGCGGCCGAGGGCCACGACCTCCGCACCCCGGCGGGTGAGTTCCTCGACCATGTCGTGGCCGAGCATCCCGCCCGCTCCGGCGACGAGCCACTTCATCAGTGCTTCTCCTGCTCCTTGCGGGATTCGAGGGCGGCGCGCTCCTTCAGCGGCTCCCACCAGTCCCGGTTGTCGCGGTACCAGGCGACGGTGGCGGCGAGTCCTGAGGTGAAGTCGTGCTTGGGGGTGTAGCCCAGCTCGTCGTGGATCTTGCTCCAGTCGACGGAGTAGCGCTGGTCGTGGCCCTTGCGGTCGGCGACGTGGTCGACGCGGTCCCAGCCGGCCCCGCAGGCTTCCAGAAGCAGACCGGTGAGTTCCTTGTTGCTGAGCTCGGTGCCGCCGCCGATGTTGTAGACCTCGCCGGCCCGGCCGCCGGTGCGGACCAGCTCGATGCCCTGGCAGTGGTCCTCGACGTGGAGCCAGTCGCGGACGTTGCTGCCGTCGCCGTAGAGCGGAACGTTCCTGCCGTCGAGGAGGTTGCTCACGAAGAGCGGGATGACCTTCTCGGGGAACTGGTGCGGCCCGTAGTTGTTGGAGCAGCGGGTGACGCGGACGTCCAGGCCGTGGGTGCGGTGGAAGGCCAGCGCGAGCAGGTCCGAGGAGGCCTTGGACGCGGAGTACGGCGAGTTCGGCTGGAGCGGGTGGGTCTCGGGCCAGGAGCCGGTCTCGATGGAGCCGTAGACCTCGTCGGTGGAGACGTGCACGAACGGGCCGACGCCGTGCCGCAGGGCCGCGTCGAGCAGGGTCTGGGTGCCCAGCACATTGGTGCGGACGAACGCGCCGGCCCCGTCGATGGAGCGGTCCACGTGCGACTCGGCGGCGAAGTGCACCACCTGGTCGGCCTCGGCCATGAGCTTGTCCACCAGCTCGGCGTCGCATATGTCGCCCTGCACGAAGGTCAGGCGGGGATGCGACTCGGGCAGGTTGGTGAGGGTGCCCGCGTAGGTGAGCTTGTCCAGCACGGTGATGTGCGGCGCGTCAGGAGCGCTGTCGGCGAGGAGGCCGCGGACGTACGTGGAGCCGATGAAGCCGGCGGCGCCGGTGACGAGGAGGTTCATGAACGGATCTGCACCTTGCTGTGGTCTCCGAGAACGAGGCGGTGGGCACTGGGGGTGCCGGGTGCCGGGGTCACCTCGACATGCCGGCCGATCAGCGAGGACTCGATCCTGCCCACCCCGTCGATGGAGGAGTCCCGCAGCACTATGGAGAACTCCAGCTCACTCTCGGTGATCCGGCAGTTCTCGGCGACGGACGTGAAGGGGCCCACGTAGGAGTCGCCGACGACGGTCCCGGCGCCGATCACGGCGGGGCCGACGATTCGCGAGTTGGTGACGCGGGCGCCCGCCTCGACGACCACCCGGCCGACGATCTGGCTGGCCTCGTCGACCTCGCCGTCGATGCGCGGCTCCATGCCCTCAAGGACGGTCCGGTTGACCTCCAGCATGTCGACGACGTTGCCGGTGTCCTTCCAGTAGCCCTTGATCACCGTGGAGTGCACGTCGGCACGCTGGTCGATGAGGTGCTGGATGGCGTGGGTGATCTCCAGCTCGCCGCGCCAGGACGGCTTGATGGCGCGCACGGCGTCGTGGATGGCGGCCGTGAAGAGGTAGACGCCGACCAGGGCGAGATCGCTCTTGGGCTCCTGCGGCTTCTCCTCCAGGCCGATCACCTGGCCGTCGGCGTCGAGTTCGGCGACGCCGAAGGCCCGCGGGTTGGGCACATGGGTGAGGAGGATCTGGGCGTCGGGACGGGTCTCGCGGAACTCGTCGACCAGTCCGCTGATGCCGCCGACGATGAAGTTGTCGCCGAGGTACATGACGAAGTCGTCGTCGCCGAGGAACTCCCGCGCGATCAGCACCGCGTGGGCCAGGCCCAGCGGGCGCTCCTGGGGGATGTAGGTGACGTCCAGGCCGAACTTCGACCCGTCGCCGACCGCTTCCTCGATCTCGGCGGCGGTGTCGCCGACGATCATCCCGACCTCGGTGACGCCCGCGGCGGCAAGGGATTCGAGCCCGTAGAACAGCACGGGTTTGTTCGCCACCGGCACGAGCTGTTTCGCCGATGTGTGGGTGATCGGCCGCAGCCGTGTGCCGGCACCGCCGGAGAGCACCAAAGCCTTCATTCACTACACCTTAGAGGTGAACATCTGATTGAGACGTTCTTCTGTTTCCCTGATTGGTTACGACAGTATGGCCTTGGCACGGACGTCACGTGGCCACGAGGTGCCCTGAACTGGCATCTCGCCCTTTTTGTCGGTAATTTCGGCGCACGCGCCGTCGCGGCTCAGGAGTCCTCCGGCAGGGCCGCCGCGCGTTCCACCTCCGCCTCCACCTCGGAGCGCGGCCGGCCCTCGTCGCGGGCGTACTCGCTCACCGCGGTCAGTTCGTCACGGGCCAGGTCGCGCCAGGCGCGCAGGGCGGTCTCATAGGTCTCGGACTGGACGCCGCCGGGCTGCTGCAGGGCCGGGGGTCCGTAGGTGTCCCGCAGTTCCAGGACCTTTTCGTGGGCCGCGTCGGCCGCGCGGTGCTTCGCCACGAGTTCTTCGAAGGTGTGAGCCACGTCAAGACCCTAAGAAGGGTCGAGCCGCGCCGCCTCCCGAGACGGCCGGACATGCACCCGTGTGGCGCTCATCCGGCGTCGAGGACGAGGTCCGCCCACACCTGTTTGCCGCCGCTGACCGGCACGGTCCCCCAGGTGGCCGATATGGCCTCCACGAGGAGGATGCCGCGCCCGCCCGTGGCCTCCCAGCCGATGTTCGCGGGTTTCACCGGGCTGCGCGGCGAGGCGTCGGCGACGGCGATCCGCAGCCGGTGGTCGACCAGGGTCAGATCGAGCCGGACCGGGCCGTCGGTGTGGATCAGGGCGTTGGTGACGAGTTCGGAGACGACCAGCAGGACCGCGTCCATGGCGTCGTCGGTGACACCCCAGGAGCGAAGGGTGCGGCGGCTGAAGCGGCGGGCGTGCCGGGCCGCCTCCGGGACCCGCCACACGGTCCAGCTCTCCCGCAGCGGCAGCACGGCCATGCCGTCGTAGCGCATCAGCAGCAGGGCGACGTCGTCGACGCGGCGGGCGTTGCCGAGCAGGGCGTCGGCGACCAGGCCCAGGTGAGTGGGGTCGGAGACGCCGAGGTCGCGGGCGAAGCGCCGCATGCCGTCGTCGATGTCGGCCCCGGGGGACTCGACCAGGCCGTCGGTGGTGAGCGCGAGCAGGGTGCCGGGGCGCAGGCTGAGCTGGGTCATGGGGAAATCGGCCTGGGCGACCACGCCGAGCGGGGGGCCGCCGTCGGTCCGGACGACCTCGGTGGCACCGTCCGGGTGACGCAGGACCGGCGGCAGATGCCCGGCGCGCACACACCAGGCGGTGCCGGCCTCCATGTCGACGTCGACGTAGCAGCACGTGGCGAAGAGGTCGCTCTCCATGTCCATGAGGAGCCGGTTGGCGTGCGAGACGACCACGTCGGGGGTGTGGCCCTCGGCGGCGTAGGCGCGCAGCGCGGTACGCATCTGGCCCATCAGGGCGGCGGCGGCCGCGCTGTGGCCCTGGACGTCGCCGATGACAAGGGCGACGTGGTTGTCGGTCAGCAGGATGACGTCGTACCAGTCGCCGCCGACCTCCAGGCCCTCGGTGGTGGGCAGGTAGCGGGCGACGGCGGCCCCGCCGGGCAGCCGGGGCAGCCGGCGGGGCAGCAGAGATCGCTGGAGCATGCCGACGAGTTCGTGCTCGGCGTCGAAGGCGTGGGCGCGCACCAGGGCCTCGCCGGCGAGGCCGGCGGAGGCGGTGAGCAGGGCGCGTTCGTCGTGGCCGAAGTCGTGCGGGCTGTCCCAGCCGATCAGGCAGACGCCCGCCATCCGGCCGCCGGCGGGCAGCGGGAGGACGGCGAGTCCGCCGGGGCCGACCTCGGCGAGGGCGGGCTCCAGGGCGGTACGGGCGGGCCAGATCCGGGGGCGGCCCTCGCGCAGGGCGGCCGCGAGGGTGGGCATGGCGCGCACCGGCGCGTCGGGCCATTCGGTGCGCCATTCACTGCGCCACAGTTCGGGCCAGGACTCGGCGTCGGGCGGGTCCAGGACGGTGACGACGAGACGGTCGTTGTCCAGTTCGGCCAGGGCTATGCGGTCGGCCTTCAGCGGTCCGCGCAGGGCGGTGACCACGGCCTGACTGACATCCTTGACCGTGCCGGCAGTGGCCAGCGCGGCGGCGAGCCGCTGCACGCGGGCCACATCGGTGACGTCGGAGCGGAGCGTGGAGGCGTCGGCGACGGTGCCGGCCAGCCTGGCGGGGTGCCCCTCGCCGGCCGGCACCATGCGGCCGCGCAGCCGCAGCCACCTGGGCGAGCCGGAGGGCTCCAGGATCCGGAACTCCAGCTCGCGGTCCCCGATGGACATGTGGTCGGCCTCGACGACGGACATCAGGGCGGGCACGTCCTCGGGCACGGTACGGCCCAGCAGTGTCTCGACCTTGCCGTCGAAATCGTCCCGGCTCATGTCGAAGAGGCCGAGGATGCCGTCGCCGACCTCGATCCGGCCGGTGTCCATGGCGAGGCTGAACGCGTCGGCGGGCAGTTCGCCGTTGTCGGCGACCGTGGGGAGCGGGGCGGGCAGGGCGATCGCGTCGGCGATCAGTTCCAGGCAGGCGCGGTCCTCGGGGCCGAACCCGCCCTCCCGTTCGCTGACGACTGCCAGAAGTCCGGCGCGGCCGGGCACCGGCAGGACCGCCAGCGAGAACTCAGGGGACGGGGTCCGCCGGGCGTCCGGGAAGTCGGCCAGTTCCCCGGGTCCCAGCCAGCGGGACCGCCCGGTGCCGTGGACCTCGGCGGCCGGGGAGTGCCCCACGGCCGGGTAGGCGTCGCGGAGCCCGAAGAACGTACGGGGCAGCCCGGCCGAGTCGGCCAGGCGCAGCACGGTTCCGTCGTCGCCGGGCGTGTAGACCCCGGCGAACGCCGCACCGGCGAACACCAGCGCCTGTTCGAGGACGCGGCGAAGCCGGTCGGGTGCGCCGGGATCGCCCGTGAGCGTTTCGAGGGCGATTTCGACGCGCTCCGTTCTGGTTCCGCGTACCGCAGCGCCCTCACTGACCACGCCGCCATTACAGCGCTTATGGGGCGTCCGCGCAGCCCCTGTGGCCGTTCTGCCGTAGCCGGGGCCGCCGTGCTCGAAAGGAACCGAACATGTCTTGACCCGTGCGTTCCGCACGGTGACCTCGTGACAGACATGACTGTCCGCGACCGTGTGGCGCCTGCGAGTGTCGGGGCCGGGCCACAGAAGGGGAGGCGGATGGACAGGCGGTACGAGGTGTACGCGCTCGCCGACGAGCACTTCTACGACACGCCCGACCGGCTCGGGACGGGCGGGTCGCAGACGGAGCCGCTGTTCGCGACGGCACGTCGTGCGGTGCCGAAGGGCTGGCACGCGGCGCGGTCCGGCGACTGGCTGACCATGACGCCGCTCGGTGCCGACGGTGCGCCGCTGCCGTCGCCGGCCCAGGGCTGGAAGATCCACTCCTCGGCGACCCGGGCGAACGCGGAGCGGATCGCCGCGATCGTGTGGGACTACTGCGTGCCGCGCCGCATCCCGTTCAAGTTCGTTCCGGGACCGCATCTGCTGCATCTGCGCAACGCCAAGTACGCGGGTCGCGACACCAGCGGCAAGTTCGTGACGGTCTACCCGGCCGACGAGGAACGGCTGCAGGAGGTGCTGTGCGAGCTGGGTGCGCTCCTGGGGGGTTTCGAGGGGCCGTACATCCTGACCGACCTGCGCTGGAACGAGGGGCCGCTGTACGTCCGCTACGGCGCCTTCGCGCGCACCTATGTCGTCGACGAGCGCGGTTCGCTGGTGACGGCGGTGCGGGACGGCGCGGGGAAGCTGGTGCCGGACCGGCGGGCGCCCTCCTTCCAGGTGCCGGAGTGGGTGACGCTGCCGGAGTTCCTGCGGCCACAGCTGGCGGCGCGGGACGCCACGACGGTCGGCGAGCTGCCGTACCGGATCGAGAAGGCGCTGCACTTCTCCAACGGCGGCGGGGTGTACGCCGGGACCGACACGCGGGACGGGCGGCGGGTGGTGCTCAAGGAGGGGCGGCCGCACGCGGGACTCGCGGCCGACGGCGCCGACGCCGTCGCTCGACTGGGCCGGGAGAAGGCCGCCCTCGAGGCGGCGGCCGGCACCGGGGTGGTGCCCGAGGTGCGGGACTGGTTCACGCTGGGCGACCACCGGTTCCTGGTGATGGACTTCCTGGAGGGACGCCCGCTCAACGCCTTCTTCGCCGAACGGCATCCGCTGCTCACCGCGGACCCGGACCCGGCGGCCGTACGCGCCTACACGGAGTGGGCGCTGCGCATCCACGGGAAGGTGGCGGAGGCCGTGGAGGCGGTGCACGCACGCGGGATCGTCTTCAACGACCTGCATGTCTTCAACATCATGGTCGGACCCGACGAGGAGTCGGTGTTCCTCATCGACTTCGAGGCGGCCGCGCCCGTCGAGGAGAACGGCCGTCAGATCGTCGCCCACCCCGGCTTCTTCGCCCCGCCGGACCGCAGGGGCGTCGAGGTCGACCGCTATGCGCTGGCCTGTCTGCGGCTCGCCCTGTTCCTGCCGGTCACCACCCTGTTCGTCGTCGACCGCGGCAAGGCGGCCCATCTCGCGGACGTGATCGCCGGGCAGTTCCCGGACGTGCCGCGGGCCTTCCTGGACGACGCGGTCGCAGAGATCACCCGGGGCACGCCGGCCGCGCGTCCCGTCGTACCGGCGGACTGGCCGCACAGCCGCGACTCGATGGTCAAGGCGATCCTCGCCGCCGCGACACCCGAGCGCGACGACCGGCTCTTCCCCGGTGACATCGCCCAGTTCGGCGACGGCGGCGGGCTCGGCCTCGCGCACGGCGCGGCCGGCGTGCTGTACGCCCTGGACCGGGCCGGCGCAGAACGCTACGACGAGGGCGAGCGCTGGCTGCTCGACCACACCGCACCGCCGCCGCCCGGCACCCCGCTCGGCCTGTACGACGGTCTCGCGGGCGTCGCCCATGTCCTGGACGGGCTCGGCCACCGGCAACGCGCCCTGGAGCTCATGGCAGGCGTCCTCCGGGAGAACTGGCGCAACCTCTCCTCCGACCTGCACGGCGGCCTGGCCGGTCTGGGTCTGGTCCTTGACGCCCTCGCCGACTCGGCCGGCGAGCCGGAACTGCGCGAGCGGGCCGCGGAGGCCGCCGAGATCCTCGTACGACGGCTCGCCGAACCGCTCCCGGACACGCCCGGGCGGCGCGCCGGGCTGCTGCGGGGCGCGACCGGGCCCGCGCTGTTCCTGCTGCGGCGGTACGAACGGACCGGCGAGCCACGTCTGCTGGCCGCGGCCGGCGAGGCGCTGCGCCGGGACCTGGACCGCTGTGTGGTGCAGAAGGGCGGCGGTCTGGAGGTCGACGAGGGCTGGCGCACGCTCCCCTACCTGGGCGACGGCAGCGCCGGGATCGGGCTGGTCCTCGACGACTGGCTCGCCCACGGCACCGACCCGACCGGGGTCTTCGAACGGGCCCGCGCGGCCGTCCTGACGGCCGCCACCTCACGCTTCTACGCCCAGCCGGGCCTCTTCCAGGGCCGCGCCGGGATGATCCTGCACCTCGCCCGCACCGGCGCCGACCCGGAGCGGCTCGCCGCCCAGATCGACGGACTCGGCTGGTTCGCGATGGCCTACCAGGGCCAACTCGCCTTCCCCGGGCACCAGATGATGCGGCTCTCCATGGACCTCGCCACCGGAACCGCCGGGTGTCTGCTCGCGCTGACGGCCGCCCTCGACGGCGACCGCGCGGCCCACCTGCCGTTCCTCCCGCCGCCACCGGCGGCCCCCGCACGCGGCTCCGCACGCTGACGGAGCCGTGACACAACCCCGTCCCCAACAACACCGGGGGGACCGCTCGGTCCCCGGAAAGGACACACTATGGCCCTTCTCGACCTGCAGACCCTGGAGTCCGAAGAGCGTCACGACGGCGGCGGCGCCAGCACGGTGAGCCTCCTGTCGTGCGTGTCGGCGGCGAGCGTTCTGCTCTGTCTCTGACCGCATCGCGAATCCGGCTCCGGGCGGCCCTCTCCTGCGGGAGGGGGTCCGTCCGGGGCCTTCGCCCGAAGCCGTCACCCGAGGCGAGGCCCGCGGCCGATGACAGCACCTCCCGAACCTCCCCGAGACCTTTCGCGCACCGCGCTGCGCCACGCCGGGGCGCGCTGTGCCGTCCTGTGCCTGGTGAGTACGGCCGCCACGGCGGCGGGGCTGCTGCTGCCCGCCGTGCTGGGCCGCGCCCTGGACCTGCTGCTGGCGGGCGCCCCGGCGGCCGGCTGGGTGGCCCGGGCCGCCGCCCTGGTACTGCTGCTCGCCCTGCTGGACGCCTGCGCGAGCGTACTCGCCGGGACCGTCGACGCCCGGGCCACGGCCGGGCTGCGCAGCCGGCTGACCGCGCATGTGCTGGCGCTGGGACCGCGCGCGACGACCCGGTTCGGCGCCGGGGACCTGGTCGCCCGGCTGGTCGGGAACGCCACGCAGGCCGGCACCGGGCCCGCAGCCCTCGCCGCGCTGCTGGCCGCGTTCGCCGGTCCGGTCGGGGGCGTGGTCGCGCTCGGCGTCGTCGACCCCTGGCTGGCGGCCGTGTTCCTGGCCGGGGCACCCGTACTCGCCCTGCTGCTGCGGGCCTTCACCCGGGACACCTCGGCGTGCGTGGCCGAGTACCAGCGGGAGCAGGGCCGGATCGCCGGCGCGCTGGCGGAGGCGGTCGACGGGCGGCGGACGATCGCGGCGGCCGGCCTCCAGGACCGGGAGACGGCCCGTGTCCTGCGCCCGCTGCCCGGACTCGCTCGCGCCGGGCACCGTATGTGGCGGGTGCAGGGCCGGGCGGCAGCCCAGGCGGTCACCGTGGGCCCCCTGCTCCAGCTCGCCGTCGTGGCGGTCGCGGGCTTCCTGCTCTCCCGGCACCGGATCTCGGTCGGCGAGGTCCTCGCCGCCTCCCGCTACGCGGTCCTCGCGACCGGTGTCGGCGTACTGGTCGGACAGCTCGCCGCCCTCACCCGGGCCCGCGCGTCCGCCCGGCGCCTCGGCGAGGTGACCGCGTACCCGGCGCCCACTCACGGCACCCGCCCGCTCCCACCGGGCCCCGGCCACCTGGAACTGCGCCAGGTCACGGCCCACCGGGGCGGCCGCGCCGTCCTCGACAGCCTCGATCTGACCGTCCCCGGCGGCACCGCCCTCGCGGTCGTCGGCCGCTCGGGCACGGGCAAGTCCCTGCTGGCCGCCCTCGCGGGCCGCCTCACCGATCCGGACGCCGGGGAGGTCCTGCTCGACGGCGTTCCGCTGCCCGCCCTCCCCCACGGCGAGCTGCGCCGGGCCGTCACCTACGCCTTCGCCCGCCCGGCCCTCCTCGGTACGACCGTCGAGGACACCATCGCCTTCGGCCGCACCGTCCCCTCCCCCGCCGAACTCCGCTCCGCCGCCCGCCGGGCACAGGCCGACGCCTACATCCGCCGTCTGCCCGCCGGCTACGCGACCCGCCTCACCGACTCCCCGCGCTCCGGCGGCGAGGCCCAGCGCCTGGGCCTCGCCCGCGCCTTCGCACACCCCGGCCGGCTGCTGATCCTCGACGACGCCCTCTCCAGCCTGGACACGGTCACCGAACACCGCATCACCGAGTCCCTGCTGGCCCCGGGCCCCGGACCGACCCGTCTGATCGTCGCCCACCGCGCGGCGACGGCGGCCCGCGCGGACACCGTGGCCTGGCTGGACGAAGGCAGGGTGCGGGCGGTGGGAACGCACGCGGAGCTGTGGCGGGATCCGGAGTACCGAGCGGTGTTCGGAGCGCGGGTGGCCGAGGGGGCTGCGCGGTGATCGGAGGGCTGCTCCAGGTGCGCCGGCCGGTGCTGGCGCGCCTCGCGTTCTGGTCGGTGCTGGAGGCCGGGCAGACCTTCCTCCTCGGGTACGCCCTGGCCCGCGCGCTGGACGCCGGGTTCCTGGCCGGGGACGCCCGGACCGGTCTGCTGTGGCTCGCGGCGGCCGCGCTCGGTGTGGGCGTCGGGGCGTTCGGGACGCGCCGGGTGTACGGGGTGGTCGCCGACCTGGTGGAGCCGGTGCGGGACCGGCTGGTGACGGGGGTGGTGGCGCGCGGGGTGCGGGAGGCGGACCGGCGGGCGCTGTCAGGGCTGACCCAGCAGGTGGAGATCGCCCGGGACACCCTCGCCGGGCTGGTGATGGTGTCCCGCTCGTTCGTGTTCACGGTCGCCGGCGCCCTCGCCGGGCTGTGCACCCTCGCGCCACCGCTGCTGCTGGTCGTCGTGCCCCCGCTCCTCGCCGGACTGGGCCTGTTCGCGGCGACCCTGCGCCCGCTGGCCCGCCGGCAGGAGGCCTTCCTCGTCGCCGACGAGGCCCTCGCGGCAGAACTGGGTGAGATGTGCCCGGGACTGCGGGACGTCACGGCGGCGGGCGCCGAAGAGTACATGGCCGAGCGCGTCGGGAAGCACGTCGACGGCGAGTTCCGGGCCGCCCGGGCCCTGGCCCGCTGGAGCGTGGTACGGGTGGCGGCCCTGGCGGTCGGCGGCCAGCTGCCCCTGGTGCTGCTGCTGGCCACCGCGCCCTGGCTGCTCGCCCACGGCGTGACCGCGGGTGCCCTGATCGGCGCGCTCGCCTACGTCACCCAGTCCCTGCTGCCCGCCCTGCAGAACCTCGTACACGGCCTGGGCACCAGCGGGGCCCGCCTCACGGTCGTACTACGCAGGCTCCGCCCGCCTTCGCACTCCGACGCGCCCACCGAGGCCCCCAGTGCTTGGAACGCCGACACGCCCACCAAGGCCGCCGACGCCCCGGACAGCGACGCATCCACCGAGGCCCTCGGCCCCCGAAACTCCGACGCATCCACCGAAGCCCTCAGCGCCCGAAACTCCGACGCATCCACCGAAGCCGATGCTCCAGACACCGACGCATCCACCGAGACTCTCGACACCCGAAAACTCGACGCGCCCGCCAAGACCCCCGACGCCCCAGACCCCGACACAGCCACCGAGGCCCTCGGCGCCCGAAACTCCGACGCGTCCACCGAGACTCTCGACACCCGAAACTCCGGCGCGTCCACCGAAGCCGCCGACGCCCCGGACCCCGCCAGAGCCGCCGAGACCGTCGACACACCGCACTCCGGCACACCCACCAGGAACGGCGACACCCCAGACCCCGCGGCACCCACCAAGACCGCCACCACTCCGCACGCCGGCGCCTCCACCGCGACCCCCGCCGCCCCGGCCCTCGCCCTCGCCGGGGTCACCTTCGCCTACGGCCCGGCGAGTGCCCCTGTCCTCGACGGGCTCGATCTGTGCGTTCCGCACGGCGGTCACCTCGCCGTCGTGGGGCCCAGCGGGATCGGCAAGTCGACGCTCACCGCGGTGGCCGCCGGTCTGCTGACACCGGCTCACGGCGAGATCCGGGTGTACGGGCACCCCGTGGCGGGGGCGCGGGCGGCCGCGCTGCGGGTACTGATCCCGCAGGAGGCGTACGTCCACACGGGCACCCTCGCCGAGAACCTCGTCCTGCTCCGCCCGGACCCCGTCCCGGAGCCGGAGCTGCTGGCCGCCGCCGAGGCGGTCGGGCTCACCCCGCTCCTGGAGCGGTGGGGCGGCCCGGACGCCCCGGTGCACCCGGCGGAGCTGTCGGCCGGCGAGCGGCAGCTGATCGCGCTCACCCGCGCCTACCTCTCCCCCGCGCCGCTCGCCCTTCTCGACGAGGCCACCTGCCATCTCGACCCGGAGGCCGAGGCCCGCGCGGAGCGCGCCTTCGCCGTACGGCCCGGCGGCACCCTGGTGGTCGTCGCGCACCGGATCGCCTCCGCCCGCCGTGCCCAGCGGATCCTGGTGATGGACGGCCCCCGCACGGCGTACGGCACCCACGAGGATCTGCTGCGCACCTGCGCCCTCTTCCAGGACCTGGTGGCGCCGGCCCGGATGCCGCAGGCCCGCTGAGAAGGGCTCACAGCCAGCCTTCGCCCTGGGAGATCCGGATCGCGTCGATGCGGTTGCGGGCGCCGGTCTTGCGGGTGATCGCGGCCATGTAGTTGCGGACCGTCCCGTTGGACAGGTGCAGGCTCCCGGCTATCTCCGCGATGGACGCCCCGCCGGCCGCCAGCTCCAGTACGCTCAACTCGCGTCTGGTGAGCGGGATCTCGGCGGCCTTGAAGAATCCGAAGCCCAGCGAGTCGTCGACGAAACGTTCCCCCTCGGCGGCGCGGCGGATCGCCCGTACCAGCCGTTCCGGCGCGCCCTCCTTGTCGACGTAGCCGAGCGCCCCCGCTTCGGCGGCACGTTTCAGCAACCCGGGTCTGTTCGCACCGGCAAGCACGACCAGCCGCGGCGGGACCGTGCCCGGCTCCACCGGGCGCAGGTCGGCCAGTGGTGGCACACCGTGGGTGCCGGAGCAGTCGAGGTCCGCCGCGCACACGTCCGGCCGTACCGCCCGGACCCGGCCCCGTGCGCTGTGCCACGGCGTGTCGTCCACCCGGAGCCCCGGTTCCCGGCGTAACCACTCCGCCAGGACCGACCTCACCAGACACGTGTCGTGCACCAGAAGTACCCGGATCACCGCCGCCCCCTCAGCCGTCCTTCGGCTCTTCGGTTCAAGGTGTTGAACGCGTGCCCCATTCTTGGCGTCCGCGACCGTTCGTGGGCGCGAAGATCCGGCCATCAGGGTGCGCGGGGGCGCACGCCCGGCGCCCGTCCGCCACCGCGCGCTTCGGCTGCGGGGGAATGTGCCTGGGCGAATGGGGTAGGCAGAGGCGGCCCGGCGTGGGGCTCGTGCCGCTCTCGCCGTGCGCCGACCGCCGCCACGAGGGAGTCTTGACCGGGAGGACGCGAGGCGCGGCCGGACGAGGAGGTGGTCGGGCGTGTCCGACAGGATGGGGGCCCCTCCCGCGTCGGCGCAGCCGGGCCTGGAGGCGACGGCGGCCGACGCGACCCGGTCCGGCCGGCCACCGCTGCTGTCGCTCGCGCTGGCCTCGGTGATGGAGGAGGTCCAGGCGCACTCCGGCGCGGTCTATCTCCTCGCCGCCGACGAGCCGGTCCTGGAGATGGCGGTGACGGCCGGGCTGCCCCGGGCCTTCGCGGCGCCCTGGGAGCGGGTCGGGCTGAGCGCGCCGATCCCGGTGGCGGAGGCGGTGCGCGAGCGGCGCCTAGTGTGGGTGGGCGGTGAGGAGGACATGGCCCGCCGGTATCCGCGGATCGCCGTGGTGCTGCCCTATCCGTTCGCTCTCGCCGCGGTGCCCGTGGCGACGGCGGACGCCGTGTACGGGGCGTTGTACGTGACCTGGCCCGGTTCGCATCCGACGGTGCTGTCCGACCGGGAGCGGGCGGGGCTGACCGCGGCGGGCGACCGGCTGGCGAAGCGGCTGGCGCGGGCCGGCCGGGAGCACCGTCCGCTGCGGGCCGAGCCGGATCTGCTGGCGGCGCCGGCGTCCGGGGTGGCGGGCACGCTGGGCACGGTGGAGGCGGCCCGGATGGTGGGGCGGCTGCCGTACGGGCTGGCCTCGCTCGACCTGCACGGGCGGGTCGCCTTCGCCAACGGGGCGGCGGCCGAGCTGCTCGGCGTCAAGGTCGCCGATCTGCTCGGCACCCAGCCGTGGGTGTCGGTGCCCTGGCTGAACGACCCGATGTACGAGGACCGTTACCGGGCGGCGCTGATCAGCCAGCACGTGACGTCGTTCGTGGCGCTGAAGCCGCCGGGCGACTGGCTGTCGTTCCGGATGTATCCGAGCACGAGCGGGCTGACCACCCGGATCAGCCGGGCGCGGGCGGTCGCCGAGATGGTGGGCGCGCTGCCGCGGGCCGACGCGGCGCCCGGCTCCCGGCTGGTCACCATCTCGCAGGTGCTGAGCCTGTCCGGGGCGCTGACGGAGGCCGTCGGCGTGCAGGACGTGGTGCAGCTGGTGGCCGACGAGGTGGCCCCGGCCGTCGGCAGCCAGGCACTGGTGGTCCTCGGGTCACGGGGCGGACGTCTGCACGTCCTCGGGCAACGCGGGTACGAGGATCCACGGACCGTGGAGCGCTTCGACGGCCTGCCCCTGGCCGAACGGACGCCGGGCACCCATGTCCTGAACACCGGCGTGCCCGCGTTCTTCGAGTCGAAGCAGCAGCTGGAGCGGCTGTATCCGAGCCGGAACGAGACCCCGGACGGGTTCGCCGCCTGGGCGTATCTGCCGCTGATCGCGTCGGGCCGGCCGGTGGGCACCTGTGTGCTCGCCTACGCCGAGCCGCATGCCTTCCCCGCCGACGAGCGCGCCGTGCTGACCAGTCTCGGCGGCCTCATCGCGCAGGCGCTGGAGCGGGCCCTGCTCTACGACGCGAAGAACCAGCTGGCGCACGGTCTCCAGGCGGCCCTGCTGCCGCACTCTCTGACCCCGCCGTCCGGCATCGAGGCGGCCGCGCGCTATCTGCCGGCCATGCACGGCATGGAGATCGGCGGCGACTTCTACGACCTGGTGCCGACCAGGCCGCTGGCGGCGGCGGTGATCGGGGACGTACAGGGGCACAACGTGACGGCGGCCGGGCTGATGGGCCAGATCCGCACCGGAGTACGGGCCTTCACGACCGTAGGGCAGGCGCCGGAGGAGGTGATGAGCAGCACCAACCGGCTCCTCATCGACTTCGGGGCGGACCTGTTCGCCAGCTGTCTGTATCTGCGGCTGGATCCGGAGCGGGGGCGGGCGGTGATGGCCCGGGCCGGGCATCCGCCGCCGTTGCTGAGACGTCCGGACGGGCGGGTGCGGGTGCTCGACCTGGCCGGCGGCCCGCTGCTGGGCATCGACGCGGAGGCGACGTACCCGACCACCGAGGTGTCGCTGGCGCCGGGCTCGGTGCTCGCCCTCTACACCGACGGGCTGGTCGAGTCGCCCGGTGTGGACATCGAGGACGCGCTGGTCGATCTGGGCGAACTGCTCGCGGAGAACGGTGACCAGCCGCTGGACAAGCTCGCCGACACGCTCGTGCGGCACAGTGCGGCGGCGCAGGAGCGTGTCGACGACGTGGCGGTGCTCTTGCTCAGAGCGCAGTCCGAGGGCTGACGGACGCGGGGCGCGATGCGGTCCGGCCCTCCCGCCGGAGGGCCGGACCGTCCACCGTCGGCCGGAACCGCTGGAGCCGGGCGGTGGGTCAGTGGGACGACGAGGTGTCGTCCGCGCCGGTCCCGGTCTGGTCTCCCGTGCCGGTCTGGTCACCGGTTCCGGTCTGGTCTCCCGTGCCGGTCTGGTCACCGGTTCCGGTCTGGTCACTGGCCGTAGCGGACGGGTCGGCAGCCGTTGCGGACGGGTCGGCGGTGCCGCCGATCTGGTCGCCGCCGGCCTGGTCACCGGCACCGCTCCCGTCGCCGGCCGTCGCGGACGGGTCGGCCGTGGCCCCGGCGCCACCTGCGCCCGCGCCCGCGTCGCCGCCGAGGGTCGCGCCGGTCGCCTGGAGGGCGGTGGTCACCGGCTGGAAGAAGGTCTCGCCGCCGGAGGTGCAGTCGCCGCTGCCGCCGGAGGTCATGCCGACCGCCCCGCCGTCCTGGGTGAACAGCGAGCCGCCGCTGTCGCCGGCCTCGGCGCAGACGTTGGTCTGGATGAGACCGGTGACGGTGTCGACGCCGTTGGGGTCGGTCTCGCTCTGGAAGTTGACGGTGGCGTCGAGGCCGGTGACCTGGCCGTCGTGCAGACCGGTGGTGGAGCCCATCCGGAACACGGTCTCGCCGACGGTGGCGTCGACGGCCTGGTTGATGGCGACGGTCTGGCCGTTGCCGACGTTGACCTCGCTCGGCGCCTGGGTGGTGGCGTCGTTGTACTTGACGAGCGAGAAGTCACCGTCGCCGGGGAACTGCGCCTGGTCCACGGTGGCGATCGGCTGGCCGGTCTCGGAGTCGGACCAGTCCTTGGCCGCGACGCCGCAGTGACCGGCCGTCAGAAAGGCGGGGCTGCCGTCCGAGGCGGTCACGTTGAAGCCGAGGGAGCAGCGGACGGTGCCGTCGGCGACCTGGGAGAAGATCGCGTCGCCGCCGGAGACGAGGGGCTTGAAGGTGCCCGACGACTTCTTGAGGGTCGCCATGTTCGAGCCGAGGCTCTGCACCGTCGACTCCAGCGTGTCCCACTTGGTGCCGGTGACGGTGCTGTCGGCGGTGACCACGACCTTGTTGGTCTTCGGGTCGACGGCCCAGGCGGTGCCCGGGATGGTCGCCTTGGTCTTCAGGGTGCCGGCGACCGCCGCCAGTTCGGAGTTGCTGTTCTCCACCTGCCGGACGACCGCGCCGGCCTTCTCCGCCTGGACGACCGTGTTGTTGTCGCCGCTGACGACGTTGACGACGAGTTGCTGCTTGCCGCTGTCGTAGTAGGAACCGGCGAAGGCCTGGCCGAGCAGGCCCTGGAGCTGCGCGGCGAGATCCGAGGCGTCGGTCGCCGACTTGAGTGTCCTGGGAGCGGTGGCAGTGGCGCCGGAGGCGTTGTCCTGGGACGCGTTGGCGTTCGGCAGCAGAAGGGCCGCAGCGCCGAGCGCGGCGACACCGCCCACCGCTATCGCGGCCTTGCGCTTCGGAATTCGCTTGTGACTCAAACTTCTCGACCTCCAAGGGACGGAGTGCCTGCCGTGATCGGGCAGTCGTTCGTGAGCGGCGCCTGGATGGCCATAGGTACGGGCGGGTCACGTGGTGCGTTCAATTCCGGTTCTTAACTTCCTCTGACCGAAGGCGAATCGGCCACGCCTCGCGGGTCGGGCGGCGGTTGCGCGTGCCGTGGCGCGAGCCCGGGAACAATTCCCCATATGACGATGACCACCGCCGAAGCCGACAAGATCCTCTCCGTCAACTTCGCCCCCTGGGTGCTCGATCTCGGGCTGTCCGTCGAGGCGGTGGGCGAGGACCGGGCTGTGCTGCGTCTGCCCTGGTCGGACCGGCTGTCCCGGGAGGGCGGCGGGCTGTCGGGGCAGGCGTTGATGGCGGCGGCCGACACCGCGACGGTGATCGCGGTCTCTGCGGCCCGGGGTGGCTTCGTGCCGATGACGACGGTCCAGCAGTCGACGTCGTTCATGCGCGCGGTGAGCGGTTCGGATGTCCTGATCGAAGTGGTGCTGACCAAACTCGGCCGCCGGATGGCGTTCGCCGACATCACGATGAGCGACGAGCGGTCAGGTGCGCTCGCGGCCCGGGCGAGCACGGTCTACGCACTCCTGGGGTGAAAATCCGCACCCCCGAACCGACACGGTCAGCAATCACTCATCGACGGTCTGTCGCGATCACGTACCGGAATCCTTGCTTCAGGGAATCTGCACATCCACTACCCAAGCAAGTCACCGGAACCGGCGGATCTGCACAACCGCACGCCCCCTGGCGTGCCTTTGGCGCGGAGTGCCGGATTCGCCGCCGCAGGGGCAAGCCGTGTGGCTGCGGCGAAGTCGTGCGGTGTGTGAAGGAGTCGCCGACAAGACGTGCCCGGTCCTGCACGGATGAAGCCTGCTGAGGCTCAAGAGCCCAGGTGAGGCGCATGGTTGATTGGATGCGCGGACGGCGGGCGTGCTTTGATCCATCGCACCGCGGGGTCGTCAAGGGCTCCCGGAGACGGGCGTCCGGCGCCTGCGGTCGCGGCCATCCGTACTGTCCCCATAGGGCCGTTGGGGGGCCGCTCTCCCCCTTGTGAATATCCATATGAAGGGAAGTTCCATCATGAACTCCACCCCCCAGGTTGAGACCGTCGAGATCTCCGACGCCGAGCTCGACAACGTCTCCGGCGGCCTGTCCGTGAACGCTCTCGGCACCGTCACCGGCCTGGTGGACGGCGTTGCCCCGGTTTCCGGCCTGGTCAACACGGTTGTCGGCACCGTCGAGGGTGTCACCGGCCTGAACACCCAGCCGGTCACCAACCTGGTCGCCGGTCTCTGATCGCACCTCGTTGCCGCTGAGTCCCGGAGCCGTACCCCGGCCCCGGGGCTCTCGGGTGTTTTGAGACACCCCCAGTTCACCAGCGTCTCTCCCACAGGTGAGGGAAGTTCCGTGCAGTTCCGCCAACAGGCCCTCGCCAAGCTCCAGTCGCCGGAGGAGCTCGATCTTCCGGTGCGTTTCGCCCGTCCGCAGGGCTGGCTCGCGCTGTCGGTCTCGGTCGTCGTGATGGCGGCGGCCTCGGTGTGGGCGGTGACCGGTTCGGTCGCCTCCACGGTGAGCGCCCAGGCCATCCTCACCCACGGGCAGGGCAGCTACATCCTGCAGAGCCCGGTCGCCGGACAGGTCACGGCCGTCCTCGCACAGCAGGGCGAACGGCTGCCGGCGAACTCCCCCGTCCTGAAGGTGCACACCGGCCAGGGTGACTCGGTGGTGCGCACGGTCGCCGCGGGCCGGATCAGCGCGCTCGCCGCCACCATCGGGCAGATCATCCAGACCGGCGCCGACGTCGCCGCAGTGGAGAAGATCGCCCACGCCTCGGACCCGCTCTACGCCACGGTCTACGTCCCCGCCGAGAACGCCTCCGCAATCCCCGCGAACGCCCCGGTCGACCTCACCGTGTCGTCGGTGTCGACACAGGAGTACGGCGTGCTGCGCGGCCATGTGAAGTCGGTGGACCGCGCCGCCCAGTCGGCCCAGTCGATCTCCGCGTTCCTCGGGGACAACCAGCTCGGCGAGCAGTTCACCAGGAAGGGCCGCCCGGTGGCGGTCCTCGTACGGCTGGACCCGTCGAGGAAGACGAAGAGCGGATACAAGTGGTCCTCGGCGGACGGACCCCCCTTCGCGCTCGACTCCATGACCCTGGCCTCGGGTGCGATCCGGCTGGCCGACCAGCACCCCGTCGATTGGCTGCTCCCGTGACCACCGCCCAGGAGACCCGCGGCCGCCGGCGCGCCGCCCCGCCCAAGCGACCGGTGCCCAAGGGCCGCGGCCACACGGTCCGCACCCCCACCGTGCTCCAGATGGAGGCCGTCGAGTGCGGCGCCGCCTCCCTCTCCATGGTCCTCGGCCACTACGGCCGGCATGTCCCGCTGGAGGAGCTGCGGATCGCCTGCGGTGTCTCCCGCGACGGCTCGCGCGCCAGCAATCTGCTGAAGGCTGCCCGCAGTTACGGCCTCACGGCCAAGGGCATGCAGATGGACCTGGCCGCTCTCGCCGACGTGCAGGCCCCGGCGATCCTGTTCTGGGAGTTCAACCACTACGTCGTCTACGACGGCATGGGCCGCCGCTTCGGCCGCCGCGGTGTCTTCGTCAACGACCCCGCCAAGGGCCGCCGGTTCGTGCCCATGGAGGAGTTCGACGGCAGCTTCACCGGCGTCGTGCTGGTCCTGGAGCCGGGCGACGGCTTCGAGAGGGGCGGCCGCAAGCCCGGTGTCCTCGGCGCGATGCCGGCCCGGCTGCGCGGCACCGCGGGCACCATGCCGGCGGCGGTGCTGGCCAGTCTGCTGCTGGTGGTCGTGGGCGCGGCGGTGCCCGCGCTCAGCCGGCAGTACATCGACATGTTCCTCATCGGCGGCCAGACCTCGCTGCTCGGCGTCCTGTTCGCGGCGATGGGCACCTGTGTGCTGCTCACCGTCGCCCTGACCTGGCTGCAACAGGCGAACCTGCTGCACGGCCGGATCGTGTCCTCCACCCTGTCCAGCGCCCGCTTCCTGCGCCATCTGCTGCGGCTGCCGGTGACCTTCTTCTCCCAGCGCAGCCCGGCCGACCTGGTCCAGCGCCTGCAGTCCAACGACCAGGTCGCCGAGACCCTGGCCCGCGACCTCGCGGCGGCCGGCGTGGACGCGGTGGTCGTGGTGCTGTACGCGGTGCTCCTCTACACCTACGACGTGCAGCTCACCTTCCTCGGCATCGGCGTGGCCCTGCTGAACATCGTGGCGATGCGGTTCGTCGTACGACTGCGCGCGACCCGGACCGCCAAGCTGCGCGCGGACACCGCCCGGCTCACCAACACCTCCTACACCGGCCTCCAGCTGATCGAGACGATGAAGGCGACCGGCGGCGAGGACGGCTACTTCCGCAAGTGGGCCGGGCAGCACGCCAGCACCCTGGAGGAACAGCAGCGACTTGGTGTGCCGAGCGCCTGGCTCGGGGTGGTCGCCCCGACGCTCGCCACCCTCAACAGCGCGCTGATCCTGTGGATCGGCGGGATGCGGGCGGTCGAGGGCGGTATCTCGGTCGGGCTCCTGGTCGCCTTCCAGTCCCTGGTCACCCGCTTCACCGCCCCGCTCACCCGGCTCAACGGCGTCGCGGGCCGGATCCAGGACTTCGCGGCCGACGTGGCCCGCCTCAAGGACGTGGAGAACTTCCAGGCGGACCCGATCTACGCCCGCCCCGGCTCCGGCGAGTCGACCCGGCGGCTGCACGGCCATGTGGAGCTGGAGAACATCACCTTCGGCTACAGCCCGCTCGACAAGCCCCTGCTCACCGGCTTCGACCTGACCGTCGGCCCGGGCCGGCAGGTGGCCCTGGTGGGCGGCTCGGGCAGCGGCAAGTCGACGGTCTCCCGGCTGATCTCGGGCCTTTACGCCCCCTGGGAGGGCGTGATCCGTATCGACGGACAGCGTCTGGAGGACATCCCGCGCGGCGCCCTCGCCGCCTCCGTCTCCTTCGTCGACCAGGACGTCTTCCTCTTCGAGGGCTCGGTACGCGACAACGTGGCGCTGTGGGACCCGTCGATCCCGGACGAGGCCGTGGTGGAGGCGCTGCGGGACGCCGCCCTGTACGACGTGGTGACGCGCAGGCCCGGCGGCATCCACAGCAAGGTCGAGCAGGACGGCCGCAACTTCTCCGGCGGCCAGCGGCAACGCCTGGAGATCGCAAGGGCGTTGGTGCGCAGGCCGAGCATCCTCGTACTCGACGAGGTGACCAGCGCGCTGGACGCCGAGACCGAGCTGACGGTCATGGACAACCTGCGCCGGCGCGGCTGCGCCTGTGTGGTGATCGCGCACCGGCTGAGCACGGTCCGTGACAGCGACGAGATCGTCGTACTCCAGCACGGCACGATCGTGGAGCGCGGACGGCATGACGCGCTGGTGGCACACGGCGGGGCGTACGCCGCGCTGGTCAGGGAGCGATGAGATGACGACCGCAGACGACGGCGACCTCGTTCTCGGCGCGCTCGGCTCACTGGGCGCCCGGATCGACTGCACCGGCTTCAACCGCCTGGACCTCGAAGGGCCGCAGGTGCTGTGGCTGGTGGTGTCCGGTGCCCTGGACCTGTTCGCCGTGGACGCCGAACAGCAGGGGCACTGGCACCATCTGGGCCGGCTGGAGGCAGGTGCTCTCCTGCTGGGCCCGGTCGCCGGACCCCAGCACACCCTGGTGGCACGCCCGTTGCGGGACTGCGTGGTCCACCGCATCGGCCTGCGCGAGCTGTACCAGCCCGCCAGCACCCAGACCTGGTCCTACGACGAGTACGGCAACCCCCAGTATGTGCCGCCGACCACGAGTCCCCTGGAGTACGCGCTCGCACTCGGCGTCGGCCGTGGCCTGTCGATCCTCTTCCAGGCCCCGATGGCCGCCAGCGAGCGGGCCGCGGCCCTCACCGACGACGACGTCTTCTGGATGCAGGTGCCGCCGGGCAGTGTGCAGTACGGCTCGCTGTACGGCGCGGAGGCGGCCGCCGATCTGCTGATGGACCCCGCCCTGTGGCAGAGCATGGTCGACCAGCAGTACCGGCTGCTCACCACGCTGGACCGGTGGATCGAGCAGCTGGAACGCACCCACGAGACGCGCACGGCGGCCGGGATCAAGGCCGGTGAGGCGGTCCGCGCCCAGGCCGACCGTACGCTGCTCGCCTCCATCGGCAAGGCGGCCAAGCGCACCACGGCCGCCGACGCCGACGCCTCCTACGCGGCCTGCAAGCTGGTCGCGCAGGCGGCCGGCATCACTCTCGCCGAGCCCGCGCAGAGCGGCACCGAGAGCGACCGCATCGACCCGATCGAACGGGTGGCCCTCGCGTCCCGGGTGCGTATTCGGGCGGTGCGCCTGGACGGCCGCTGGTGGCGGGACAACGTAGGCCCGCTGGTCGGGCACCGTGCCTTGTCCGGCGCTCCGGTCGCACTGCTGTGGCGGCGCGGCGGCTATGTCGCCGTCCATCCGGCGACCGGCCGGGAGACGCCGATCGAGAAGGCGAACGCGGCGGAGTTCGAGCCGCGTGCGGTGATGTTCTACCGCCCGCTGCCCGACAAGGCGCTCACCCCGTTCGGCCTGCTCCGGTTCAGTCTGCGCGGCACCCGCGGCGACCTCGGCAGTCTGCTCCTCGCCGGTCTGGTGACCGTGGCGATCGGCTCACTGGTGCCGATCGCGACCGGCAAGGTGCTGGGCGAGTACGTACCGAAGGCCCAGACGGACCTGATCGTGCAGGTCTGTCTGGCGGTGATGATCAGCGCGGTGGTGGCGGCCGCGTTCACGCTCCTGGAGAACCTCACCATCCTCCGGCTGGAGGGCCGGATCGAGGCGACCCTCCAGCCGGCCGTCTGGGATCGGCTGCTGCGCCTTCCGACGAAGTTCTTCACCCAGCGTTCGACCGGTGAGCTGGCCAGCGCGGCCATGGGCATCAGCGCGATCCGCCGGCTGCTGGCCGGCGTCGGCCCGGTGGTCGCCCAGTCGGTGACCGTCGGGGCGATGAACCTGGGCCTGCTGTTCTGGTACAGCGTCCCGATGGCGCTGGCGGCGCTTGCCATGCTCGTCGTCATCGGCGCCCTCTTCCTGGGGCTCGGGCTGTGGCAGGTGCGCTGGCAGCGCAGGCTGGTGGTGCTCGGCAACAAGCTGAACAACCAGGCCTTCCAGACCCTGCGGGGCCTGCCGAAGCTGCGGGTCGCGGCGGCCGAGAACTACGCGTACGCGGCCTGGGCGGGCGAGTTCGCGCGCAGCCGTGAACTCCAGCAGAAGGTGGGCCGGATCAAGAACCTCACCACCGTGCTGGGTTCGGTGTATCTCCCGGTCTGCACCCTGCTGATGTTCATGCTGCTGGCGGGCCCGGCGAAGGGTGCCATGGACGCGGCGGCCTTCCTCACCTTCAACACGTCGGTGACGATGCTGCTCACCTCGGTCACCCAGCTGACCGGTTCCTTCGTGTCGGCGGTGGCCGCGCTGCCGCTGTTCGAGGAGATCAAGCCGGTCCTGGAGGCCGCCCCGGAGGTCCGGACCGCCAGCACCCGCCCCGGCCCGCTGTCCGGCGGCATCGAGGCCCGCCGTCTCTCGTTCCGGTACTCCGACGACGGTCCTCTCGTCCTCGACGACGTCTCCTTCGAGGTGCGGCCGGGCGAGTTCGTGGCGATCGTCGGCCCCAGCGGCTGCGGCAAGTCGACCCTGCTCAGGCTGCTGATCGGCTTCGACAAGCCGGTGTCGGGGAGCGTGCTGTACGACGGCCAGGACCTGGGCGCGCTCGACCAGTCCGCCGTGCGCCGGCAGTGCGGAGTGGTGCTCCAGCACGCGCAGCCGTTCACCGGCTCGATCCTGGACGTCATCTGCGGCACCGAGCCGTACACCCCGGAGGAGGCGATGGCGGCGGCCGAGATGGCGGGCCTGGCCGAGGACATCAAGCGGATGCCGATGGGGCTGCACACGATCGTCGCCGGCAGCGGCGCGATCTCGGGCGGCCAGCGGCAGCGGCTGATGATCGCCCAGGCGCTGATCCGGCGGCCCCGCATCCTCTTCTTCGACGAGGCGACCAGCGCCCTGGACAACGACACCCAGCGCACGGTCATCGAGAGCACCCGCAAACTGAACGCCACCCGGATCGTCATCGCCCACCGGCTGTCGACGGTCATGGACGCCGACCGGGTCGTCGTAATGGAGGACGGCAAGGTCGCCCAGCAGGGCCCGCCGGCCCAGCTGCTCGCCGACACCGGTGGGCGGCTGCACGAGCTGGTGCGGCGGCAGCTGGCGTGAGCGGTCAGGCGTCGAGGCTGGGGACGGGTGCGCCGGAGGGGATCCCGGCGCCCAGATAGGCGTCGTAGAACTCCCGCCAGTTGGCGGCGTCCTCGGAATGCGGACCCCCGTGGCCCTCGCCGCGGGCCAGGGCGTCCAGGGCGAGCAGGCACACCTCCCAGCCGGCGCCGTTGCGGGCGGCCGTGTTCTCCTCGGCCAGCACCTGGGTCAGGGTGAAGCGGGTGCGCTTCCCGTCCAGCGCCTCGAGGTCGAAGTGCAGTTCGTCACCACCCCAGGTGAAGGAGAGGTGCCGCGGCTCGTCGAATGCGAGCACCGTGCCCGTGGCGTTCGCCTGGCGGGGATCGCCGCTGAACCGCACGGTGCCGCCGTCGCGCAGCTCGATGTCGAGACGCGACGGGAACCAGTGCGCCGACTCGTCCGGGTCGGTCGCGAACTGCCAGACGCGCTCTACGGGGTGGTCGTAGGTACGGGTGAATCGGACGGCGGAGCGGCCGTCGTCGAGGGTGAGATAGGTGCCGGTGAGTTCGGCGGCCATGGGGACCAGTCCTTCGCGGAGGGTTCTTTCGGGTCGTCCGCCGTCTCGTCGAGACGGCGCCCCAGCGCGTCCAGGCTGCTGTTCCACAGTCGGCGGTAGGGGGCGAGCCAGGCGTCGAGCTCGGCGATGGGGGCCGGGTCGAGGGCGTAGACACGGCGCTGGGCGTCCTGCCGGACCCGGACCAGGCCTGCCTCGCGCAGCACCTTGAGGTGCTTGGAGGTGCTCGGCTGGCTCAGTCCGCACGCGTCCACGATCTCGCCGACGGGCCTGGGGCGCTCCAGGAGGAGGCCGACTATGGCCCGTCGGTGGGGGTCGGCGAGTGCGGTCCAGAGGGCGGAGTCGGACATGCCTTCAATATTCCTTGGTGGTTATATTCCTGTCAAGGAATGCACGACGCTCCAGAAGGCTTCCGGGGCACCCTCACACAGGGGTGCGACTCCGCCGTGCAGGCCATGCCTGATCTCCGCCTCCAGCGAAACGTTGCCGTTTCGCTGGGAGTGGTTTAAGGTCGATGTGTACGAAACCGTTTCGTTCGCGGTGCATCAGGCCGGCGTACCGAAGCGGCTCTTTGTGATAGCCAGAGCGACTTCCCTGGAGTGGTTCCCCGATGTCTGAGAAAACCCTGACCGACGACGTCCGCGTCGGTGCCGTGGAGGCACCGCCGGCCGCCTCCTCGAAGCGGTGGTGGATCCTCGCGGTCGTCGCCGTCGCCCAGCTGATGGTGGTGCTCGACGCCACGATCGTGAACATCGCCCTTCCGTCCGCTCAGGCCGACCTCGGGTTCTCCGACGGCAACCGGCAATGGATCGTCACCGCGTACGCCCTCGCCTTCGCGTCCCTGCTGCTGCTCGGCGGACGGATCGCCGACCTGTTCGGCCGTAAGACGGCCTTCCTCATAGGAGTCGTCGGCTTCGCCGCCGTCTCCGCACTCGGCGGTGCCGCCAACGGCTTCGGGATGCTGGTCACCGCACGTGCGCTCCAGGGTGCCTTCGGCGCACTGCTCGCGCCGGCCGCGCTCTCCCTTCTCAACACCACGTTCACCGACGCCCGTGAGCGCGCCAGGGCGTTCAGTGTCTACGGCGCCATCGCGGGTGCCGGCGGTGCGGTGGGTCTGCTGCTCGGCGGTGTCCTGACCGACGCCCTCGACTGGCGCTGGACGCTGTACGTGAACGTCGCGATCGCCGTCGTCGCCTTCGTGGGCGGCCTGATGCTGCTGACCAACCACCGTGACGCCGAGAACTCCAAGCTGGACGTGCCGGGCACGGTCCTGGTCGCCGCCGGTCTCTTCTCGCTGGTGTACGGCTTTTCCAACGCCGAGACCCACGACTGGGGCTCGCCGCTGACCTGGGGCTTCCTGATCGCCGGTGGAGTACTGCTGGCCGCCTTCGCCTGGTGGCAGACCAAGACCGCGCACCCGCTGCTGCCGCTGCGCATCCTGGTCGACCGCAACCGGGGCGCATCCTTCCTCTCCGTGCTGATCTCCGCCGGGGGCATGTTCGGCGTCTTCCTCTTCCTCACCTACTACCTCCAGCTGAACCTCGCCTTCAGCCCCACCAAGACCGGTGTGGCGTTCCTGCCGATGGTCGCGGCGCTGATGGTGGCGGCGCAGATCGGCACCACGGTCCTGGTCCCGCGCATCGGGCCGAAGGCGGTCGTCCCGCTGGGCTTCGCGATCGCCGCGGTCGGCATGGCCTGGCTGACCGGGATCGGCATCGGGTCGAGCTACGTGAGCGCGGTGCTGCCACAGCTGATCATCACCGGCTTCGGCCTCGGCCTGGTCATGCCGGCGGCCATGCAGATGGCCACCGGCGGGGTGTCGGCGGAGGATGCGGGCGTCGCCTCCGCGAGCGTCAACGCCATGCAGCAGGTGGGCGGCTCGGTCGGAACGGCGTTGCTCAACACGCTGGCCGCGAGCGCCGCGACCGACTATCTGTCCGGACGGGACGCGACCAACAAGCTGGTGCAGGCCCAGGCGACGATCGAGAGCTACACGACCGCGTTCTGGTGGTCGGCCGGTCTGTTCGCGGCGGGTGCGGTGATCGCCCTCCTGCTGTTCCGCAAGGGGGTGCCGCAGCAGGACGCCGATGCGGCGCCGGTCGTTCACATGTGAGGTGAACTTCGGAGAGCCGCCGAAGACCGAGGGGTCGCCGTCAGCAGGGAGACGGTGGCCCCTCGCCCGTGTCACCTGCGAGCCGCAGTCAAGCCACTTGAGAGAAATTCACCGAGCCGAGTGAACTTGATCTTGCGCTACCCGCATCAGGGATGGCAGGGGCTCCCGGCGGGTACCAACCGGGCCCGTACGCGCCCTGCGCCAGCGGGAGCAGAAATGACGCCGGAAGCCGTCGAACCCGGGCCGGCCGCCGCCAACTCCTGTGCGCGGACCCGGCGGTGCGGGGCGTATCTCGTCGTCGAGGTCCTCGGTGAGGTGGACATCGCCACCGAGGGGCTGGTCGCCGAGCATCTGCTCGCGGCGACCGCCGGGGCCGAGCCGGATGTGCTCGTCGATCTGCGGCGGCTGGACTTTCTCGACCGCTCGGGGCTGCGGGTGCTGTGCCGGGCCGAGTCGCGGGCCAGGGAACGGGGCGGGCGACTGCGGCTGGTGTGCGAGGGGCCCCGCATTCCGTGGCTGCTCAGGGCCTCGGGTCTGCTGGGGCGGTTTCCGCCGCTCCCCGGGTTTCCCCGGGACGGGAGAGCCAGGGAGCGGCGGTGATGCCGGGAGTCGGACGGGCAGCCCCACACCACCCGTCCGACTCCCGGTGCGAGATCGCAGGTTCCCCGCTCCAGGGGCCGCACTCCCCAGTTGCGGACCTGTTCCGGCAGTCACGAGGACCGTGCGATCCCGGGCTCAGAAGGCGAAGATGCCGACTCCGTAGGAGTCCCTCATGCACTGGTTGCCGAAGGTGCGCTCATAGGAGACGCGCTTGCCCTGCCAGACGCCCTCGACCGTGACCACGACGGGGTTGTAGAGCTTGGTGCACCACACGTCGGTACTGGGCGCCAGGGCGTCGAAGTCGCCGCCGGCGCCGCCCAGTTCGGCGCAGGCCTGGGCGGCCGCCGGATGGGTGCCGGACGGGGCCGGGGCGCAGTTGAGGGTGACGGCGCGCTCGGGCGTGGCGGTGGCCGCGTCAGTGCCGTGGCCGGTGGTGAGGACCAGGGCCGATGGCGCGTAGAGCGTGCTCGGGGCGGCGACGGCGGCCCCGGTCAGGGGCCCGCAGACGGCGGCGGCCGTGAGGCCGAGGGTCGCTGCCCAGCGCGCGGGGGTTCGCATTGTGTGCATCCTTCCGCTTGATTTCGACGGGTGCCGCCCACGGCCCGGTGGGTGCCGGGGCGGCGGGCGCCACTCTGCCGAGTCCGGCGTCGAAACACACATCGCACCCGCAGGTTTCAGTAACCTTGCGTATTGAATCAGTGGCGCGAAGTCACGGAAATCGAACGCATCGACCGCGCAACTGAGCGGTTCTTGATCGCTCGAAACGGCCCGATGGCCGGATCCCATCACCTCGTTAATCGTCCTGAAACATTCCGCTTCCGCTGTCGGCGGACTTCTCCGCAAGCCCTTGCCTTTGCGCTGCAACGGAGTAATCGTCATTACATGATTACTCAAGAGCAACGAGACAAGCTGCGCGGCTGGTTCGCCGGCCGGCTGCCCGACGACCTGTTCGAGGAACTGGTCGAGGTGACGGTGGACCGCGAGGAGATCACCGTCGTCGGGCGCATCCCCGGACCCAAACTGGCGGAGGGCGTCTCGGACGCCGAGCGGGAGGCCGCCGTAGAGGGCCGGATCCAGGAGTTCCGGGAGCGGACCCGGGAGGCCCGCATCGGTGTCGCGCGCGAGGCTGAGCACCAGTTCCGGCGCAAGGTGGCCTGGGGTGTGGAGTGCGCCGGGCAGCGGGCGCTGTTCACGCATGTGGCCGTGCCGGTGATGACCCGGCTGCGCCAGCCCGAGCGCCAGGTACTGGACACACTGATCGCCGGGGGTGTCGCGCGCAGCCGCAGTGAGGCGCTGGCGTGGTGTGTGCGGCTGGTCCAGAAGCACACCGACGACTGGCTGACCGAACTGCGCGACTCGCTGGAGCATGTCGAACGGGTCCGGGCCCAGGGACCGGACGCCGATCAGGACTGAGACCGATCGGGGCTGCCGACCGTCCGGTTATGGCCGAATCATCCACTGTGACTGCGAAAGTTGGATGAATGGTCCACTGGTCGCCGGCTTGACCCGGGCTCTAGCGTCGGCAGAACCCCTCGGGGACGGCCTCCGGTCCGTCGCACACCCCGCGACACCGACGGCCGTCCGCCCGCCGCCGCGCCACCCCGCGCTCCACCGCCGTCCCCCGCTGGAGCCCCCTTGTCCTCGCAGCACTCGCAGCACTCGCAGCACTCGCAGCCTGCCCCCTCCCCCGCGCCGTCCCTCACCGAGGTCGAGGCCCACGGTGTGGAGCGGATCCCCGACGCGGACCGCACGGCGAGCCCGCTCGACCTGTTCCGGCTCGCCTTCGGCGGTGCCAACACCTTCTCGACCTGTGTCCTCGGCGCGTTCCCGATCCTGTTCGGCCTGTCCTTCTGGCAGGGCCTCGCCGCCACACTGCTCGGGGTGGTCGCGGGCGCGCTGATCCTCTGCCCGATGGCGGTGTTCGGCCCGGTCAACGGCACCAACAACGCCGTCGCGTCCTCCGCGCACCTCGGCGTGCACGGCCGTGTGGTCGGCTCGTTCCTGTCCCTCCTCACGGCGATCGCGTTCTTCTCCATCTCGGTGTGGAGTTCCGGCGACGCCCTGGTCGGCGGTGCGCACCGGCTGTTCGGCCTGGAGCGCTCCACCCTGTCGTACGTCGTCGCGTACGCGCTGTTCGCGGTGCTGGTCCTCGCGGTGTGCGTGTACGGCTTCCGGTTCATGCTGTTCGTGAACAAGGTCGCGGTGGCCTCGGCGAGCGTGCTGTTCGTGCTCGGCGCGATCGCGTTCGCCGGGGACTTCGATCCGTCGTACGCCGGGGTGTTCACGGCCTCGGCGGACGCGGCGACGAAGTCGATGTTCTGGCCGTCGTTCATCGGCGCGGCGCTGATCGTGCTGTCCAACCCGGTTTCGTTCGGGGCATTTCTCGGCGACTGGTCCCGCTACATCCCGGCCGACGCCCCGCGCCGCCGGGTGGTCGGGGCCGCGTTCCTGTCGCAGATCGCCACGCTGCTGCCGTTCGTCTTCGGACTGGCCACCGCGAGCATCATCGCCGCGAAGGCACCGAAGTACGTCGACCCGGCGGCCCCGGACTTCGTCGGTGGTCTGCTGGCCATCTCCCCCGGCTGGTTCTTCCTGCCGGTCTGTCTGCTCGCCCTGATCGGCGGCATGTCGACCGGCACGACCTCGCTGTACGGCACCGGCCTGGACTTCTCGTCGGTGTTCCCGAGGCTGTCGCGTGTCCAGGCGACCGTGCTCGTCGGCGTGTTGTCCATCGCGTTCATCTTCATCGGCCGCTTCGGCCTGGACCTGGTGCAGTCGATCTCGACCTTCGCCACGATGATCATCACCTGCACCACGCCATGGATGGTCGTGATGATGCTGGGCTTCTGGACCCGGCGCGGGTGGTACGACCCGGACGCCCTTCAGGTCTTCAACCGCCGCCAGCGCGGCGGCCGTTACTGGTTCTCGCACGGCTGGAACTGGCGCGGGATGACGGCCTGGTGGGTCTCGGCGGTGATCGGCGTGCTGTTCACCAACATCCCGGGCCAGTTCGTCGGTCCGCTGGGCGACCTCGCCAACGGGGTCGACATCAGCCTGCCGCTGTCCCTCGCGGTGGCCGCCGCACTGTTCCTGACGCTGCTGCGGCTGTTCCCGGAGCCGCGCGCGGCCTACGGTCCCGACGGACCTCGACTGGCCCGGACCGTCGACGTCCCGGTGCCACCGATCACCGGCCCCGGTACCGAACCGGACACCGCCCGGCCTGCGGCGACGGCCGCGAGCTGACGCGGGCGCCTCGACCGCGCCCCACAGGGCGCGGTGCGGCACCGACGTGCGGCCCTGCCACGTGGGCCCAACCAGCCATCGCGGGCGCCCCGGCGGCCGGGGTGCGGCGCCGCGCGCCATTGCCGCGCGTGCTCGCGACGCTCCGCGGCGACGGGATACGGCCGGGAGGTCCGGTCCACGAGGGCCGCGACGGGCCGGGTCGGCGGCACGGCCGCCCGGAGCAACCACCGGCCGGGCACGGCGCCTTGAGCGACGCGCCCAGGGCCTGTCAGGCGGATCACGCCGCGGAGGCGGGGGTGGCCCGCACTGCCCCAGAGGGGGGACCCCCAGCGGATTGTCGTCACTCGCGGGCGTCCCCCAGCCTTCGGTCGCGGGTGCCGCCGCGCGAACTGGCCCGGCCTGGGGCCTGTCTGACAATTCCCGTCTGCCTCGCGACGCCATGCACGCACTCTCGCCGCACCGGGCGCAGACCCGAGTACGTCCAAAACGAGGGCCTCCGCCCGACACTCCCCCAGCCTCCGGCCGGGGGGACCCCAGAGCACGCACCTGACGCCGCGAGGCCGCCCTCCGGGCGACCACGGGAATTGCCAGACAGGCCCTATTTGCCGGCCAGTTCCGCCGGCTGGGCCGAAGGTCCTCCGGTTCCGGCGATGGAGAGTGAGCCGGGGCTCTGGGACGGGGCCGACGGCGGGTCGGTCAGCCAGTGCTGGCCGGTGGAGCGGTCGCGGACCTTCACGACGACGTCGGCACCCGCGTCCTCGCCGGCCGTGGCGAGGGCGAGGGTCTCGTCCCAGCGGGGCAGCAACTCGCCCTGGACGGTGAGGTCGTAGCGCACGTCCTCACCGCGCTCGGCGTCGGCGTCCGCGCAGGTGCCGAGGATGACCACCCCGCCGTCCGCGTGCGAGTCCAGGCACAGCCCCTGGTCGGCCACGCTGCGCAGTTCGCCGTCGCTCCCGTAGGTCCACTCCTGGGTGGAGGACGAGGAGCACACCGCCAGGACGACGCTCGCCCCGGCCTTCGGCGCGCCGTTGACGTCCAGGCACAGCTGGGCGGCGGCGTTGCGCAGCCGGGTCTCCTGGTCGGCGGCGGGCAGTCCGGCCTTGCCGGAGGTCCCGGCCGTGCCGGAGGTCCCGGCCGTGCCGGAGGTGGGCGTCGCCTCGGGGTCGGAGTCGCCGGGCACCAGGCCGGCGGAGGCCACGGGGTCCTTGCCGTCGCCGCCACCCGACAGCGTACTGACGGCGAGGACGGAGGCCAGCAGGCCCGCGCCGGCGACGCCGACGCCGGTCAGCAGCGTCTTCGACGACCAGGACCCCGGGGGACGGCGCACCGGCACGGGGATGCGGGCCAGGATCCGGGTCCGGGCCGCCGCGCGGCGGCGCCCGCCTCCGGAGCGCCGGGAGGCGGAACGGGTACGCGGCTCCACCTCGCCGCCCTTGCGTCCCGGGCGCGAGTCGAGGTAGCGGCGGGCTCCCCAGCCGAGCACCGCTTCGACGAGCAGCACCCCCAGACCGCCCTCGACATGGCCGAGTTGTTCGGCGGCCGCCCGGCAGTACGGGCACACCGCGAGATGCTCCTGGACATCCGGCAGCAGAGCGCCGCCGCGGCGGAGCGGAACGTCCAGCAGCCGGTTGTAGTAGCGGCACTCCTGGGACGGCGCGAGTTCCCGGTGGGCGCGGACACAGCCCTCCCGGAATTTCTCCCGGGCGTCTTCGAGAGCGGCCACTGCGGTTGTCGTGTCCATGCCCAACAGACCGGCCGGTACGGTTATCGGTTCCGCCTCGACCTCGATGTGCCAGAGCAGACTCTGGGCGAGCGCCGGAAGACCCAGGAATGAACGCTCCGAGAGGGTGCGGTTTTCCGGTGTCATGGACTTCGTGGCACGCATACCGCGACCGCCGGCCGGCTTCCCGAGGTCGGGGAGAACCTCCGATATTCGGTCCTCGGCGGACCAGTTGGCGACCGTGTCACGGACGGAGACGAGCAGCCGGGGCCGGAGCGCGTCGGCGGTCTCCCCCAGGGCCACCCGGTCGAGGACCTGATGGAAGGCGGCGGCCGCGACCATGTGGGCGACGGGCCCGGAGGCGGCCAGGCAGATGACCGCGTATTCCTGAACCGGACGCCAGTGCCGGGCCATGAGCAGCGCGGCGGACCGGGAGGCCTCGACGTCGGAGCCGGCGCGCAGCGGGGCGGCGAGGGACTCGTCGGACTCCCCCGCACCACCGCCCGGCGGCGGATAGGGGGGGCGAGGCGGGTGGGGGGTGGGCACGGAGCGGATTCCTTTGGTGCGGTGGTGCGTACCTCTTCGGTGCGCTTGCGGGGAGCGGGAATTGACCGACATGGCGTCGGTCGCGTTCCCCAACTGCGGAATAGTTCCTGGCCCTTACTCCCCGCGGGGATGATTCACCCTCGCACAAGTCTCACACAAGCAACAAGGCACCTGTACAACATCGACAGCATTGACAGAAAGTCAGAAAGGCGGCCGCGGCCATTGTCCGGTCACGGCCGTATTCACCTTTCCGCACACCCCGTGTGAACGGTGCGCCCACTCCGGTCCCGCGCGCACGCTCCCGGCCCACCCGTACGGGTAGTCCACTGGGGACCGGCCCTCCTCGCACGGCCCCGCGCAGAACGGCGGCTCTTCTGCGCGAAACAGGCCGCCGGCCCCGTTCCTCCCGCCCGTGGCCGGCGGCCCCCGAGGCGCCGGAGGCAGCCTCCCCCGCGGGTCCGGGCGGGTCAGAGCTGCCAGGAACGGAGCCGGTCCGCCGCGGCGTAGACGTCGGCCTTGCCGTCGATCAGGTCGCGGGCGAGGTCGACGAGGGCACCGTAGGGCGGGTCGATGCCCACCCCGCTGACGAACATGTAGGCCACGGCGGTCGCGCAGGCGAACCGTGCGTTGGCCGAGGGCAACGGCTTGAGCAGGGCCAGGGTGTGCAGCAGGGCGGCGGCCCGCCAGGCCGGGTCGGAGTCCACACCGAGCCGGGGCGGATCGACGCGGTGCCGGGCGACGGCGGCGACCAGCGCGGAGAAGTCGTCGACGGTGGGCTGGTCCGGCAGCACTTCCTCGTGGCGCTGCAGGAGCCAGGGCACGTCGATGTGGATGACCGACGGCATGGCTCAGGCGGCCTCGCCCTTCGCGCGTGGCTCGTCGTCGGGGAACGCGGCCGCGAACTCGGCGGCGTGCGCGGCGAAGAACCGGCGGAATTCCTCCGCCCCCTCCTGCAACGCCCGGTGCCGGGCGATGTCGGCGGCGGCCGCCTCGCGGACGAGGGCCTTCATGGACGTACCGCGCTCCTTGGCGATCTGCCGCAGGTCCTCTAGCTCGCGGTCGCTGAACTCCACGTTGAGAGCTGGCATGCCTTTCACCGTACCGCGAGGGTACTCACCCGTAAATACCCGCAGGTCAGGACAGACTGTTTGCGGTACCCCCGGGCCCGCAGCGCCATGTCCGTTTTCCGCCGGTCATCCCCGCCGGTCCGGGGCCACACTCGATCTCACGACGCTCACGACGTCACAGGAGAGCGAGGAAGAGCAATGGACGTGTACACCGTGTACGACAGCCCGCTGGGCGAGCTACGCCTGGCCGGCGAGGAATCGCCCGGCGGATTCGTCCTCACCGGGCTGTCCCTGCCGGGGCAGCCGAGCAGGCCCGCCGCCCGCCGCGACGGGCCCTTCACCGAGGCGGTCGGCCAGTTGGACGCCTACTTCGCCGGCCGGCTCACCCGTTTCGACCTGCCGTGCGCCGCCCACGGCACGGAGTTCCAGCAGCAGGTGTGGCGGGCGCTGGACGACATCCCGTACGGCACCACCACGACGTACGGCGAACTGTCCCGCCGACTGGATGTACCCCGCGCCGAGATCCGGGCCGTGGGCGCGGCGGTCGGCGCCAACCCCCTGCTCCTGATCCACCCCTGCCATCGCGTGATCGGCGCGGACGGATCGATGCGCGGGTACGCGGGCGGGGTCGAGAACAAGGTACGGCTGCTCACCCACGAGGGTGCGCTGCAGCCGATGCTCGGCTGAGGAAGGGAGCCGCCATGACCTACACGCTCACCGAGGCCCGCCGACGCGTGGCCGGCACCGACTGGGACGCGCTCACGGCCGAGCTGGACGAACTGGGCAGCGCCCCGACCGCTCCCCTGCTCACCCCGGAGGAGTGCCGGGAACTGGCCTCCCTGTACGAGAAGCCGGAGCTGTTCCGGACCACGGTGGACCTCTCCCGGCACCGGTTCGGCTCCGGCGAGTACCGCTACTTCACCCATGAGCTGCCCGTCCCGGTGGCCGCGCTGCGTGCCGCCCTCTATCCACGGCTGCTGCCGATCGCCCGGGACTGGGCGGTCCGCCTGGGCCGCCCGGCCCCCTGGCCCGACGCACTGGACGATTGGCTGGAGCGCTGCCATGCCGCCGGGCAGGACCGCTCCGCCCAGATCCTGCTCAGCTACGGCCCCGGCGACTGGAACGCCCTGCACCGGGACGTCTTCGGCGATCTGGTCTTCCCGCTGCAGGTGGCCGTCGCCCTGGACGTGTACGGCGAGGACTACACGGGCGGCGAGTTCCTGATGGTCGAACAGCGTCCGCGCGCCCAGTCCCGGGGCACGGCGACACCCCTCCGGCAGGGCCACGGCCTGGTGTTCACGACCCGCGACCACCCGGTGCGCACCAGGCGCGGCTGGTCGGCCGGGGCGATGCGGCACGGCGTGAGCACCGTACGCTCCGGCCGCCGCCGCACCCTGGGCCTGGTCTTCCACGACGCCGCCTAGCTAGTAGTGACTCGCAGAAACTGGCCGGGAGGTGAAGCGCTCGTTCCGCGGTGCGCGCGCGAGGACCGCTGCCGCGTGCCAGGCTGGTCGAAGGGCCGCATGTCCGGATGAATGCCAGCAAAGGGGTAGACGGCATGGAAGAGAAGGAGTTCATCCAGGCGGTGTCCGAGCGCACGGGCCTGACACGGCAGGAGGCCGCGGACATCACCCGGGCCACGCTCGAGACGCTCGCCCATCGGCTGAGCCCGGGCGAGGCCAGGGACCTGATCGTGGAACTCCCTGAGGGCCTGGCGGAGTACGTGCGCCGGGGAGCCGCGGAGCGGATCGAGCGCTTCGGCTATCGCGACACCGTACGGCAGGTCGCCGAGCGCAACATGCTCAAGGAAGAGGAGGCCGACCGGGGTGTCCGCACGGTCCTGGCCGAACTCCGCGAGGCGGTCGACGACAAGGAGTTCAGCGACCTCATGTCGCAGCTCGGGGCCGAGTTCCGCCAGGCGGTGGCGTCGGCCGAGTGATCGGCCACGGCGCGGCACCGCCGCAAGGGCAGGTGGAGCCGGCCGCCATCACCCCGTCCCACGCCGCCGCCGACGGTCCGTTCGACGACCTGCCCGTCGCGGACGCCCTGGAGCACGTCGGACACCCCGTAACCGTGGGGCTGCCCACACCCGCCGACGGCGCGGCCGCCGGCGGGTGTGCGCTCAGCTCGCGGGCACCTCCAGCCTGCTGATGCGCACCGCACCCCGCGCCTCGCCCGGGTAGCGGCTGGTGAGAGTGAACCGGATCCGGGAGCCGCGCACCGCGTCGAAGGTGATCACCGTCGGGGTGTCCGAGGCGGTCGCCCACTCCACCGCCAAGCCTTCCGCCGGCACATAGGACCGCCCGTCCCACACCGCCACGTCGACCGACGCCGGCAGCGCGTGCGTCGCGTCGGCCGTGAAGGAGACCTCCGCCCGGTCGAAGGCGCGACTCCGTCCGTAGTCGACGGACACCCAGTCCTTGGGGCGGGCCCCGTTGAAGGCGGGCAGCAGGGCCGTGGCCGACTTGGCGAAGGCGTTGGACCAGCCGGTGGCCGGGTCGCCGTCGAGCATCGCGGCCGGGAGGGTGTCGGGGCGACCGGAGTAACCGGCGTCGGCGTGGGGGTAGTCCACGGGTGCCGGGTGGCCGGGCCCGAAGTCGGGGGCGGCCGTGCGGGTGACCGAGCGGGCGGCCGTCGCGCGCACGCTCACTGTTCCCTTGCGCAGGCCGTCCACCCGTGCCGTCACCTTCAGGGCGCCCGGCTCGGTGCCGGACCGGACGATCGCCAGGGCCTTGCCGTGGAAGGTGGTTCGGGTGCTGGCCTGATAGCGCTCGGCGCTCTCCTCTCGGCCGTTGTCGAGCCCGGCGAGCGAGCCGCCGGCCACGGCGAAGGAGACGAGGTGTTCGGCGTCGGGCACCACCACGCCATGCGCGTCGACGACCTCGGCGGTCACGAAGACCAGTGAACGCCCGTCGGCCGCCCGGGACTTGCGGTCGGCGGTGAGGCGCACTGCGTGCGGGGCGCCGGCGGTGCGCAGGACGTCGGTCGCGACCACCTTGCCGTCGCGCCGGGCCACCGCCTTCAACTCACCCGGCCGGTAGGGCACTTTCCAGATCAGGTGCAGCTTTCCGGCGCTGCCGTTCGGACTGGTGTAACTGCCGGGATAGGGGCCGGTGGTGAAGGTCTTGTCGTCGCCAGTGGCCTCGGTGGTCTCCAGGTAGGTACGGCCGTCGACGGTCTTCTTGACGTCGAACTCCCTTACGCCCAGGGACTTTCCGTTCAGGAACAGCTCGACGGAGGGCACATTGGCGTACGCCCATACCTCGACCGTGTCCCCCGCCTCGTGGTTCCAGCTCATCGGCAGCAGATGCACCATGGGCTCGCTCACCCACTGGCTGCGGAAGAGGTGGTACATGTCCTTCGGGAAGCCGGCCGTGTCGACCGCGCCGAAGAAGGACGCCTTGACCGGGAACACGTCGTACGGCGTCGGCTCGCCGATGTAGTCGATGCCCGACCACAGGAACTGACCCGCGAACCACTTCCGGTCCCGGTCCTTCTTGTGGCCGTACTCGCCGCTCATCGTCCAGGAGGCCAGGTTGTTGTCGTACGACGAGGTCGCGCGGCGGCCGGGCGTGTGGTTCTCCCCCGTGTTGAGGTGTTCCGGCTCCTGGTAGGCGCCGCGGGTCGAGGTCTCCGAGGAGGACTCGGACTCGAAGAGGAAGAGGTGCGGGTAGGCCGCGTGCAGCGCGTCCACGGACTTGGCGGTGTTGTAGTTGAGGCCGAGTCCGTCGAGCTTGGCGAGCATCAGGTCGGCGGCGGAGCCCTGCTTCGGTACGCCGCGGTACTTGTCGGAGCCGATGACGAGGGGGCGGGTGTCGTCGGCGGCCTTGACGGCGGCGATGATCCGGTCGGCCATGGCGAGGCCGGCGCTGGAGGTGGAGTCGGGGATCTCGTTGCCGATCGACCACAGGACGACGGCGGGCGAGTTGCGGGCCGCGAGGACCATCTCGGTGGCGTCGCTCTCGCACCACTCGTCGAAGAACCGGCCGTAGTCGTACCTGGTCTTGCCGGTCCGCCAGCAGTCGAAGGCCTCCACCATCATCACGATCCCCAGCTCCTCGCAAACCTCGATCATCTGCGGCGAGGGCGGGTTGTGCGAGGTGCGGAAGGCGTTGACACCCATCGACTTCATGATGGTCATCTGTCTGCGTACCGCGTCGGCGCTGATCGCCGCGCCCAGGGCGCCCTGGTCGTGGTGGAGGTCGACGCCCTTGATCTTGGTGTGCACGCCGTTGAGGGAGAAGCCCTCGTCGGGGTCGAAGCGGTAGCCGCGGATGCCGAAGACCGTGCGGTAGGTGTCGGTGGTGGTGCCGCCGACGCGGAGTTCGGTGTGCAGGGCGTAGCGGTGTGGGGCCTCGATGTCCCACAACTTGGGTCTGTCGACGGTCAGTTCATGGGTCTCGGTGGTCCCGCCCGTGCCGCTGACGGTGACCGTGGAGGAGGTACGGGCGACCGTACGGCCGTCGGGGTCGACGATCCGGGAGACGACCGTGACGTCCGCGCCTTCCCCGGACTCGTCGACGACGGCCGTCCGCACCCGCACCACGGCCCGCTCGGCGCTGATGTCCGGTGTGGTGACGTACGTCCCCCAGCGCGCCACGTGCACGGGGTCGGTCACCACCAGGCGGGCTTCGCGGTAGATGCCGCTGCCCGAGTACCAGCGGCTGCTGGGCAGCTGGTTCTGCACCTTGACCGCGAGGACGTTCTCGGTGCTGCCGTCGGTGTGCAGCAGCCCGGTGAGGTCGAAGGCGAAGCCGGTGTAGCCGTACGGGTGGCGGCCGACCTCGGTGCCGTTGCAGTAGATATACGAGTCCATGTAGACGCCGTCGAACTCCACCGAGATCCGCTTGCCGGCGTAGCCGGGCGGCAGGGTGAAGGTGAGCCGGTACCAGCCGAGGCCGCCCGGGAAGAAGCCGGTGCCGCTGGTGGTGCCGTGGTCGGTGGTGGGGGTCTGCTCGATGCTCCAGTCGTGCGGTACGGCGACCTGCCGCCAGGCCGAGTCGTCGTACCCGGGGTCGGCGGCAGTCGCGTAGGCGCCGGTCGGGTCGGTGATCCCGCCCGGGTTGACCAGCGCGAACCGCCAGCCGTCACGCAGGGCGACCGTGCGGCGGCCGGTGACCTGCGTTGGCGTATCCGCCGCTGGGGCCGCCCAGGCGCCCGGAGCGCCCAGCAGGGCGCCGGCCGTCGGGGCTGCCGTGGCGGCTGCCAGTACCGATCTGCGAGTGACCGTCATGGTGCGGCTCTCCCTCATCAGGACCCAGAACTACTCACAACTGATCGTGAACAAACAGATTCTGACGGGGTGCCACTTGCGGCCGTCAAGGGTCCGGAAGCGGTCGGCCATCACTTGCGTCCCGGCGGCCGGTCCTCGTTCGGCTCCCCGGACAGGGGCCGGTCCTTGCCGACCGGCCACCGGTGCCTGCCGGTCACGGGAGGGCCCGACGCACTAGGCTGAACACGGGTGGTGCACCTGTTGACTGTGAGTGTGCGCTTGGGAGTGGCGAGATGAGCCGGGTCTATCCGTTCGACGATGCGGCGACGGCCCGGGCTGTCATCGGCGAGGACGGCACACTGGTCGAGTGGAACGAGGGCGCACAGCGGCTCCTCGGCCACCCGGCCCAGGATGTCGTGGGCCGGCCCGCCGCGCTGCTGATCGCCGGGGACCCACCGCCCGCGCCCGTCGGCGCCCGCTGGCACGGCACCCTCCCACTCCGTCACCGGGACGGCCGTACGATCCCGCTCTGGCTGCTCGCGCACCACCACGCGGCACACGACGAGCGTCCCGGCCGCTGGCTCGTCTTCTCCCCGGTGACGGGCGGCGAACCGCCCGCCCCTGACCATCCGCTGGCCACGGCCGCACTGGCCCAGTCGCCGTGCGCGCTCGCGGTCTACGACGAGCACCTGCGGCTGCGCCTGCAGAACGACGCGATGGCCGAGGTCGTCGGGCTGCCCGGGGAGCGGATCCAGGGGCTCAGGGTCACCGAGATCGGCGGCAAGCCGCAGAGCGAGGAACTGGAGCAGAACATGCTCCGGGTGTTGGCCTCGGGCCGCCCCCTGGACGTGCAGACCTATGCGCGCACCGGCGGCGAGGACCGGGAGCACGCCTGGCTGGTCCGGCTGGCGCCGATCACCGATGACTCGGGGCAGGTGCGGGGGGTGAGCCTGGCCGCGCACGACTTCACCGAGATCTACGAGGCCAGGGAGCGGCTCCAGCTGGTCAACGAGGCGAGCGTGCGCATCGGCAGCACCCTGGACGTCACCCGTACGGCCCAGGAGCTGGCGGACGTCTGTGTGCCTGCGCTCGCCGACTTCGTCACCGTCGACCTGCTGGACCCGCCGGAGAACGGCGGCGACCTCCCCACCCGGCTGACGGCGCCGGTCACGCTGCGCCGCATCGCGCACCAGTCCGTGCTGCCCGGCGTCCCGGAGGCGGTCCTCAAGCCCGGCCACAGCGAGTCCTACCCGACCTCCTCACCGCACGCCGTCGCGCTGACCGCGGGACGCAGCATCGTGGCCGAAGGGGCGTCCGGCGAGATGGCGCAGTGGTTGGACTCGCACAAGCTCCGCGGGGAGCGGGTGCGCGAGTTCGGCGTCCACACCTCGATGGCCGTGCCGATCCAGGCACGCGGGACGACCCTGGGGGTCGCGGTGCTGACCCGGCACCAGCGGCCCGACCCGTTCGGCCCGGACGACGTGCTGCTGGCCGAGGAGATCACGGCCCGCGCCGCCGTCTGCATCGACAACGCCCGCCGCTATTCCCGCGAGCGCGAGACCGCCCTGGCCCTGCAGCGCAGCCTGCTGCCCCGGACGCTGCCGCACACCGCCGCCCTGCAGGCCGCCTCCCGCTATCTGCCGGCCGCCCGGGCCGGGGTGGGCGGCGACTGGTTCGACGTGATCCCGCTGTCCGGGTTGCGGGTCGCCATGGTCGTCGGAGACGTCGTCGGCCACGGTGTGCAGGCCTCGGCCACCATGGGCCGGCTGCGCACCGCCGTGCGCACCCTGGCCGACATCGACCTGGCCCCGGACGAGCTGCTCACCCACCTCGACGACCTGGTGGTCCGGCTCTCCGAGGAGCACGGCGGCGACGGCAGCCCCGGCGAGGTCGGCGCCACCTGTCTGTACGCCGTCTACGACCCGGTGTCCCGGCGCTGCACTCTCGCCCGTGCCGGGCACCCGCCCCCGGTGGTGCTGCGCCCGGGCCACCGCCTCCACGAGGTGGACCTGCCCGCCGGTCCCCCGCTGGGCCTGGGCGGGCTGCCGTTCGAGTCCACCGAGATCGAGCTGCCCGAGGGGACCCTCCTGGCCCTGTTCACGGACGGGCTGATCACATCCCGGCACCAGGACCCGGACACCGGCCGCCGACTACTGCACGAGGCGCTGGCCGCCTACAGCGACTCGCTGGACGAGACCTGCGACCGGATCCTGCACGCCCTGTTGCCGTCGGGCGGCGTCGCCGACGACGTGGCCCTGCTGCTGGCCCGCACCCAGGGCCTGCCGCCGTCCCGGGTGGCGACGTGGGACATCCCCGCCGACCCCGCCCTGGTCGCGTCGATCCGCAAGCAGGTCGTGGAGCAGCTGGACAGGTGGAACCTGAGCATGGCCGCCTTCACGACGGAGCTGGTGGTCAGCGAACTGGTCACCAACGCCATCCGCTACGGCTCCCACCCCATCCGGCTCCGCCTGATCCACGACACGACCAGGCTGATCTGCGAGGTCTCCGACACCAGCCACACCGCCCCGCACCTGCGCCGGGCCAAGACCTGGGACGAGGGCGGGCGGGGCCTGCTGCTGGTGGCACAGCTGACCCAGCGCTGGGGCACCCGGCACACGGCCGAGGGCAAGACGATCTGGGCCGAGCTGTCCCTGTTCGAGGAGGACACCCCCTAGCAGGCCCCTGTGCTCTTCAGGACGACCAGCTGCCGGGTCGCCCGGGTCATGGCGACATAGCGGTCGACGGCGCCCTCGACGCCCGTGCCGAAGTCCTCCGGGTCGACGAGGACGACCAGGTCGAATTCGAGCCCCTTCGACAGCTCCGGGGTCAGCGACCGGATCCGGGGCGTCGGGGTGAAGGCGGGATCGCCGATGACGCAGGCGATGCCCTCGGCGTGGGCGGCGAGCCAGCCCTCCAGGACCGGGGTCAGCTGCTCGACGGATCCGTGGACGACGGGCAGGCCGCTGCCGCGGATCGAGGTCGGCACGTTGGCGTCCGGGAGCGCGGCCCGGATGACCGGCTCGGCCTCCGCCATGATCTCTTCCGGTGTGCGGTAGTTGATGCTGAGCGAGGCCAGGGTGATCCGGTCGAATCCGACCCGCTCCAGGCGTTCCCGCCACGACTCCGTGAACCCGTGCCTGGCCTGGGCGCGGTCCCCGACGATGGTGAAGCTCCGGGACGGGCAGCGCAGCAGCAGCATCTGCCATTCCGCGTCGGTCAGTTCCTGGGCCTCGTCTACGACGATGTGCGCGAACGGGCCGGCGAGCAGGTCCGGGGTGAGGGTGGGCAGTTCGGACTCGTCGACCAGGCTGACCTTGGCGTCCTCGCCGCGCAGCATCCGTACCAGGCCCTCGCCGTCGTCACCGTCGGCGCCGGAGTCGACGGCGGCCCCGATCAGGTTGTCGACGACCTGTGCCATGCGCTCGCGCTGGGCGGCTAGCGCGGCCTCCTGCCGCCGCCTGCGCCGGGCCGCCTCCGGGTCGCCGAGCCGCTGCCGGGCCGCGTCCAGGAGCGGCAGGTCGGACACCGTCCAGGCCTGGGCGTCGGCACGCTGGAGCAGCCGTACGGCGTCGCGGTCGAGCCAGGGGGCGCACATCCGCAGATAGGCGGGCACCGACCACAGGTCCCCGACCAGGTCGGTGGCCTCCAGCAGCGGCCAGGCGCCGTTCAGGGTGTCGACCAGCTCCCTGTCCTGCTGGAGCGACCTGCGGAAGCGGTCGGGCGGGACGTCGTCGCCGGCGTACTTGTCCAGCAGGAGGGTCGTCAGTTCCTCCCAGATCTGGTCGCGGCCCTCGTTGTGCGGTGTGCCCGGCCCCGGTGCCCGGAACGCGTCGGCCCAGTCGTCGGCGCTCAGCCACAGGTCGCCCCAGTCGGTGGCGACCGTCATCCCCTCGGCGGGCGGCTCCTCATAGAAGCGGACGGCCGTCTCGATCGCCCTCACCATGTCCACGGTCGACTTCAGGCGGGCCACCTCGGGGTCGGCCTCGGGAGTCGCCGCGGCTCCTTCGTCGACGAGGTCGGCCAGGACGCAGGTCTGCACGCCCTCCTCGCCGAGGCTGGGCAGCACGTCGGAGACGTAATTCAGGTAGGGCCGGTGCGGGCCGACGAACAGCACACCGCCTCGGCGGTGCCCGAGGCGCGGGTCGGAGTACAGCAGGTGGGCGGTGCGGTGCAGGGCGACGACCGTCTTTCCGGTGCCCGGGCCGCCGTCGACGACGAGAGCGCCCCGGGATCCCGCGCGGATGATGGCGTCCTGGTCGGCCTGGATGGTGGCGAGCACGTCCCGCATCCGCTCCGACCGGTCGGCGCCGAGGCTCGCGATGAAGGCGGACTGGTCGTCGAGCGCGGCGTGCCCTTCGAGCCCGTCGGCGGTGAACACCTCGTCCCAGTAGTCGCTGATCCGGCCACCGGTCCAGCGGTATCTGCGGCGGCTGCGCAGCCCCATCGGGTCGGCGTGGGTCGCCGCGAAGAACGGCTCGGCCGCCGGTGACCGCCAGTCGAGCAGCAGCCGACGGCCCTCGCTGTCGGTGAGGCCGAGCCGGCCGATGTACACGGGCTCGGGGTCGTCCGCGGCGACCATGTGCCCCAGGCACAGGTCCAGGCCGAAGCGGCGCAGGGTGCGCAGCCGTCCGGTCAGCCGGTGGACCTCGATGTCCCGGTCCATCGCGGCCCGGCCGGTTCCGCCGGGCGCCCTGAGTTCGGTGTCGAGGCGGTCGGAAAGGTCGGCGATCGTCTCGTCGAGGCAGCGCGCGATGGCGGCGAAGTGGCGCTCGTCGTCGTCGATCAGCGCCGGTGCGGCCTTGGCGGAGAGGCGTTCGGGGAGGTCGAAGGCACGGGTGGTCAGGGGGTTCACTGCATCAGCTCCGTTGGGGGGGTGCCGGGCGCGGCGGCGGGTGCGGGCGGCTCTGCTTCCGTGCGGTTCATGGAAAGTCCATGCGCCGCACGGGACAGCCGTGGGTTTCATGGGACATCCGTGCGCCTCATGCGGAGATGGGCGGTGTCTCCCGGCCGGCCTCGTCGAGCAGGAGCTTCGCGGCGACCGTCGCGCCGTCGGGGCGGATGTCTCCGGCCACAGCGGCCGCACGGGCGCGGGTCCCGGGGGCGAGGGCGGTCGCGAGCGCGGTCGAGAGGGAGTCGGCGGTCGGGGTCGGGCCGTCGTGGGCCACGCCGATGCCCAGCTCGGCCACCCGGGCGGCCCAGTGCGGCTGGTCCACGATCTGGGGGACGACCACCTGGGGCGCACCGGCCAGGGCGGCGGTCGTCGTGGTGCCCGCGCCGCCGTGGTGGACGACGGCGGCCACCTGCCGGAACAGCGCCTGGTGGTTGACCTCGCCGATCGCGAGGCAGTCGTCCCGGTCGTCGATCGGGGCGAGGTCGGCCCAGCCGCGCCCGACGAGCACCCGACGGCCCCGGGCGCGCACCCCCTCGACGGCCGCCCGGGCGGCGTCCGGCGCGACGCGCATCGCCATGCTGCCGAAGCCGACGTACACCGGCGGCTCACCGGCCGCCAGGAAGGCCGCCAGCTCGTCCGGAAGCGGGCGTTCGTCCGGCAGCAGCCACGCCCCGGTCTGCACCAGGTCGAGGTCCGTCAGGTCCTGCCACGGTCCCAGGACCGGGTCCGCCGCCAGCCACGGCCGGCCGGTGAGGACGTGGGCGCGGACGTCGTCCACCGGTGGCAGTCCGATCGCCGCCCGATGGGTGTTCAGGGCCTCGCCGTACAGCGCGTCCACCCGCTCGGCGTCCACCTTCCACAGCGTCCGCAGGTCGGCGTCCGGCGGGGCCGGGCGGCCGGGGCGGCCCGACGGCGGAAAGTGCGAGGACGGCATCCCGAAGGGATGGGGGCACGCGAACACGTACCGGATGCCCAGCTTCTCGGTCACGGACCGCACGCCGGCCGGCATCAGGCCGGTCGCCACCACAGCGTCGCACCCCTCGGCCGCGGCGGCGACCACGTCGAAGTGCGCGGCGACCAGGTCGGCAGCGAGCCGGAACGCGTCCGACGGCTGCGGATTCGGCCTGGTCACCACCGAGCGCACCGACGGCCCGAACGGCACATGCGCCACGCCCGCCCGGGCCAGCAGCTCGGCGAACTCCTGGTCCGGCGGGGCGCACACCCGTACCTCCGCGCCGAGTCCCCGCAGCGCCGACCCGAGTCCCGCCATCGGTTCGACGTCCCCGCGCGATCCGTATCCCATCAACAACACACGCACTTGGCGAATCCCCCAAATACCGCTGGTTCTGGCTTCGGCCTGCGATTTTGCGGGACGAGGGGGGCCTTGCCGCAAGCCCCCCTGTGCGCTATAAGTTGAGAGTGGCAAGGAGTGGTTGAATTCCTTGCCTTGTTTGTTGCTCCTTGCCTTGTTCGTCGCCTGTCACGGCGCGCTGAGCCAAGGCCGGACCTGCTTACGGGCCTCGTGCAGCCGCGACTTCAGCGTCCCCAGCGGAATCCCCACCCGTTCGGCGACCTCGGCGTAGTCCAGCTGGCAGATGTCCCGGTACACCAGCGGCGCGACCAGCTGCGGATGCTCCCGCTCCAGCCGGTCCAGCGCCTCCAGCAGATCGATCCGGGAACCGGCGATCACGCTGGTGGTGCGCGGGTCGACGTGCTCGGCCGGTTCGATGGTCGCCGGCTGCTCCGCCGCCCGCCGCTTCAGGTCCCGGTACTTCTGCCGGGAACAGTTGGCGACGACCGTGTACAGCCAGGTGCTGAAGCGGCTGCGGCCCTCGAAGGTGGAGATCTTCCGGGAGATCTGGAGCAGCACGTCCTGGGCCGCCTCCTCGGCGTCCTCGCGGCACGGCAGAAACCGGGCGCAGCGTCGTACGACGTCGGGCCAGACCTCGGCCAGCAGCTGGTTCAGGGCCAGCTGGTCGCCGGCGGCGGCCCGCCGGGCGAGGTCTTCGGTCAGCACGGCGTCCGGCACGGGAGGTCCCCCTCGAAGTCGATCTCAGGCCAGGCATGATAGTCGTATGCAACCACTGGAGCGGATCGGCCGCTATCGCCTCGAACGGCGCCTGGGCACCGGTGCCTTCGGGACGGTCTGGCTCGCCCACGACGACCAGTTGGACGCCTCGGTCGCGGTGAAGGTGCTCGCCGACAACTGGTCCCACCGTCTCGACATCCACGACCGCTTCCTGTCCGAGGCGCGACTGCTGCGCCGGGCCGACTCGAAGCGGGTGGTGCAGGTCTACGACATCGGCGAACTCCCCGACGGGCGGCCGTACTTCGTGATGGAGTACGCCGACGCGGGCACCCTCGCCGATCTGCTCGCGGCGGGGCCGCTGCCGGTCCTCGACGCGCTGCGGCTGACGGCGCTGGCGGCGCGCGGCGCGGCGGATCTGCACGGGGCGGGGATCGTGCACCGGGACATCAAGCCGACCAATGTCCTGCTGCGCACCACGCAGGACGGCACCCGGCGGGTGCTGCTGGCCGACCTGGGGCTGGCGAAGAGCCTGGCGCAGGCGTCGGGGCTCACGCTCGCCGCCGGTTCGGCGGGCTATCAGCCGCCGGAGCAGGCCGAGCCCGGCGAGGGCATCGACGCACGCGCCGACGTGTACGCGCTGGGTGCGGTGGGCTACGAGCTGGTCACCGGGACGGTGCCGGGGGCGCCCGGGAAGGTGGTGCGGCCGGAGCGGCTGCGGCCGGACCTCGGGGACGACGTCCAGCGGGCCCTGATGCGGGCCCTGGAGCCGGACCGGCAGCGGCGCTGGCCTTCCGCGCAGGCCTTCGCGGACGAGCTGGACCGGCTGGCGGCAGCCGCCGCGGCGCGCCGGCCACGGCGCCTGGACGGCGTCCGCAGGCACCTCAACGCGATCACGCTGACCGTCGCCGCGGTCCTCGCGGCCGGGGGCACGGCCCTCGCGGTCACGCTGGTCGACCGGAACGGCTCGGCGGGCGACGAGGTGAAGATCACCGACTCCACCGGGCGGGTGGTGGCCGAGGTGCCGTCCGGGTGGGCGGGTGAGCTGCGCAGCTCCGGCTGGAATCCCAAGGCCCTGGGGCTGGCCTCCGGGCACGAGCCGGGGCTGGAGGTCGCCGACGACGTGTCGGAGTGGCAGGACCTGACCACCGCGGTGAACGGCGTGTTCATCGGCCTGAGCGAACACGGCGACGTCACGGCCAAGGTGAGCGCCCTGTCCCATTCGCAGTGCCACTACGACGGCAGCCGCACCTTCACGAGCACGTCCTGGAAGGGCCGGGTCCGCACCTGGAGCGACTGTTCCGGCGCCGGCGGCTCGATCCAGGAAGCGGCACTCGCCCCGGCCGACGGGGACGACCAGCCCCGGGTGTATGTCCAGATACGGCAGAAGGGAGCCGTCGACGACACCGCCACGGACGGCATACTCCGGTCGATCCGGGTCACCTGACTCGATGAATCACGGCGTGCCCTCGAACTTTTCCGCCGTTTCTCGCATCGGATGGGAGTGACGGCGCACGGAGCGCCTCGGGCACGCCCTCGCAGCGTGCCGCAGAACAACCAGGAGTGTGGAGAGACATGGCGCACACGTCCCAGTCCTTGCGGCGCGGGGCGGCCCTGCTCGCGAGCACGGTCGCCGCCCTGGGCCTCCTGACCGCCTGTGGCAACGACAGCCCGGGCAAGTCGCCGGAGTCGGTGTCGGGCACGGCCGCGCCCGCGACCGGCGACTCGGCGGGTTCGAGCGCGTCGGACACCGGTGCCGCCCCGTCCGGCACGGCGTCCTCGCCGGCGTCCCAGAACACCGGCTCGACGGCAGGCAGCGGCGGATCGACGAGCGGCGGCGACGGCACGACTCCCGCCACCGCGACCGGCAGCCGCTGCCACACCTCCGAGCTGACCGCCTCGGTGGGCGGCAACGACCCGGGAGCCGGTCAGGAGAACTTCCCGATCGTGCTCACCAACAAGTCGGGCCGCACCTGCACCGTCCGTGGCTTCCCGGGCGCGGCCTTCGTGAACGCCTCCGGCACCCAGCTAGGCTCCGACCCGCAGCGAGAGTCCGGCAGCACCCCCGCCACGGTCACCCTCAAGCCCGGCCAGAGCGCCTGGGCAGGGCTGACCTTCTCCAACCCGGAGATCAGCGGCGCCAAGACGGCGACCCCGGCCGCGCTCAAGGTCACCCCGCCGGACGAGCGTGACTCGCTGAAGGTCACCTGGAAGGGCGGCACGGTCCCGGTCTCCGGCAACGCCTCCTCCGTACGGCTGTCCGTGTTCAGCGCCGGTACCGGTGCCTGACCGGCCCGAACGCCGGCCGCCCGGGTCCTGATCACCCCGCACCCGGACCCCGCTGCCCACTCCCCCCGGGCAGCGGGGTTCGTCATGTCCGAACCACAACTGTCACAGGCGTGCAACACACGCCCTCGGCTCCGATCTTTTTCGCCGGCCCGTTCATCGAACCCGTCGACCACACAGCAGGAGGGCCCCGCGAGGGGCCGGGGCGACGGAATCGGGGACGAACATGAGCGGCATCTCTCGCAGGCGGGTCCTGACGGCGGGCGCGACGGCGGGCGCCCTCGGCGCACTGGGCGCGGTGTCGGGGTGCTCGAACGGCAACTGGACCGTGGGCGGCGGCAGTTCGGCCGACGGCGGCAAGAGCGGCGGCGTGCCGGCCAAGCCGCTGAAGCTCATCGGGGACGGCTCCACCGCCGACACCGGCGCGCAGCCGCACCAGCCGAAGGCGACGCGCCTGGCGGCCGGCGCCAAGCCGCCGCAGTTCGTGGTGTTCTCCTGGGACGGCGCGGGCGAACTCAGCAACAAGCTGTTCTCCCGGTTCCGCAAGGTGGCAGCCGACCACGGAGCGAAGATGACCTTCTTCCTGTCCGGCATCTACACCCTGCCCGAGGCCAAGAAGGACCTCTACCGGCCGCCGCAGCACGCCGTCGGCGCCTCGGCGATCGGCTACCTCTCCGACCGGCACATCCACAACACCCTCCAGCAGGTGCGCGCCGCCTGGCTGGAGGGCCACGAGATCGGCACCCACTTCAACGGGCACTTCTGCGGCAGCGACGGTGTGCGCAACTGGTCTCCCGCCGAGTGGCGCAGCGAAATCGACCAGGCGATCGACTTCGTCACCAAGTGGAAGACCAACACCGGCTTCACCGACCTGGACCCGCTGCCCTTCGACTACCGCAAGGAGCTGATCGGCGGCCGCACCCCCTGCCTGGAGGGCCAGACCAACCTGCTCCCGACGGCGGCCGCGCTCGGCTGGAAGTACGACGCCAGCTCTCCCGGCGGTCTGCAGATCTGGCCGGGCAAGGTGCAGGGCAACCGCATCTGGGACTTCCCCCTGCAGTCCATACCGTTCTCCGGGCACTCCTTCCAGGTCCTGTCGATGGACTACAACATGATGTACAACCAGTCCGCCGGTAACCCGCTGGGCGACAAGTCCCAGTACGACGCCTGGCGCTCCCAGGCCCGCGACACCTATCTGGCGGGCTTCGAGCGGGCGCACTCCACCAACCGGGCGCCGTTCTTCATCGGCAACCACTTCGAGCGCTGGAACGGCGGCATCTACATGGACGCCGTCGAGGAGGCGATCGGCAAGATGGCCGAGTACGACGATGTGCGCTTCGTGTCCTTCAAGCAGCTGGTGGCGTGGCTGGAGGCGCAGGACCCGGCGGTGCTGCGCACCCTGCGTACCCTGAACCCGGGACAGGAGCCGACGGGCGGGTGGGCTGAGTTCCTGGGCACAGCGGGTACCCGGTCCTCGTAATCGGTCCGTCTGCTTTCATGGGCGGGCCGCACCTGACCACGCCCCGAGGAACGCACCCTGAACACCCCGCTCGCCGAAACCCTGTCCGTCCTGCTGCTCGCCGCCGTCCTCGCCTGGGCCGTGATCCGGCCCCGCGGCTGGCCGGAGGCGGTACTCGCCGTACCGGCGGCGGGGGTGGTGATCGCCACCGGGGCGATCTCGCTGGACCACACCCGGGCGGAGGCCGAACGGCTCGGCCCCGTCGTCGGTTTCCTCGCCGCCGTCCTGGTACTCGCCCACTTCTGCGACGTGGAGGGGCTGTTCAAGGCCTGCGGGGCGTGGATGGCCCACTGGGCGGACGGCCGGCCGGTACGGCTGCTGACCGCGGTGTTCGCCCTGGCCTCGGTGATCACCGCCGTACTGAGTCTGGACGCGACGGTGGTACTGCTGACCCCGGTGGTGTTCGCGACGGCGGCCCGGTCCGGGGTGCGGGCCAAGCCGCACGTCTACGCCTGCACGCATCTGTCGAACACCGCCTCGCTGCTGCTGCCGGTGTCCAATCTGACGAACCTGCTGGCGTTCGCGGCGAGCGGGCTGAGCTTCACCCGGTTCGCGGCGCTGATGGTGCTGCCCTGGCTGGTGGCGATCGGCGCCGAGTACGTGGTGTTCCGGCGGTTCTTCGCCCGCGATCTGTCCTCGGCGGCCCCGGGGTCGAAGGACACCGGAGAGCCGCCCCGGCTCCCGCTGTTCGCACTGGTGACGGTGGCCTGCACGCTCGCCGGGTTCGTGCTCACCTCCGCCCTCGGGATCGACCCGGCGTGGGCCGCGTGCGCGGGTGCGCTGGTGCTCGCCGGGCGGGCACTGGTACGACGCCAGGCGACACCGCTGTCGGTCGTGAAGGCGGCCGCACCCGCGTTCCTGGCGTTCGTGCTCGCGCTCGGGATCGTGGTGCGGGCGGTCGTCGACAACGGGCTGTCCGACGCGCTCGGGCAGGTCCTCCCGGGGGGCACGGGGCTGCCGGCCCTGCTCGGCATCGCCGCGCTGGCCGCCGTACTGGCGAACATCGTCAACAACCTGCCGGCGGTGCTTGTGCTGCTGCCGCTGGCCGCGCAGACCGGGCCGGGCGCGGTGCTGGCGGTGCTGCTGGGCGTGAACATCGGGCCGAACCTCACCTACGCCGGTTCCCTCGCGACACTGCTGTGGCGCAGGATCGTGCATCAGCACGACCACGGGGTGGACCTCGGGGAGTTCACCCGGCTGGGGCTGATCGCCGTGCCGACCGCGCTGGCCGGTGCGGTGGTGGCACTGTGGGGGGCGCTCCAGGTGGTCGGGATCTAGACGGGAGGCCATGGACATGCGGGTGATCGTCTGGCTGGTCGAGGGGACCTGGCCCGCCTGTGTGGACGCGGCGCGTGACTACGCGCGGGACGCGTCCGAGGTGGTGCTGCTGCACGTGGCCGAGGCGGGGGTGCCCGGGCTCGCGCACGGCGCGTTCGTGGGGCTGCTGGGCCGGGCGGGTTCGGAACCGGACCCGGAGCAGCGGTTGGTGGAGCACGGCGGCACGGCGGCGGCGGAACTGCTGGACGCGGCCGAGGCACGGCTGGGGCGGCCGTGCACCCGGCTGGAGCGGACCGGGCGCGTGGAGCGGGAGGTGGTGGCCGCCGCCGAGGGCGCCGCTCTGCTGATCGTGGCCAGGGACGGCGACCGGTCCCGGCTGGGCCCGCACAGCCTGGGCAAGGCGGTGCGGTTCGCCGTCGACCACGCGCCCTGCCCGGTGCTGCTGGTGTGGCCGGAGGGAGCGCCGGACCTGACGACGATGCCGCCCCCGCCGCCGCACCACCACTGAGCCGGTACCGGCTCAGTGGCCGTGGTGACCACCACCACCGCCGCCGTAGCCGCCGCCGTACCCCCAACCGTCGCCGTACTGGCCGCCGCCGTAGCAGTAGCCGGGGTACTCCTCGCACGGGTTGTAGCCGGGGGCGCTGCTCGACGGCGTCGGCTGCGCGGTCGTCCTCGACGCCGACGGGGTGGGCGTCGGCGTGGGGGCGGGGGTCTTCGCGGCCTTGGTCGTGGGGGTGGCCGACGGGGTCGGGGTGGGTGCCGGGGTGGTGTCGGCGTCCCAGTTGACGATCTGCATCTGCAGGTCGGGCTGGGAGGTGTCCATCACCCAGCGCTGGGCGGCGACGTTCGCCCGGGTCTTGACCACCAGGGAGCCACCGCCGTCGGTGGCGGCCGGGGCGAGCGCCAGGTCCTGGTCCCAGCGGGGTACCAGGGCGCCCTGGAGGGTGAAGTCATAGCGGATGCTCCGGCCGGCGGTCCCGGAGGCGGCCGAGCACGGGGCGAGCTGGACGGAGTAGCCGAGGTGCGAGTCGAGGCACAGGCCGGGGTCGGCGCCGTTGCGCAGCAGCCCGTCGTTCTCGTACGTCCACTGCTGGCCGGCGGCCGAGGAGCACTCGGCGAGTTCGGTCTCGGCGCCCTTGGCGGGCTTCTTGCCGACCACGCCGATGCACAGGCCGGAGGCGTTGTTGTGCAGGCGCCCGCGCAGGGTGCCCTGGGCGGTCTGGCTGGTGCCGATCCAGGACGGGCCCGAGCTGGAGGTGCCCTTGCCGGGCGTGGCGGAGGGCTTGCCGGCGGCCGCCGGGCCGGAGTCGTCGCCTGAGCCGAGCACCGACCACAGCACCAGCGGCAGTACGAGGAGACCGCTCACCGCGCCCACGGCCACGGCGAGGTTGCGGCGGCGCACCCGGCGGGCGGCCCGCTGCTTGGCGCGGCGGGAGAGGGCGGGGTGCACGATCAGGTCCTTGCCCGGCGCGCCCGGCGCCGGCGCGAAGGCCTCGCCGCCCGCGAGACGGCCGTGGGGCGTGGCCTCCTGTTCGGCGGGCTCCTCGGCGAGGCCGGCCCGCGACTCCACATAGGTGTGGGCGCCCCAGCCGAGCACGGCCTCGGCCAGGGCGAGGCCGAGGCCGTGGCCGCCGTTGAACTGGTGGAGCTGGTCGGCGGTGTGCCGGCAGTGGGTGCAGCCGTGGAGGTGCTGCTGGAGGTCCCGGTCGATGTCGACGCCGCCACGCCGGAATGTCACGTCGATCATCCGGACGTACCGCTGGCACTCGTCCTCGTGGGCGAGTTCGCGGTGCACCTGGAGGCACTCCTCACGCAGCCGCTCGCGAGCCCGGCGCAGTTCGACCCGCGTGTCCTGCTCGTCGAGGCCCAGCAGTCCGGCGGGGGTCGACAGCGGTTCCGACTCGACCTCGGTGTGCCACAGCACGGCCCGTGAGGACTGGGTCAGGCGCTGGAAGGCGCGGGAGAGCAGTCGCCGGTTCGCGGGCGGGAGCAGCCGGGAGGCGGCCCGCTCCCCCTTGCCGACTCGCAGTTCGGGATGCAGGAGTTCGCTGCGGCCGTCGTTGTCCCATTCGGCGGCGATACGACGGACGGTGACCAGCAGTTGGGGACGCCAGGCGGCGGTGGGGCCGGTCTGGCGGAGGGATTCACCGAAAAGCCGGGTGAATGCGGCGGTGGTGAGCATTCCCGCGCCGCGGGTTCCGTCGGTGCACAGACGGGCGTAGGCGAAGGCCGCTTCCCAGTGCCGGTCGAGGAGTTCGCCGACGGGGTGCAGCGCGGGCGCGGCGCCCGTCCATTGCTTGAGCTCGGCGCTGAGCTGCTCGTCGGTGACGTCGAACGGCCGGGCGGGGGCAGGGGAATTCCCCAGGCCTGCGTCATTCACGGCGGCATTCCTTCCAGACGCAACGCGGGATTTAGTCCATACCAACTGGTATGCGACCGGTATGCGACCCGGCCGAGGCCATGATCGGATGGGCCTGTTGGGGGTTCGGCCCTCGAACGTCCGCCGACGGCAGCTCTTTTGAAGCGTGAGGGGCGTACGGGAGCGGCCTCGCGCATGCGGGGGTGAAAATAATTGTCCGCATGCCGACACGGCACACCTTTGCACAGGCCAGCAGGGCAGAACAAGGGATCTCAGGGTTTTGCGCATTGCCCGGAGCTTGCGTTAATTTGACGAAACGTCAATGAGTGTGCCAACACATTGTCGTTGTATCGACATCGTAATTCCGGCGGGGATTCGGGGCGGACCGCCCCGCCGGCGACACCAACCATTGAACCACGGCCCGACCTGCGCATGCCGCCCGGCCGACGGTGTCCGCGAACCAATGGCCGCGGGTTTTACGGACGTTCACCGGAACGGTAGGCCCCGGGCGGGACACCGTATCTTTCGCGGAAAACCCGGTTGAAATGGAACGGGCTGGGAAATCCGGACGCGGCGGCGACCCGCTCGACGGTCAGGTCGGTGCTCTCCAGCAGCCGGGCGGCGTGTCGCAGCCGCGCCTCGCGCAACGCGCGCATCGGGGGCACGCCGGTCTGCCGGGTGAAGAGGTGGGCGAACCGGGACGGCGACAGTGCGACACGCGCGGCGAGCGTGCCGACGGTGTGCGGGGCGCCCGGGTCGGCGGCGATCAGTTCCTCGGCGCGGCGCACGCGTCCGTCCCGGGCGTCCGGACCGGGTGGCGTCCGGTGCGCGCCGGCCGTCGCGAGCAGGACCACCTCCTCCAGCGCGCAGAGGGCGAGTTCGCGAGCCGCGCTGCCGTACGCGACAGCGACGGGCGCTTCGCCGGGTGCGGCCGCGGGCGGGGCGCCGCTGCCGGTCCAGCGGGAGTCGGCCAGCAGCCGGTGGAAGGCGGCTTCGATCCGGGCGTGCGTGTCGTCCGGGGCGCCGACGGCGTACACACCGTCGCCCACGTTGCACGGGCCCAGCCACTGGGCCCAGCCGGCGCGGGCCTGGCAGTGGGTCCACCAGAAACGCCAGCGGCTCGCGCCGGGCGCCACCGTGTAGGTGTGCGGGACGCCTGGGGCGAGGACGACCAGGTCGCCGGGGCGGGCGTGGGCCTGTGCGGTGCCCTGCCGGAGCAAGCCGCGGCCGTCCGTGGTCCAGGTGAACAGCCAACTGCTCGACCCCCGGGGGCGGTTGATCCGGTAGCCGGGGCCCTGGTCGTAGCGGCCGGTGACGACCATGCCCGGCGGCGGGGCCGGGACAGCAGCCCCGGGCAATCCCTCAGCGGTCATGGGCATCCTCTCCGCGAGTGCGTCGGCCTAGCGTGACAGGCCCAGGGCACCGGACCGAGGAGCGCGGGTATGACAGTCACGGGCATCGACACCGCCATTCTGCGGCAATTCGAGGAGGACGGGTTCACCGTCGTACGCGGGTTGTTCGGGTACGACGAGATCGACGGGTTGTGTGCGGAGTTCGCGGCGCTGCACGCGGCGGGGCGGCCCGTGCCGGGCCACTTCCAGCCGGGGCCGACGGCGGATCCTCTCCACCGGTATCCCCGTGTCATGCAGCCGCATGAAATCAGCGCGCTCGCACGGGAGTTCCTGCTGGACGCGCGGCTGCGGGTGATCCTGGAGGGGCTCTTCGCGGAGGAGGTACTGGCCGCGCAGAGCATGTTCTACTTCAAGCCGCCGGGGGCCCGGGGGCAGGCGCTGCACCAGGACAACTTCTATCTGCGGGTGGCACCGGGAACGTGCGTCGCCGCGTGGGTCGCCTGCGAGGAGATCGACCGGGACAACGGCGGGTTGGAGGTGGTGCCGGGGACGCACCGGATGGAGCTGTTCTGCCCGGAGGAGTCGGATGCGGAACTGTCGTTCGCGCGGGAGTACGTGGCTCCGCCGGAGGGGCTGGTGACGGTGCCGGTCGATATGGGGCCGGGGGATGTGCTGTTCTTCAACGGGAGTCTGGTGCACGGGTCACAGCCGAACCGGTCCGGGGACCGGTTCCGGCGGTCGTTCATCGGGCACTACGTGGGGCGGTCGGCGGTGCGGATCGGGGAGTACTACCGGACGTTGACGATGAACGGCGAGAGGGTTCCCCTGCTTGAGAGCGAGGGGGCCGGTCCCTGCGGGACGGAGCGGTTGTGATGCGGGGCGCGCCTCAGTGACCGGCGATCGAATGGGGGCCGTAGGACTGCTCCAGTTCTTCGAGTTCCTTGTCGCTGAGCTTCAGGTCCACTGCCGCAACCGCGTCCTCGATGTGCTGGGGCTTGGACGCGCCGACGATCGGGGCCGTCACCGTGTTCTGGTGGAGGAGCCAGGACAGGGCCACCTGGGCTCGCGGGGCGCCCCGGTCGCCGGCGATGCGGGTGACCGCCTCGACGATCGCGCGGTCGCCCTCCTGGTAGAGGCGGTCGCCGAAGTTGTCGTTGGCGCTGCGCTCGGTGACCGTGCCCCAGTCGCGCGTGAGGCGGCCCCGGGCCAGCGGGCTCCACGGCAGCACGCCCACGCCCTGGTCGGCGCAGAGCGGCAGCATCTCGCGCTCCTCCTCGCGGTAGAGGAGGTTGTAGTGGTTCTGCATGGAGACGAACTTGGTCCAGCCGTTCCGCTCGGCCGTGTACTGGGCCTTGGAGAACTCCCAGGCGTACATCGAACTCGCCCCGATGTACCGCGCCTTGCCCGCCTTGACGACGTCGTGCAGCGCCTCCATCGTCTCCTCGATCGGCGTGTCGTGGTCGAAGCGGTGGATCTGGTAGAGATCGACGTAGTCGGTACCGAGGCGGCTGAGGCTGTGGTCGATCTCCGTGAGGACCGCCTTGCGGGACAGACCGCCGCCGTTGGGGCCGGGGCGCATCCGGCCGTGCACCTTGGTGGCGAGGACGATCTCGTCGCGCTGGGCGAAGTCGCGCAGCGCCTTGCCGACGATCTCCTCGCTGGTGCCGTCCGAGTAGACGTTGGCGGTGTCGAAGAAGTTGATCCCCGCCTCCAGCGCCTGCCGGATCAGCGGGCGGGACGCCTCCTCGCCGAGGGTCCACTCATGGGTGCCGCGGTCGGGCAGGCCGTAGGTCATGCAGCCGAGGCAGATCCGGGACACGTCCAGACCGGTGCGGCCGAGCTTCACGTACTCCATCGTTGTCTCCCACCGTCGAGATCACGTCGTACAGAGCCGAGCGTACGTCGGCCCGCCGTGCGGTCCCGCGTCACTGGGCGGTAATCGGACGCCGTCAGCCCCGCTCCAGCAGGTCCAGCGCCCGTTCCCAGGCGAACTCGGGGCGCCGGCCGTCCACTTCGGTTCCGCCGGTGTGCGGGTCGCCGAAGCGGACGCCCAGCCCGCGCAGCCGGTTCAGGCTCTCCTGGTAGGCGGGGTGAGCGGCCAGCGCGTCGGCGACACAGGGCAGGACGGCTATCGGGACGCCCAGGCCGAGGGCCTCGCAGAGGGTGCCGACAGCGAGGGTGTCGGCGAGCCCGGCGGCCCATTTGTTGACGGTGTTGAAGGTGGCGGGGGCGACGACCACCGCGTCCGGCGGCGGGAAGGGGCGCGGGTCGGAGGGCCGGCGCCAGGCCGACCGGACGGGGCGGCCGGTGCGGGCCTCGGCCTCGGCGGTGTCGAAGAAGCCGTTCACGGCGACCGGTGTGGCGATGACCCCGACCTCCCAGCCCCGTTCCTGGGCCGCGGTGATCAGCTTGCCGACGCCCGAGGCGATGCCGGCCGCGCAGACGACGAGGTAGAGGAAGGGCTTCGAGGTCGCATCGGTCATCCCGAAACCCTATGCGGGTGCTAGCGGAGCGGGAACGACAGGCCCCACTCGGACTCCGGACGCGGACCGTGGAGACGGCGTTCGCGCTCCTCGATCCGGACGTCGTTGATGCCGGCCTCGCGCCGGGTCATCAGCCCGTGCTCGTCGAACTCCCAGAGCTCGTTGCCGTACGACCGCCACCACTGGCCGGCCGCGTCGTGGCACTCGTACTGGAAGCGGACCGCGATGCGGTTGCCGTCGAAGGCCCACAGGTCCTTGCGCAGCGCGTACTCCAGCTCGCGCTCCCACTTGGCGGTGAGGAACTCGACGATCTCGACGCTGCCGGTGACGAAGGCGTCGCGGTTGCGCCAGACCGAGTCCTCGGAGTAGGCGAGCGCCACACGCCGCGGGTCGCGGGTGTTCCAGGCGTCCTCGGCGGCCTGGACCTTCTGGGCGGCGGTCTCACGGGTGAAGGGTGGCAGGGGCGGACGGTCGGGCATGATCTCCTCCTCAAGTGGAGAACGCACGTTCTCACGGTCGCTGCTAACGTATGAGAACGTACGTTCTCTCGTCAAGGAGCGATCCGGGAATGGTGATGGACAGCGCGGTCGCGCGGGAGCAGGCCCTGGACGCCGCCGAGCGGCTGTTCTACGGGCGCGGGGTGCAGTCCGTCGGCATGGACGACATACGCGCCACCTCCGGGGTCTCCCTCAAGCGGCTCTACCAGCTCTTCCCCGCGAAAGAACAGCTCGTGGTGGCCTATCTGGAGCGCCGGGACGTGCGCTGGCGGCAGCGGCTCGCCGAGCATGTCGAGCGGCAGACGGATCCCCGGGAGCGGCTGCTCGCCGTCTTCGACTGGCTGGCGGGGTGGTTCGGCGAGGAGGACTTCCGGGGGTGCGCGTGGATCAACGCGTACGGCGAACTGGGGGCCAACTCCGAGCGGGTGGTCGCCCAGGTGCGGGGCCACAAGCGGGCGTTCCGGGACTACCTGGCGGGCCTGGTGGCGGGCGCCGGGCTGGACGCCGCGCTCACCGGGCCGCTGTTCCTGCTGGCCGAGGGGGCGATGGTGACCGCGGGCATCACCGGGAGCACGGAGCCCGCGGCCGAGGCGCGCGAGGCGGCCCGGGCGCTGCTGCGCGACCGGTGAGGTCAGGCCGCGGCGAGCGCCGACAGCGCGGCCCGGGCCGCCGCGAGGGAGTCGGCGGCCGCCGCTTCCCGGCCGGCCAGGTGGGGCAGCACATCGACGCGGGTCAGCTAGGCGACGACCGGGTGAAGGTCTTCCGGGCGCACGCCGAGCCGGCCCAACCAGGCCTTCAGGTACGGAGTCCGGAAGTCCGGGGACGGCCGGCCGGTGTCCGGGCCGTAGGCGCCGCCACGCGCCATGACGGCCACCACCCGGGTGCCGGCCAGCAGACTCTCCCCCGTGTCCGGGTGGAGAAAGGCACCGGGGAACGTCACCCGGTCGATCCACGCCTTCAGGGCGGCGGGCACCTGCTCGCCCCGGACGTGGTCCGGCGTGCCGACCCCGCGGCCCTGCCGCCGGGCGTGGCGGCGGAGCTGCGGGGTGCCCGGGCGGTCGCCCAGGGCACGGTGCTGCTGCGCCGGCGCGCCCGGTTCGCCGTACCGGCGCTGGTCGACGGCCGGACCGGTCTCGCGGTCGCCCCGCGCGGACGGCTGCTGTACGTCCTGCGGGTCACCGTCGAGGGCGACCGGGTGACGGCGTACGAGGTGATCGCCGACCCGGCGCGGCTGCGCGGGCTGGAGCCGGCGGTGCTGGAGGCACCGCCGGCTGTTGCTAGCCCGTCGGTTCCTTGACGGTGATGGCGTGCACCGGGCAGGCCCGGGCCGCCTCTCGGACCAGCGGGTCGCCGCCGCCGTCCTCCTTGCCGGGGAGCAGTGTGCTGAAGCCGTCGTCGTCCTGGGTGAAGACGTTCGGAGCCGTCATGGCGCACTGGCCGGATCCGATGCAGACGTCCGTGTCGATCTCGATGTGCATGGCAGGAGCCTCTTACCAGGTCACGGGGAGTTCCAGCATCCCCTGGATCGTGTCGCCGGGTTTGAAGGGAATCTTCTCCGGTGGCGCGGCCAGCCGCAGGTCCGGCAGCCGCTCCCACAGGGCGCCGAGGGCGATCTCCAGCTCGGTGCGGGCGAGGTTCTGGCCCAGGCACTGGTGGATGCCGAAGCCGAAGGCCACATGGTGGCGGGTCGGGCGGTGCCAGTCGACGGTGTCAGGGTCGGCGTACACGGACTCGTCGCGGTTGATGACCGAGGTCGCGAAGAGCACGCCGTCGCCCTTGCGGATGGTGGTGCCGGCCACCTCGATGTCCTCCAGGGCGACACGCAGCAACCCGTCGGCGATGGAGAGCATCCGCATCAGTTCCTCGACGGCGGCGGGCAGCAGGGCGGGGTCGGTGCGCAGTTCGGCGAGCCGCTCGGGCTGCTGCAGCAGGGTGAAGGTACCGAGCGAGATCATGTTGGCCGTGGTCTCGTGCCCGGCGACCAGCAGGATGAGGGCGAGTGCGACGACCTCGGCGCGGTCCAGGGCACCCTCACGCAGCCGCTCGTGGACGAGGTCGTCGAGGACACCTTCGCCGGGCGCCTCGTCCCGGCTCTTACGGTCGACCAGGTCGCCCAGGTAGGCCTCCAGCCTGTCCCGCGCGTCCAGGGAGTCCGCGGGCGCCGGGCCGCGCAGCAGCCGCCGGGACTGCGCCTCGAAGAACTCGTGGTCCGCGTACGGCACACCGAGCAGGTCACAGATGACCATGGACGGCACCGGCAGGGCGAAGGCGCTCACCAGGTCGGCCGGCGGTCCCTGGGCGATCATCCGGTCGAGCAGCCCGTCGACGATCCGCTGGATGGCCGGCCGCATCCCGGTCGCCCGTTTGAGGGTGAAGTCCGGGATCAACATCCGGCGCTGGGTCTGGTGCTCGGGATCGTCGAGTCCTAGCAGGGCGACCTGGCGGCGCTCCCGCGCCGCCGCGAACCGGGCGTTCGGCATCGGGAAGTCTTCCCGTCGGCGGTCGCTGGAGAGCCGAGGGTCGGAGAGCAGCGCCCGGGCTGTGCCGTGGCCGGTGACCGCCCAGGCCGTGCGGCCGTCGTAGAGAGTGACACGGGACAGCGGGGTTCCGTCGCGCAGTGGGTCGTAGCCGGTGGGCGGGTGGTAGGGGCACGTGCGGTCCTGCGGCCAGGCCACAGGGTCGGCCGGGCGGTCAGGAATCGTGGATTCCGTCAGGTCCGTCAGTTCGTTCATGGAAGACCTCGCAGACGAATGTCGTACGTCGTGCCGATCTTCATTAGATGCTCGGGGCATCTATGGGACGACCGCAAGTTCAGCCAGATCGGCGAAACGGGTGATCTGGCCGAACCGCACGCGGTCGAAGGACGATTCCGCGCCGAAATTCGCTTGCCGGTGCGGCTAGGCGGACCACAGGATCTGCGCATGAACACTCCTGACGCCGTGGTGCCGCTGACCTTCACGACCGTCGGTCGGGGGCGGGTCCAGCAGCAGCCGAGGCGTTCCTGGAGGCCCGAGCCCGCACGCCCGTGACGGCCGCGCTCGTCGCCGGCCTGCTTGCCGGGTACGGGATCGCCGTCCCGGTCGGTGCGGTCGGCACATACCTAGTGTCCCTCACGGCTCGCACGTCACTGCGGACCGGCGCCTGCGCCGCGCTAGGCGTCGCGAGCGCCGACGGCCTCTACGCCCTGCTCGCCGCGGTCGGCGGCGCCGCGCTGGCGACGGCGCTGCTGCCGGTCCTCGGGCCGCTCCGCTGGGCCTCCGCCCTGGTCCTGGTGGGACTGGCGGTTCGCGGTGCGGCGGTGGCGCTGCGCCAGTACCGGGAGCGGCGACTTTCGGCCCGGCTCGAGCGGCCGGTACCCGGTCCCGGACGGGCGTATCTCGGCCTCCTCGGGATCACGCTGCTCAACCCCACGACGGTGATCTACTTCGCGGCTCTGGTGGTCGGCACGCGTTCCGCCGAGGCGGTACGACCGCTGCAGCAGGGCGTCTTCGTCCTCGCCGCCTTCGCCGCCTCCGCGAGCTGGCAGCTGTTGCTGGCGGGCGGTGGCGCGCTGCTCGGCCGGGGCCTCACCGGCCACCGGGGACGCCTGGTCACGGCGCTGCTGTCGAGTTGCGTGATGCTGGGGCTCGCGGCCCGGATGGTCCTGTCGCCGGGCTGAGGATCCCGCACGCGGTCAGGGCGCGAAGGCACGGGCCACGGCGAGACTGTCCTCGTAGACGTGGTGCCGTACGACCAGTCCGTCCCGGACGGTGAGACGCAGGGCGAACCTGGCGTGATACGAGCGCCCGGTGGGCTTGGCGGTCTGCCGGATCTCGCCCGGCACGACCGCGTCGTCGCCGTCGGCCAGCACCCGCTCGATCCGGGTGTCCGCCCGCCCGGGGACATGGTGCGCCGCGAGGTCGCGGTAGTGCGCGGCGGCCCCGGCGCGGCCGCTGCGGTGGGTGATCCACGGAGTGGCCGGGCGGTCGTGCCGGTCCTGCGGCCGGTTCAGCCGCCAGTCGGCGTCCTGGGCGTACAGCTCGGCGACCCGCTCGGGGTCACCGTCGCCGATCCGGCGGAGGAGTTCCTCGACGACGGCATGCGTGGGGGACATGGGACCTGCCTCGGGTGTCGGCCGGACGGGGTGTGTCCACGACTGTGCCCGCGACGTGCGGGAAGTGCGATTACCCGGGAGGTGAGGAGGGCCCGGTGTCGTGTGGATGATCCGGGGCACTCCCGGTGTTGAATCATGGCGTCAGTCTTGGAAGCGACGAGGGGAGGACCTCATGCCTCTTGAGGGCGAGTACGAGCCCAGCCCGACAGCCTGGGTGCGTGAGCAGGTCGAGCTGTACGAGAGCTCCGGCGGGACGAAGGGCACGACCCTGATGGACACCGGGATGCCCGTCATCCTGCTGACCACCCGGGGGGCCAGGAGCGGGAAGATCCGCAAGACGCCGCTGATGCGGGTGGAGCACGACGGGAAGTACGCCGTGGTCGCCTCGCAGGGCGGTGCGCCCCAGCATCCGGTCTGGTACTTCAACATCAAGTCGGATCCGCATGTCGAGCTCCAGGACGGTCCGGTCAAGCAGGACATGACCGCCCGTGAGGTCACCGGCGCGGAGAAGGCCGAGTGGTGGGAGCGGGCGGTCGCCGCCTACCCCCCGTACGCCGAGTACCAGGAGAAGACCGACCGGGAGATCCCGGTGTTCGTGCTGGAGCCCCAGCAGGGGAACTGACGGTTCCGGGAATCCTTTCCGGCCGGGGAACGTCGGAATTTAGAAAAATCTGTTTCCCGCAGGCATGAACCGGCTTCGGGCCGGGCAGCCGAATGTCAGGCCCCGCCGCGTTCCCCCGTCGCGGCGGGGCTTTCTCGTGCCTCCTGCGCGGAGCGGTCGGTCACGTCCAGGAAGATCTGGCCGGTCTCGCCGAACTCCCGGTACAGGGACCGCTTGATGCGCACCAGGACCTCCTCGACGTCCTCGCTGTCCAGGCCGGGCACCAGGTCGACCCGGGCCGCGACCAGGGTCGTGTCGAGGCCCAGCTTCATCGTGAACAGCGCCTCCACACTGTCGATCTCGGGCTCCTCCGCCAGCCGCTCCCGGATCATGGCGCTCAGCTCCGGATCCGCGGCCTCCCCGATCAGCTGGTCCCGGGCGTCCGCGCCCAGCCGGTAGGCCACGAACACCAGCAGGACGCCGATCGCCAGTGAGGCGGAGGCCTCCCACGCGACCTGGCCGGTGACCATGTGCAGCACCATGCCGACCATCGCGAGCAGCACACCGAGCACCGCGGTGCCGTCCTCGGCGACGACCGTGCGCAGCGCCGGATCCCGCAGCCCCCGGTCCTCCCGGCGGGCCTGGTGCAGCGCCCGGATCAACGAGGCGCCCTCGGCGAGCAGGGCGACACCCAGCACGATCAGGCCCGCCACATAGCCGCTGAGCTTCTCCTCCGCGCCGTTGCGCAGCGCCTCCACGCCCTGGAAGAAGGAGAAGCAGCCGCCCATGACGAAGATCCCGACGGCCGCGAGCAGCGACCAGAAGAAGCGCTCCTTGCCGTAGCCGAAGGGGTGCCGGTCATCGGGCGGACGGCGGCTGCTGCGCAGGGCGGCCAGCAGGAACACCTCGTTGAGGCTGTCGGCCACGGAGTGCGCCGCCTCGGACAGCAGGGCCGGCGAGCCGGCGACGACACCGCCGACGGCCTTGGCCACGGCGATCACCAGATTGGCGGCGAGCGCCACGAACACGGTCAGACGTGTCCTCCGGTCGGCGTTCGCCCGGCTCGAATGTTCTTGCGACTGTTCTTGCGGCTGATCTTTCGATGAAGTCCCACTCACGACGGCCGACTGCCCCGGCCCGAGCTGATCACACCGCACGGGATGCGCGAATCGGGGAACATCGGGGAACACGGCCCATCGGGCGCGTATCGGCCCGCGCCCGCACCTCGGCAAGGAGGCACCATGAGCGGTGACGGCAACACCTCGTACGGGCACAAGAAGTTCTCCCGCTCCCCCAGTCACTTCGCGGACCGGATCACGGCGGACGGGCGGGACGGCTGGCCCGTGGCGGCCGGCCGCTACCGGCTTGTGGTCAGCCGTGCCTGCCCGTGGGCGAGCCGGGCACTGGTCTCACGGCGGCTGCTCGGCCTGGAGGGCGCCCTGTCGCTGGCCGTCACCGACCCGGTCCAGGACGACCGCAGTTGGCGTTTCACCCTCGACCCCGACGACCGTGACCCGGTGCTCGGCATCCGGTTCCTCAGCGAGGCCTACGACCGGCGGGAGACCGGCTACCCGGGCGGGGTGAGCGTGCCCGCGATCGTGGACGTACCGAGCGGACGGCTGGTCACCAACGACTACCAGCAACTGACCCTGGACCTGGCCGCCGAGTGGACGGCACTGCACCGCGACGGGGCGCCGGACCTGTATCCGGTCCAGCACCGGGACGAGATCGACACGGTGATGGCGGAGGTCTACGAGGACGTCAACAACGGTGTCTACCGGGCCGGGTTCGCGCACGAGCAGAAGGTGTACGAGGAGGCGTGCGCGGCGGTGTTCCGGCGGCTCGGTCTGCTCGCCGAGCGGCTGGCGGGGCAGCGCTATCTGGTCGGGGACACGATCACGGAGGCCGACATCCGGCTGTTCACCACGCTGGTGCGGTTCGACGCCGTCTACCACGGCCACTTCAAGTGCAACCGCTGGAAGCTGACGGAGAACCCGGTGCTGTGGGCGTACGCCAGGGACCTCTACCAGACGCCGGGATTCGGTGACACCGTCGACTTCGACCACATCAAGCAGCACTACTACCAGGTTCACACCGGGATCAACCCCACCCGTATCGTTCCCCTCGGCCCTGATCTCTCCGGGTGGCTGACGCCCCATCACCGGGAGCAGCTGGGCGGCCGGCCCTTCGGGGACGGGACCCCGCCCGGCCCGGTGCCGGCGGGCGAGGAGGTTGCGGTCGCGGGGCGGCCCTGAGAACGAGGAGGCAGACATGGCCAAGCGCAGGAAGAAGCAGAAGCTCCCTCTCGTCTACGCGCCGCTCGGCTTCGTGCTGAGCTGGGCCGGCGGCGCGCTGGGCGCACTGGTCTTCCGTCGGACCTGGATGGCGCTGCGCGGCGAGGAGGACGCGCCGGACGCCCTGGACCGGGACCGCGGCTGGGGCGAGGTGCTGCTGGCCGCGGCCCTCCAGGGCGCCGTCTTCGCGGTGGTCCGCAGTGCCGTGGACCGCACCGGCGCCACCGCCGTCGAGCGCTCCACCGGGACGTGGCCGACGACCCGCAAGGGGGGCCGGGACTGAGGAGGGTCAGCCCTGCTTGGGTGCCAGGGGCGGCACCAGGCGCAGGGTGAAGGAGTGTCCGGCCGGGTCCGAGTACCCACGTTCCTCGTAGGGCCCGGCCGGGTCCCGTGCCTCGATCGGCCGTCCGCCGAGCCCGACCACCCGGCGCTCGGTCGCGTCCAGGTCCTCGACGAGGAAGACGAGATGGGCCTGGAGGGAGTTCTCGGGGCGCGGCCAGCTGGGCGGGGTGGCGTTGACGTCCCGCCGGAAGGCGATCCGGACGCCGTCGGCGGTGCGGATCTCGACGAGGTTGGCGGATGCCTCGCTCTCCTCGCCGTCCAGCAACTGCCGGTAGAAATGGGCGAGTTTCTCGGGCTCGTTGCAGTCGAGCACCACGACGGCCGCGGTCACCAGTGCCATGCTTCCTCCCTGGGAAGGTTCTCCCAGTGCATCTGTCCCCCCGGACCGGATTCAGTCGGCCGCAGGCCACTTCCCGTCGGGGTCATGGTCGTTGGCCTCGGCGGCACGGATCTGCGCGAGCCGGGCCTCGGCCGCCGTCAGCAGCAGGTCCAGGGCGGCCGGGTAGGAACTGCCCCGCATCGAGGCCACGAGGTGGCGGGCGGTGGCCGCGATGTTCGGGTGGGTGGCGGCGGGCAGCCGGGCGTAGGTCGCCTGCCACACGTCCGCCTCGGCCTCGCGGGCGGGCTTGGGCAGGGCGGTGTTGGCGGAGTCGAGGGCGCTGTACGCGAGGGCCTGGTCGACGAAGGCGTGGTAGACGCGGACCGCCTCCGCGTTCGGGAAACCCGCGCTCCGCAGCACTCCGAGGATGGTCTCGACGGCCTGGATCTCGTACGTCCGTCCGGTCACCCGGTGGGCGCTGAGTACCGCCGCCCGCGGATGGGCGAGGGCTCCGGCGTGCATGCGCAGGCCCAGGTCGCGCAGGTCGGCGCGCCAGTCGCCGGTGGGCCGCCAGACGCGCAGGGTACGGCCGATCAGTTCGTCGGCGACGGCCAGCATCAGCTCGTCGGTGTGCCGGAAGTAGCGGTAGAGGGAGCTTGGGTCGGCACCCAGGGCGCGGCCGAGGCGGCGCACGGACAGGGCCTCGGCGCCGTGCTCCTCGATCAGCCGCAGGGCGGTCTCGACGATCAGCTCCTCGGAGAGGACCACGCCGTGTTTGGTGGGGCGCCTGCGCCGCCGGTCGGCGGCCGGGACGACTCGTTCGCTCATGGGGCCTCCGTTCCTGCCGGACCTTATGACAACACCGTTGACCTGTGAAGTGCACCGGCAGTTTCATGTGCGGTCACCGGGGCCGACCAGGTCCGGCCCCCAGGTGTGAGCGGAGTGCTGGCCATGACCGACAAGCCCTACACAGTCGACCCCCCTGAGTTGCGCAGATCCCTCGGTGTCCTCGACACCGTCGCGGTCGCCGCGTCCAGTACGGCCGCCACCACCAGCATCGGTATCGGGCTGGGGGTGACGGCCGGGGTGGTCGGGCTGCATCTGCCGGCCATCATGCTGCTGGCGTTCCTGCCGATCCTGGGCATCGCGGGCGCCTACTCCCGGCTGAACCGGGTGGAGCCGAACGCGGGCAACGGCTATGTGTGGGTGGGCCGTTCGCTCAATCCGTGGCTCGGCTTCATGGTCGGCTGGGTGAACATCGTGGCGACGGTCGCCTTTCTCGCGTACACCACGGCGGTCACCGGGTCGGCGATGCTTCAGCTGGCGGGAGAGGCCGGACTGCACCGCGTCGGCGGGCTCGCCCTCGACCCCGGATCGACGGCGCAGACCACGGCCGTCGGCATCGTCGTCCTGGTCGCCGTCACCCTCACCGCGGTGACCGGCATCCGCACCGCCGCCCGGCTCCAGACCGGGCTGCTGGTCTTCGAGTACGTGGTGCTGCTCGGGTTCTGCGGCTACGGCATCGCCACCGGCTCGCACCCCTTCAGTCTCAGCTGGTTCGACCCGTTCGCGATCCCTTCGGCGACGGCGCTGGCGCAGGGTCTGCTGCTGTCGGTGTTCTGCTACTGGGGTTTCGAGGCCGCGTTCAGCGTCAACGAGGAGGTCCGCGACCCCCGGGACGCCTCCCGGGCCGGGCTGATCACCCTGGTGACCATGCTGGGGCTGTTCCTGCTGGGCTCGGTGGCCTTCCAGCGGGTGCTGTCGGAGCCGGAGCTGGCCGGGCACGGGGCCGAGGGGCTGGCGTTCTTCGGCGACCGGCTCGCCTCCCAGCCGTGGGCCGCGCTGCCGCTGGTGGCGCTGATGTTCTCGGCGATGGCCTCGCTCCAGGCCGGGGTGATCCCGACCGCGCGTGGCATGTTCGCGATGAGCCGGGACCGTACTCTCGGGCCGGTGTGGGCCAGGGTCAGTCCCAGGTACGGCACTCCGGCGGCCGGGACGCTGCTGATCGGGGCGCTGGCAACGGCGGTCGCCGCGCTCGCCCTGGTGATCCCGAGGCTGGCCGACATGATCATGGCGACGGTGAACGCGGTCGGCATCGTCGTCGCCCTGTCGTACGCGCTCACCGCGCTGGCCGCAGCCGTGCGCTTCCGGTCTCTGCTGCGGGAGGACTGGCGCCAGGGCGTCCGTGCGGTGGTGCTCCCGGCGCTGAGCGCCCTCACACTGCTGGGCCTGGGCGGTTATCTCGGCTGGTGCTTCTACACCTCGGCCGACCACTTCGAGGTCAGCGCGGACAACGGCTGGTTCCTGCTGACCACCCCGCTGGTGATGATCGCGTCCGGTTTCCTCGCGGCCGGATGGGCGAAGTACGTACGCCGCTCGCCGTACTTCCGCACCGGTGAGGGCACGGACGCCGATGCACCCCAACTGCTCACGACCCCCAACTAAGGAACAGGAAAGATGCACGCTGATCTGCTCTTCACCGGTGGCCCCGTCCTCACCCCCGGGGGCCCGACGGCCTCTGCCGTCGCGGTCACCGGTGAGCGCGTCACCGCCGTCGGCTCCGCCGAGGACCTGCGGGAGCTCGCCGGGCCGCGCACCGAGGTGGTCGATCTGGCCGGACGGCTGCTGCTGCCCGGTTTCCAGGACGCGCACGTCCATCCGGTGCCGGCCGGCCTCGAGTTGAGCCAGTGCGCCCTGACCGGTCTGCGGACCGCCGCGGAGACCGTGGCCGCCGTACGCGCCTATGCCGAGGCACATCCGGAGCGGGCGTGGATCCTGGGCGGCGGCTGGTCCATGGAGGCCTTCGAGGGCGGTACGCCGACACGGGAGCTGCTGGACTCCGTCGTACCGGACCGGCCGGTGTATCTGCCGAACCGGGACCATCACGGGGCCTGGGTCAACAGCCGGGCCCTGGAGCTGGCCGGGATCGACCGCGACACGCCCGACCCGGCCGACGGGCGGATCGAGCGGGACGCGTCCGGCGTGCCGAGCGGCACGCTCCAGGAAGGGGCGATGCAGCTGGTCGGCCGGCTCGCGCCGCCCGCGACCCCGGCGGACCGGGTCGCGGCCCTGCTGCACGCCCAGCGGTATCTGCACGCACTGGGCATCACGGCCTGGCAGGACGCGCTGGTCGGGGACTTCCTCGGCATGGACGACCCGGCGCAGGCGTATCTGACGGCGGCCCGGGACGGTTCGCTGACCGCGCGGGTGGTCGGCGCGCTGTGGTGGGACCGGGAGCGCGGCGCCGAACAGATCCCGGAACTCGTCGAGAAGCGGACCGCGTTGAGCCATGGCCGGTTCCGGGCGGGCACGGTGAAGCTGATGCTGGACGGGGTGGCCGAGAACGGCACGGCCGCGCTGCTCGACCCGTACCTGGACAAGTGCGGCTGCGCCACGGCAAATCGGGGCAAGAGCTTTATCGACCCGGCGCAGCTTCCCAACTACGTGACCGAGTTGGACGCGCTCGGCTTCCAGTGCCACTTCCACGCGCTGGGCGACCGGGCCGTACGGGACGCGCTGGACGCCGTCGAGGCGGCGCGGGCCGCGAACGGCCCCAGCGACACGCGGCCCCACCTGGCACATCTCCAGGTCGTGCACCCCGCCGACGTACCGCGTTTCGCCCGGCTCGGCGCGACCGCGAACATCCAGGCGCTGTGGGCCGCGCACGAGCCGCAGATGGACGAGCTGACCATCCCCTTCCTGGGGTCCGAACGCGCCGGGTGGCAGTACCCGTTCGGGTCACTGCTGCGCTCCGGGGCGCGGCTCGCGGCCGGCAGCGACTGGCCGGTGAGCAGTCCCGACCCGGTCCAGGGCATCCATGTCGCGGTGAACCGGGTCGAACCGGGCGGCGACGCGCCGGTGTTCCTGCCCAAGGAGCGGCTCGGGCTCAGGGACGCGATCACGGCGTACACGGCCGGATCGGCGTATGTGAACCACCTCGACGACACGGGCCGGGTGGCGGCCGGGGCGTTCGCGGACCTGGTGGTCCTGGACCGCGATCCGTTCGCCGGGCCTCCGGAGACCATCGCGGACACCCGGGTCGCGCAGACCTACGTGGCGGGCGCGCGAGTGTACTCAGCTCAGGAGGCGTGAGCAGTAACACACGTCACGGCGAGGTCACGCGTAGATCATTTACGCTCTGGGCAGCCTCGTAGCGCTTCACGGCTCAACTTTCGAGCCACGAAGGCCAGTTCGAGTGCACGGGTGGCCGACAGGCCACCCGTTCGCAGGGACGGGGGGACTCTGCGCACTGTCGCCCGAAAGGAAACACATGCCTCAGGACGTCACCTTCGACCTGCCCTTCGAGACCCCCGTCAGCGAGCATCCGGAGTTCGCGCGCGCCCGTCACCTTCGCCGGATCCTGGACATGGACCTAGTACGCGGCAAGGCCGGGTTCGAGGAGTACAGGTCGTGGGACCTGCCGCAGGCGACCGCCCGGACCCGTCCGCACGCCCCGGCAGCGGACTTGGCCGTCCTGATGAACCGGTTCTCGCCAGCCTTCCGGTTCCGCGACCGGTTCGACGCCGGCGTCGGATCCGTCGGCCTTCCCGGAGCGGCCGCGCACCGCGGATCCGATGGTCGCGCCACGCCTGACGGACCGCGAGTGCTTCCTGACCGACACGGCTGAGGCGGCCGTGCGGGTGCTCGTCCCACGGCAGCAGTGCTTCGGCAAGGGCGGCCCGCCCACCGAAGGCCGGCGGTGCCGAGGATTCAACCGCCGTGGACGAGCGGCTCGCCGCGTTCGAGAACCGAGCGGACATCTGGCAGTTCGTCCTTCTGGGGCAGCTGGGCGGACCGCTCCGCTTTCTCGGCCGTCAACGCAGCAGTCGTGCCCCTCGCGGTCGTTCGCAGCAGGAGCCGGAGCCGGTCGCGTGGGTCCGGCTGTCCGGCGAGGCCGTCGCGGAGGGGACAGCAGATCCTCGGACCCGACCGGCCGACGACCACGGTCGGTCGATTCCGTTGCCAGGACCACAACTCGAAGGAGACCGGTGTGAAATCTCAAGGCGTAAGTGCTGTCCCGAAGGCGTCCGCCGACAGCTTGCTCCCGGCGCAGCCAGGCGCCCAACTCCAGCCGGGGGAGGCGGGGAACGCCCTGGCCGGCCTCTTGGCGCAACGCATCATTGGCAGCACGGAGCAGCATCGAAGGTCCCAGAACGCCGCTCAGCAGCGGCTGGACGCACTCGGCTCCCCCGACTCCAGCCGCTTCAGCACCACGCTGCAGGTGGAGGGAGCCCTCCGTCTGGCGCAGCGCGCGTTCCTCCCGCCCGACGAGGAGGGCTACGCCAGGTTGAGGCGCCTCGACACCAGCCTGCGCATGATCGAAACAGCATTCCCCCAGGTCAGCATGGATGCCGAGGTCTGCCGACTGACCTGCACGATGCTGGAGGGGGCCTGGCGGAGCCGGGCGCTCACCCCGCCGCGCGAGGAGGTGGGGACAACCGCCTGCACCTGCCCGCTGTGCCGTCGGCTGCCCACGCCCCCCGCACGCACGCTGGGCGACTACGGCTGGCGGCACAGCGCCGGTCGTCCCCTGGCCGTCAAGACCTGGCCGTATCGCCGGGAACTCGACAGCGTCCTGACCGGTGGGTGGTCCTGGACCCGGCAGATGAACGACCTCGAACACGACCTCGGCCACCGCCACCGCTTCGAGGACGACATCCTCGTCTTCCACGAATACAAACGCGTGATCGACACCATCGACACCACGCGCCTCACCCAACACGTCGAAGGCCGCTTGGCCGAGAGTTTCAGCACCAACAGCGCACGGGCCCTGGTCTCCGGCCTCTTCGCGGCCCACAAGCGATCCGTCGACGAGTACTGGCTCCAGCAGCACCACGCGGGCAGCGTCGTGCTCCCCCAGACCAACCCGCTCGGCCAGAGCACCTACTCACTCCTGCAGATGCTGGACTGCCTGTTCTGGCACGTCGCACCCGACACCGAACTCTGGCAGGAGGAGAACCTCGCCTCCCTGCTGCTGTGCCGCGTCATCGACGACATGGCCGACGTACGGGCCGACGCCCTCACCGGCGAGATCAGCAACTTCTGGCTCGCCGAGATGCCCACCCACACCAAGGCCCTCTACGCCGCCTGCGCCATAGCCCTGGTCAAGTACGGCTGCATGCCCGAGGCGCATCGCCCGATGTGGAACACCTGGCTGATGACCACCACCATCGTCTGGATGGGGCTCACGGGCCGCCACGCCCTGTGGTTCGACGGCATCACCGAGGGCCTCCCTCCGGCCGAGGCGTGCCCGCTCTGCGACCTGCAGCCCAACGCATGCACCGGCATCCTCACCCACGGCACCACCCTCACCACCACCCCGCGGCCCACCGTACCGGCACTCAGCCCCCGGACCGCCGAGCTGTCCGCACGCTGCCGAGCCCAGTACCCGGGGACATGGCCCCTCTTCGACGCCGAACTCCACGCCTTCGAAGCACTGCACGGACCTTGGCACGGCAACACCGACAGCACATGGGAGATCCTGCGCCGCACCTACATCGCCGCCGTGGAGGCATCCAGCGCCGCACCGTCCACGGCCCGCGCCCGTCATGTCCAACAAGACGCCGGCGTGGTCGGATCCGAAAGATTTCACACCCTGCACGACCCTCGAACCGGGAGGGAAGACACCACCCTGCTCGCCTACATGTTCGGCTGCGCCCACCCGCACTTCCTCTGGAACGCCACGGGATACCGTCCCACGGACGTCGCGGGCGACTGGCTCGACGGCTGACGCCGCCGTACGGCTGCTGCGCGACAGCGTCCGTGAGCCGGTCCTGCCGGACCGAGCCCGACGGACGGCCTGCCGGGCGGGTGAGACGACGCCGCTGCCCGGTCGGGTGAGCCGACCGGGCAGCGGCGTGTCCGGGCCTATACCGCGAACTCGACCGGCAGGCTGTCCAGCAGGGACATCCATGTGGACGCGGTCGAGGTGAGCTCCTCCGCCGGCACCGCCAGGCGCAGGCCGGGCAACCGGTGCAGCAGGATGTCCACCGCGATCTCGATGATGGACAGCCCGATGCTCTGCCCGGGGCACTCGTGCGGGCCGGCGCTGAACGCCAGGTGCGACTCGTTGCCCTGCACCGAGACGCCCGGGTCGGGCCGGACCTCGGGGTCGAGGTTGCCCGGTGCGAGGCCGAGGACGAGCAGGTCGCCCTCCTCGATGTGGTGCCCGCCCAGTTCGACGTCGCTGACGGCGAAGCGCCCCGGCAGGACGGCCAGCGGTGGCGAGTTCCACATGACCTCCTCCACCAGCGCGGAGATGGTCAGCTGCCCGCTGGTCAGGCCGGAGAGCCGCGAGGCGTCCGTGAGGATCAGCTGGAGCACCCGGGCCAGCAGATTGCTGGTCGTGCTGTGCCCGGCCATCAGCACCAGGCGCAGATGGCTCACGACCTCGTCGTGGTCGAGGGCCGCGGGGTGTTCGAGCAGGCCGGTGGCGAAGTCGGAGCCGGGCTCGGCCCGCTTGCGCGTGGCGAGTTCGCCGAGGATCTCCCTGATGATGCCGTCGTGCAGGATCGCGTCCTCGCCGCCCTGGAACACCAGGCCGCTGGACTCGACCAGCCGGCGCCCCTCCGCCTCGGTGAGCCCCAGGATGCGGGTGAGAACCAGCATCGGCAGGTAGCCGGCGTAGTCCGCCACCAGATCGGCGCGGCCGTTGTCCGCGAACGCGTCGATCTGCTTGTTGGCGAAGTGCGTGGCGTGGCGCCGGATACCGCGGCCCACGGCGGCCTGGAGCCCGTCGTTGACGGCACCGCGCAGCCGGCGGTGCGCGTCGCCGTCCTGGGACACACAGTCGGGGCGCCAGGCGACCATCGGAACCAGCGGATGGTTCTCCGCGACCCGGCCCTCCCGCCAGTCCCGCCAGATCCGCGCGTCCCGGGCGAACTGGCGGGGATTGTCGAGCACCCGCCGGCTGTCCCGGTAGCCCAGCACCAGCCAGGCGGGGACGTCGCCCTCCAGCAGCACCGGCGCGACGGAGCCGTGCTCCTTGCGCAGCCGCTCGTAGATGCCGAACGGGTCGGTCGCCGCCTCGGGCCCGTACAGCCGGGCCAGTTCTCCCGAACCGTGCGCGACCGGGCAGCCGCGGGGGGCGTCGGGACTGTCGGGGCTCTGGTCGTTCATCGGGGCTCCAGTGCGACGGCGGAGCGTTCCTTCAAATGACTTATCAGTGCGATCAGCACGTCACGACTGGAGGCCCGGTCACGGGCGTCGCAGGCCACGATCGGGGTGTGCGGGGAGATGTCGAGGGCGTCCCGGATCTCCTCGACGGGGTGCTCCTTGGAGTCCGGGAAGACGTTCAGGGCGATGACGAAGGGCACGTTCTGCCGCTCCATCTCCTCGATCGCCCGGAAGCTGGAGGCCAGCCGTCGCGTGTCCACCAGGACGATCGCACCGAGCGCGCCCTTGAACAGGCCGTTCCACAGGAACCAGAACCGCTCCTGCCCGGGGGTGCCGAACAGGTACAGCATCAGGCTCTCGTTGAGGCTGATCTTGCCGAAGTCGAGGCTTACCGTGGTCTCGGCCTTGTCCGCGACGCCGATGAGGTTGTCGACGCCGACGGTCGCCTGGGTCAGGGTCTCCTCGGTGGTGAGCGGCTTGATGTCACTGACGGAGCGGACCATGGTGGTCTTCCCGGTGCCGAATCCCCCGGCGATCATCACCTTGACCGAGCGGGTCCCCCCGGCACCGGGGTCACCGGGATGGTCAAAGCCTTTCAAGTCCACTGAGTACCTCCTGGAGGAGCGCGAGGTCGGGCCCGCGGCCGGCGTGGTGGGCCGGAATGGGATCACGGGCTTCAATACGGCCTGCGTCCAGCAGATCCGCCAACAGCACCGCGAGAATGTTGAAGGGCAATCCGAGATGGGCGGTGAGTTCCGCCACCGACAGCGGATCGCGGCAACGCCGGACTATCTCCTCGTACTCGTGCTGCATCCCCGGGACCGGGGCGGTGCGGGAGACGACGAGGGTCGCCACGTCGAGGCTCGACGCCGACCCGCCCGGTCCGCTGCGTCCCCCGGTGAGGACGTAATAACGCTCTAGACCGGACGGATCCGTTGGCCGGCGGGGAGCACTCATCCAGAGTGCTCCTCCAGACGCGGAGAGGTGCCGAGCAACTCGCCCATCCGCCGCGACAGGTCCCTCATCTGGTGCCCGAGCAGCCCTTGGTCGAGTCCTTCGCGCGCGAGGACCCCGAGATACGTCTCCACACCGGCCCGTACGACGAAGAGGTGGCCGCCGTCGACCTCGATCATCGCCAGTCGCAGCTGCCCCGCGTACTTGGGGAACTGCTCGGCGACCGGCTGAGCCAGCGCCTGCAGTCCTGCCACCACGGCCGCGAAGCGGTCCACGTCGTCGGGGTCTTCGGCGCCGAAGGAGGTGATGGCCTTGCCGTCGCTGGAGGCCACGAGGGCGAAGCGGATCTCCGGGATGCTCTCCACCAGATCGCGGAGCGCCCAGCTCACGTCGGTTCCCTGTTGCGTCATGTGGACTAGTCGCTCTCTTCAGTGTGGTGCTCCGCGGCCTCGCGTCCGGCGGCGTCTTCGGCGCCGGCCGGGGTCGCGGGGGCCACGACGTCTTCTTCTCCGGTCAACTCGGCCTCGCTGTCCGCCTCTTTGGACACGGCGGGCGCGCGGCCCGCGGTGGCGAAGGCGGCCAGGCCCGCGAAGGACTCCTCCGGCGGGACCGCGGTGAAGGCGATGCCCTCCGTGCGGGCGGTCCGCTCCTCGGGCTCCTCCTCGGCATGGCGCCGGCTGCGCCGCCGGGGCAGTCCGCCCGGGGTGGTGTCCGGGACCTCGCCGGACTCCGGCTGAGTGACGGGTTCGACGGCGACCGGGCCGTGCGCCTGCACCGGTGACGCGGCGGCGGGGGCGGCCGTCGCGGGGGCCGGGGCGGCGGTGGCCGCGGGCAGCGGGCTGAAGAACTTGTGCGGGACCACGACGACCACCGAGGTGCCGAGCCAGGGCGAGTCCGCGAAGGTGACCCGGATGCCGTAGCGGCGGGCGAGGATGCCGACGACCCGCAGGCCGATGTTGGCGTCCTCGGAGATGCCGCCGATACCGGGGCCGTTCTGAGTGCCCGTCAGGGAGTGCTCGGCCTCGCGCTTCTTCTCCTCGCTCAGGCCCTTGCCGGAGTCCTGGATCTCGATACCGACGCCGTTGGGCACCTCCTTGCCGGAGACGACGACCGGCTCGGTGGGCGGCGAGTAGCGGGCCGCGTTGTCCAGGAGGTGGGAGAAGATCAGCGTGAGGTGGTCCACCAGACCGCCGTCGACGCCGAGTTCGGGCAGATGCCGTACCTCGACGCGGTGGAAGTCCTTGATCCGGCCGATGCCGCCGCGCACCACGCTGAGCAGTCGCTGGGGCTCCTGCCACTGGCGGCCCGGGCGGTCCGAGCCGCCGAGCACGCCGATGCTCGCGGCGAGCGAGTCGGCGGGGCCGAGTTCCTGGTCGAGCTCCATGAGACCGCGGGCCACGGCGGGCAGCCGGCCGTGCTCGCCCTGCATCTCGTGCAGTCGGCCGCGCAGCTTGCTGGTAAGGACGTGGATGCGGTTGCCGATGCTGATCACGGCCTGTTCGGCGGAGGTGGAGCGGTTGAACTCCTCCTCCACGCCGATCAGCGAGGTCCGCAGGATGCGGCGCAGGTCGGCCTGGAGGTCCTTGTCGACCTTGGCGCACTGCTCGGTCACGGGCAGCAGGTCGTCGATGGCATCGCCGTCACGCAGCCGCCGGAGCGCCTCGGGCAGTTGGTCGTCGGCGAGCCGGGAGATCGCGGCCCGCTGGTGGGAGATCTGCTCCTGCCAGACCTCGGCCTGGTCGGCGAGCTGCGCCTCGGCGGACTTCAGCTGGTCGGCCAGCCGCTCCTCGTACGCCCGTGCCTGCTCGGCCAGTTGGGCGTCGTAGTGGGCGGTCCGCTCACCGAGCCGGGACTCGAAGGCGGCGGCCTGTTCACCGAGCTGGGCTTCGAACGCGGCCGACTGCTCGTTCAGCTGACTCTCAAGCGTGGCGCGCTCGGCGGCGAACTTCCGTTCCAGGCCTGAGACATGCTGCTGCCACTGCTGGGAGTGCTCGGTCTGCGAGGCGCGGAACGACCCCTCGGCGCTGCGCAGCCGGCGCTGCGAGCCGATCAGCAGTCGCACGCACACGGAGCTCGCCACGGTGGCCGCGGCGCCGGCGACGGCCGCGGTTATTCGCTCGGAGCTCATGAACGTGGCGGCGACCGTCCCTCCCCCTAAGGCCAGCGGCATCAGCCACCAGCTGTACCAGGCGACAGGGGCCCGCGCCGCCGGCGGCGGAGTGGCGAGTTCCATCTGCATCCTTCGAAGCAACACAATCGAACAACAGCGAACAAGGGCAGTGTGCGAGGGCCGCACCATGACTGCGTACGGCGGGACGGACCCACCGTGGGGCGCGTCAACTCGCTGTGACGGCATGGAGCTTATCGGGTTTGAACCCGAAAGGATCAACCTCGACGAGCAGAGGAGGTGAGGGTTCCGTCACGCCCCGCCAGTTGGTGGCAAATCAACAAATACCTATTGCCGCCTGCGACTTGTCGACATGTTCCCCTCACTCGGGCCTGGTTCGGCCGCGCACACTCCTGGACATCTGTCCAGCTATAATGGACACCTGTCCAAATGAGCGAGAGAGTCGGTCGATCATGGAAATCCTGGCGAACGCGGTGGTCGGCCTGGTGGCCGCGCTGCACGCGTACATCCTGGTGATGGAGATGTTCCTGTGGCAGAAGAAGCCGGGGATGCGCTTCCACGGCTTCGACGCGGAACTGGCCCGGCGGACCGCGCCGCTCGCCGCCAACCAGGGCCTGTACAACGGTTTTCTGGCGGCCGGCCTGATATGGGGGCTGGTGGCGGCCGACCCGACGGGCTTCCGCGCCCAGGTGTTCTTCCTGTCGTGCGCGGTCGTGGCGGGGGTGTACGGCGCGGTCACGGCCAACCGGCGGATCCTGGTCGCGCAGGCGCTGCCCGGTGCGCTCGCCCTGGCCGCCGTCCTCGCGACCCGATGACCGACCCGACGACCGGCCCCGTGCCCCGCCCGGCAGCCGAGGACCCCCGCGCAGCCCGCACCCGGGCGCGGCTACGGGCGGCCCTGCTGGCGGAGTGCGCCGAGCGGCCGCTGGCGGAGGTGGGGGTGGCCGCACTGGTGCGCCGGGCCGGGGTGGGCCGGGCCACGTTCTATGTCCACTACGACGGTCTGGAGGCGCTGGCGGTCGACGCCTGCGCTGATGTCGTACGGGAGGCGGTGGACGCGCTGCACGCCTGGCGGGGCCGCCCCGATCCGGTGCACGCGCCACCGGCGCTGCTGGAGTTCTTCGCCGGGCTGGTTCCGCACGCGGCCCTGTACCGGGAGTTGCTCGCGCCGGGCGGCGGGGGTCCGCTGGGCCGGGTGCTGCACCGGGACCTGCGGGCGCGCAGCCTCGCCGAGCGGGAGCTGGTGGGGGCGGCGGACGCCCCACTGGTGGCCTCGGCGGTGGCCGCCACCTTCGCCGGGGTGCTGGCCGACTGGCTGCACGGTCTGCTGGACGCCCGACCCGGCGAAGTCGCCGACCAGGTCTGGCAGTTGCTGGTCGCCCTGCACATGAGCCGCTGACCGGTCAGTCGCAGGCGAAGACGCGCCGCTCCTTCGGCCAGGCCTCCACGCCCTGGGAGGTGCGGACGTACGCCGTGTCGCCGTCGTCTGTGATGCGGTGCGGATGACGGACGCACGTCTTCTCACCGAGCGTCGGGAAGTACGCGGACTGCCAGCCGCAGTGCTCCGCGCCGGAGAAACTGGCGATCTCCGTGACGGGCACGCGCCGACCACTCGCGCCCATCCAGCCCTCGGGCCGACCGGGAGCGCCGACAAATCCTTGGCGACCACGACCGCCACCCTCGTGCGCCCCCGACGTCGTAGGAGCAGAGCACGCGACCCGCTTCCCGCCGCCTGGCGTCGACCTCCCCCGCCACCAGTGCCTTCGCCGCCGCCGGCCCTCTGCGCACGCCCGCCCCTTCTCCACGCACGTTACCCTCCTTCGACGCCGGTGCGGGCCGGAACGCTCATGCTCTCCCCGAGACGGCAGGCTTGGCACGATCGTATCGAAGGTTGACCATCGTGCCATTTCCCGGACGAGCGCATCCCGGCAGGCTGGGTGACCATGAGCGATGTGAACACGATGCGTGCGGTCAGCCAGGACATCCTCGGCGGACCCGAGGTACTCAAGGTGATCGAGGTGGCGCGGCCGCGGCCGCGCCCCAACGAGGTGCTGGTCCGGGTGCGGGCCGCCGGGCTGAACCCGACCGACTGGAAGCACCGGGAGAACGGCGGCTTTCTGGGCAAGCCGCCCTTCGTCCTCGGCTGGGACGTCTCCGGCACGGTCGAGGAGACCGGGATCGGGGTCGCCGCCTTCAGGCCCGGCGACGAGGTCTTCGGCATGGTCCCCTACCCGTTCGGTCACGGCACGCACGCCGAGTACGCGATCGTCCCCGTCCGCGCCCTGGTGCCGAAGCCGTCCGGGATCGACCACGTCCAGGCGGGCGCGCTGCCGCTGGTGTCACTGACGGCCTGGCAGGCGCTGGTGGAGTACGCCGACCTGCGGCCGGGGCAGCGGGTGCTGGTCCATGCGGCGGCCGGCGGGGTCGGGCATGTGGCGGTGCAGATCGCCAAGGCGCGCGGCGCGTATGTGATCGGCACGGCGAGCGCCGGCAAGCACGACTTCCTGCGGGAGATCGGCGTGGACGAGCCGGTCGACTACCGGTCCGTGGACGTCACGGACGCGGTGCGGGACGTCGACGTCGTGCTCGACACGATCGGCGGTGACACCTCCACCGACTCGCTGCGGGTGCTGCGGCCGGGCGGGGTCCTGGTGTCGATCCTGCCGGTGGGCTCCGCGGAGCTGTACGAGGAGGCCGAGCGGCTGGGCGTGCGGGCGGTGCGGATGCTGGTGGACGCCGACCGGGCCGGGATGCAGGCGGTCGCCGGGCTGGTGGAGGAGGGGAAGCTGCGGGCCACCGTCGCGGGGACCTTCCCGCTGGCCGATGCCGCCAAGGCCCATGAACTGGGCGGCACCGGCCGGACCACGGGCAAGCTGGTCCTGGTGGTGGACTGACCCCAGAAGGGCCAAGGGATCAGAAGGTGAGCACGGGCTTGATCGCCTTGCCCGTGCTCATGTCCTGCACGGCCCGGTCGATCTCGGCGAACGGGTAGGTGCTGATCAGCCGGTGCAGCGGGAGGCGCCCCTCGCGGACCAGCCGGACCAGGGCCGGGATGAAGGCCTGGGTCTCGCTGTCGCCGAGGGTCAGGCCGACGATCCGCTTGCCGGCGAGCAACCCGTTGACGTCCAGGGGGACTTCGGTGCCGAAGGGCGGGGCTCCGACGACGACCAGGGTGCCGCGGGCGGCCAGGGCGTCGACGCCCTGGCGGAGCACGGCGACGCTGCCGGTCGTCTCCACGATGCCGTCGGCGCCGTGCCCCCCGGAGAGGCGCTGGACGGCTTCCGGCACACTCTCCCGGGTGGCGTCGACGGTGTGGGTGGCGCCCACCTCCCGTGCCAGTTCGAGGCGCTCGGCGACCCGGTCGACGGCGATGACCGTGGTGGCCGGGGTGAGCGCGGCCGCCATGACCGCCGAAAGGCCCACCGCTCCGGCGCCGAGGACGACGATCGTGCTGCCGGTGGCCGGCTCCAGTACGTTCCACACGGCGCCGACCCCGGTCTGCACCCCGCAGCCGAGCGGCGCGATCGTCTCCAGCGGGACCTCGGGGTCGACCTTGACCAGGCTGCGCTCGTCCACCAGCGCCCGTTCCGCGAAGGAGGACTGGCCGAAGAAGTGGCCGCCGAGTGGCTCGCCGTCGCGGACGACCGTGCCGGTGCCGTCGGCGCGGCGACCGCCGATCAGGTTGAGCGGCAGCCAGGTGGCGCAGTAGGCGGGGTGACCGCCGTGGCAGTTGCGGCAGTTGCCGCAGGAGGTGAAGGACAGCACGACGTGGTCGCCGGGGGCCACGGCGGTGACGGCGGAACCGACGGCCTCGACGACTCCGGCGCCCTCGTGGCCCAGGACCCCGGGCAGCGGGAAGGGGAGCGCGCCGCTCGCCACGCTGAGGTCGGTGTGACACAGGCCGGTGGCCACCATGCGGACGAGCGCCTCGTACGGCCCCGGCTCGTCGAGTTCGACGTCGCTGAGGGTGAAGGGCGCGCCGCCGGACTCGACCACGGCGGCTCGGGTGGTGATGGGCATCGTACGGACTCCTGGTGGGCGGGGCTCAGTCGAGCGAGACGACGACGGACTTGACCTTGGTGTAGGCGGCAAGGGACTCGGGGCCGTACTCGCGGCCGAAGCCGGAGGCCTTGACACCGCCGAAGGGGACGGCGGAGTCGAGCATCGCCCAGTCGTTGACCCAGACGATCCCGGCCTGGAGGCGGGCGGCGACGCGGTGGGCGCGGGCGAGGTTGCCGGTCTGGATGCCAGAGGCCAGGCCGTACGGCGTGGAGTTGGCGAGGGCGACGGCCTCGTCCTCCGAGTCGAAGGGCTGCACGGTGAGGACCGGGCCGAAGATCTCGTCCTGGATCACCCGGGAGTCGTTCGGCAGGTCGGCGATGACGGTCGGCCGGTAGTAGTGGCCGCCGTTCAGGTCGAGGCGTTCACCGCCACAGACGATACGGCCGCCCTCCTTGCGGGCGAGCTCGACGTACTCCTCGACCTTGCGCAGATGCTTCTCCCCCGCCATCGGGCCGACCACGGTCGCCGGGTCGCGCGGGTCGCCGACCGGGACGCCGGGGACGGCCTCGGCAAGGATCCCGAGGAGGGTGGCGTGTACGGGACGGGCGACCAGCAGCCGGGGGCCGCCCATGCAGAACTGGCCGGTGTTGAAGACGAACGCCTTGATGACCGCGCCGACCGCCTTCTCCAGGTCGGCGTCCTCGAAGACCAGGTGGGCCGCGTTGCCGCCGAGCTCCATGGTGACCGGCTTCAGCGCCTCCCCGGCGGTGCTCGCCACATGCCGGCCGACGGCGGTGGAGCCGGTGAAGGCGACCTTGTCGACGCCGGGGTGGCGCAGCAGGGCCTCGCCGGCGACCGGTCCGGCGCCGGTGACGACGTTGACGACGCCGTCGGGGACGCCCGCTTTCTGGAACAGGCGGGCCATGTAGAGAGCGCTGAGCGGGGTCTCGTCGGCGGGCTTGTGGACGACGGTGTTGCCGGCGGCGAGGGCCGGGCCGATCTTCGAACCGGCCAGGATCAGGGGGAAGTTGAAGGGGGTGATGGCGGCGACCACGCCGAGGGGTTCGCGCCGGGTGTAGGCGAGGGCGTTGAGCGGGGTGTCGCGGACGGCACCGTCCAGGGAGTGGGCGAGGGCCGCGAAGTGCTCGTAGTCGTTGGCCGCGTTGGTGACGTCGACGGCGCCGGCCAGGGTGATCGGCTTGCCGACGTCCAGGCTCTCCAGGGCGGCTATCTCCTTCGCGTTCTCCCGGATCAGCTCGGCGATCCGGTGCAGCACCCGGCCGCGCTCCCGGCCGCTGAGCCCCGGCCACTCCCCCGCGTCGAAGGCCTCCCGGGCGGCACGCACGGCGTCGTCGACGTCGCCGGCGCCCGCCTCCGCGACGGTGGTGATCACCCGGCCGGTGGCCGGATCGGTCACCTCACTGCGGGCCCCGTCGGCGGCTTCCCGCCACTGTCCGCCGATGAACAGCTGCCCGGGTACCGACTCGAAGGTGGTCGTCATTGCCCACTCCCCAGCGTCGATGGCGCGGCCGGCGTCTATATCGCCGCGATCGCCAAGTTTTCAACAAACAGGATTCCTGTCGGTTCAGCTCCTGGTCCGCAGTCTGATTACAGACAGGATTCCTGTCAATGGTCTAGGGTGAACGCATGGTCGGTACAAGGACACGCCCCTCGCTGCTGTACATGGTCAAGCAGCTGGAGCTCGTGGTGCGCTCGCACCTCGACGAGCTGGTGAAGCCCGCCGGGATCACCGCGCTGCAGTACACGGCCCTGACCGTCCTGGAGCGCCATGACGGTCTTTCGGCCGCCCAGTTGGCGCGGGACTCCTTTGTGACCGCCCAGTCGATGGCGGACCTCGTACGGTCGCTGGAGAGCCGTGGGCTGATCCGGCGGGAGCGCAATCCGCGCAACCGGCGGGAGCTGCTGCTCCTGCTGACCGACGCCGGGCGCGAGCTGCTCGCCGGGGTCGCCGGGCCGGTGCGGGAGCTGGAGGAGCGGATGGCCCGCGAGCTCACCGCCCACCAGGAGGAGCAGTTTCGCCAGGCGCTGGGCAAGGCGTGGCACGCGCTGTCCTAGAGTGGTGGTAGCGCTCCCACGTGCCGGGCCCCCGACTGTCGCGTACGCCACAGAAAATGACGCACCGAAGCAGCAGACATATGTCAATCGAACATGCTCAAATTCCCTCTATCGAGGGTAACTTGCAAGGCGGGGAACGGAATTGGACCGGCCGGGGTGGGAGGTGATGCCGTCGTGCGCCAGGAACCCCGACAGGATCCCGCGCCGCTCACCCGGCACCTGCGCGTCCACCAGGACCGCGGATACACGGTGCTGGAGTTCCGGGGCGAGATCGACATCGCGGCGGCGACCGAGATCGCGCCGTACCTGGACCGGGTGACCGCACGGGAGGCCACCCGGGTGGTGATCGACCTGCTGCATGTCGACTTCTTCGACTGTTCCGGGCTGCGGCTGCTGTACCGGGCGCGCGGCCGGGTGACGGAGCGCGGCGGACAGCTCCAGCTGGTGTGCACCCACCCGCTGACCCTGCGCGTGCTCAAGGTGACGGGACTGTCGCAGCTGCTGCCGCCGCTGGCGACGCTGGACGCGGCCCTGGGCCGGCCGGAGGCCACGTCCGGATCGTTATGACGTCACATCAGAGGATGTGCTGCGATGGCTACTTGAGGTCCTCCTCCATCGCGATCGGCTGGATCAGCTGGACGTGCACGGTGGTGTTGTCGCCCGGCATCAGCATCTCGGTGCCCGGCGGCAGGGTGACGACTCCGGTCACGTCGGTGGTGCGGAAGTAGAACTGGGGCCGGTAGTTCTCGAACACCGGTCCGGGCCTGATGCTCCTTCCTGTCTAGAGGTTGCGCGGCTCGTCGAACAGGGCGCTCACGGACTCACCGTTGTGAATACGGCGTACGGCCTCGGCGAGCGCCGGGGCGATGGACAGGATCCGCAGCTTGTCGGTGTACTCCTCGACGGGTACCGGAACGGTGTTGGTGCACACGATCTCCAGCACGTCGGGCTGCTCGCTCAGCCGCTTGAGCGCACCGGCCGCGAACAGCCCGTGGGTGCACGCCACCCGGATGGACCGCGGCGGCCCCAACTCCCGCAGTCGCTCCAGCAGTTCGATCACCGTGCTGCCCTTGGCGATCTCGTCGTCGAGCACGATGACGTCCCGGTCGGCCACATCGCCGATGACGGAGCTGATGACGACCCGGTCGTCGGCGAACCGCTGCTTGGCGCCGGCCGCCACCTGGGCGCCGATCAGCCGGGCGAAGGCGGCGGCCTCCTTGGCGTTGCCGAGGTCGGGCGAGACGACGGTGGTACGCGTCAGGTCGTACCGCCGGAAGTGCGCGGCCAGCTCCCGCAGTGCGTGCAGATGGTCGACCGGCACCGAGAAGAAACCGTGCACCTGCGGGGCGTGCAGGGTCATGGCGAGGACCCGGCTGGCGCCGGCGGCCACCAGCAGGTCGGCGACGAGGCGGCCGCCGAGCGAGATGCGCGGGGCGTCCTTCTTGTCGGACCGGGCGTAGGAGTAGTGCGGCATGACGACGGTGATCCGGCCCGCGGAGGCGCCGCGGGCGGCGTCGCACATCAGCAGCAGCTCAACCAGGTGCTCCTGCACCGGCCGGACCAGGGGCTGGATCAGGAAGACGTCCCGCTCCCGGCAGTTCGCCTGGAGCTGTACCTCCAGACAGTCGTTGGCGAACCGGCTGACCCGCGTCGGGCTGAGCGGCACCCCGAGGTGCGCGCAGACCTCCTCGGCCAGCTCGGGATGGGCGCTGCCGGTGAAGACTGCGATGTCTCGCACGATCCGCTCCTCGCATGATCAATACGGGCTACGCGCTCATGCTACGGACCGTGGCGCTCTCACCAGGGCACGGGTGTGCCGTCCCAGGAGTGGAACCCGCCCGTGGGACCGTCGTCGGGCAGCAGTGCAAGGCGTACGACCCCTTGTGCGCCCTCGGCCGGATCGCCGCCCCGGTCGGCCATCCCGGGGACCAGGTCGGTGGCCCGCCGCCCCGGGGCGACGGCGTTCACCTTGATGCCGTCCTCGGCCAGTTCCTGGGCGTAGAACACGGTCAGCGCGTTGAGTGCGGTCTTCGAGGAACGGTAGGCGGCGGACCGGGGGCTGCCGTGGGCGAACTGCGGATTGGGGTGCGTACTCCAGGTGAGGGACGCGGTGCCGCTGGAGACGTTCACGATGCGCGGGTGGGCGGAGCGGCGCAGGGCGGGCAGGAAGGCGTTGGTGACCGCGACGACGCCGAAGACGTTCGTCTCGTACGTCCGCCGGAGGTCCTCGACGCCGGTTTCGGTGGGCGGGCCGGTCACCGGCTGGACGCCCGCGTTGTTGACCAGGACGTCCAGGCGGTCGACGCGGGCGGCGGCGCGTTCGATGCTGCCGGGGTCGGTGACGTCGAGGACCAGGAGCCGCGCGTCGCCGCCGATCCGCGCCACGGCCCGCTCGCCGTGCTCGATGTCCCGGGAACCCACGTGGACGCTGAAGCCCTCCGCGACGAGAAGCCGGGCGACATGGAAGCCGATGCCCTTGTTGGCACCGGTGACGAGTGCTGTGCGATCGTTCATGACAGCCACGATTCCCCGGCCGCGTCCGTCCTGCCAGGGACCACCTGTACCAGGCGGACCGGGGAGGCGGCGGTATGGCGAGGCAGGAACTGGCCCGCTTCCTGCGGGAGCGCCGGGCGGGCCTGCGACCGCAGACGGTGGGGCTCTCGCCGGGCACCGTCCCGCGCCGTACGCCCGGCCTGCGGCGCGAGGAGGTCGCGGAGCTGGCCCATATGTCCGTCGACTACTACACCCGGCTGGAGCAGGCCCGCGGCCCCCGCCCCTCTCCGCGCGTCCTGGACGCCCTGGCCGGGGCGCTGCGGCTGGCCCCCGCGGAGCGCAGCCATCTCTTCCGGCTGGCCGGCTCGCCCGCACTCCCGCCCGCCCCCACGGCGGTCCGGCGGGTGCGCCCGCACGTGGCCGGGATGCTGGAGCGGCTGCCCGACACCGCGGCGATCGTCACCGACGCGTCCTACGGCCTGGTCGCCTGGAACCCCCTCGCGCAGCTGCTGTTCGGGGGAGACCTGGGACACGGCACGACCAACCTGGCGCGGCGGCGCTTCCTGGGCGAGGGACGGATGTACGCGAGTTCCACGGCCGGGGAATTCGGTCACATCGTGGTGGCCCGGCTGCGGCGGGCCGCCGAGCGGTATCCGCACGACGGGCAACTCGCCGCACTGCTGGACGAGTTGCGCACGCGGAGCGAGGAGTTCCGGCGGATCTGGGCGACCCATCCGGTGCATGCCCCGGGGCATCGCAGCAAGGTTCTCGACCATCCGGAACTGGGGCGGCTGCGGCTCAACTGCGACGTCCTGCTGGTGCCGGAGGACGACCAGGAGGTCGTCCTCGTGACAGCGGATCCGGGCTCGGTGTCGGCGCGCCGGATCGCGGAGCTGGCCGAGCGGGTCTAGCCGGGCCAGGTACGGTACGACGTCCGGTCGTACGACCGGCTCGACTCGGGCCGCTCCACGGCGATGTTGCCGAGCGTGGACATCGTGGTCTGGTGTCCGGCGACCGCCGGCCCGCAGACCAGATCGTCACGGGAGCAGGCCCCCGCCGCGGATGCGTTCGCGGTCGATGTGGTCGGGCTCCGGCCCAGGGCCGCCGACGGGGCGACGGCTCGCAGGTGGCCGTCGGCTGCACCGTGCCGCGCACCCGCTGATGGCCCGAAACTTCTGGGTCACCAGCCCGTCGGGCCGCTCCACACGGTCGTCCGGGGCTCCTGGTACGCCGAGGGGAGGTCGCTCCGCGCCAAAGCGTGTACCAGTACTGCGTCAGCTGTCTCAATCGGCCAACAACACGGTCTGGCAAGGCTTTCGGCGGGCATTCGTCTCGTGGGAAAGGAGGACCGTCACATGGCGAGTTCCACCAAGGAGAGCAAGGAGACCTCCGCGAAGGAGGCTCCCGTCAAGGCCCGGCCCCGGCGCATGCCCGGTTGGGCGAAGCTGCTCACCGCGTTCGTGCTGGTGCTCGTGGTGCTGTTCGCCGGGATCAAGCTGGCGGTACTACCGGGCATCAAGGACCTGTTCGGTACGGAAACCCGTGACAACACGGGCCCGGCGCTGCTCAAGTCCATCCAGGACATGAGCCGTTACGACGCGGCCTCCGGCAACTTCCAGGTCGTCGTGGATCTGGAGAAGGACGCCAAGTACCTGCCGAGCGCGATCCGTGGCACCCGCACCCTGTACGTCGGGGCGGGCACCGTGGATTCCTATGTCGACCTCGGCAAGATCGCCGAGAAGGACGTGACGGTCAACGACGACCGCACCGAGGCCACCATCCGGCTGCCGCACGCGCAACTCGGCAAGGCCGCCCTCGACGCCGACCACTCCTACGCCGTCTCCAAGCAACGCGGACTGCTGGACCGGCTCGGCGACCTGTTCTCGGACAACCCCAACAGCGAGCAGGCGGTGCAGAAACTGGCCGTCAAGCACATCTCGGACGCGGCCAAGACCAGCGGTCTGACCAAGCGGGCCGAGACCAACACCACCGACATGCTGGAGGGCCTGCTGCACTCCCTGGGGTTCACGGAGGTGCATGTGTCCTACGGCACGGTCTGATCAGTCCGTGTGATCAGGACCGTGTGATCAGCCGCCCAGCACAGTGGGCAGAGCCAGCGCCCCGAGCGCGGCGGCGCCGACCAGCAGCCAGGCCACGTAGTCCCCGACGTGCCCGGACTGCAGGCGGCGCAGCGGCAGCGCCGGGCCCCGCGCCACCAGCAGGCCGGGGCGGGCGACCGCGAGGGCGGCCAGGCCGACGGCCAGGAGGGTGGAGAGGCAGCCGAGCAGGACCCCGGTCATCGTCCAGTGGACGGCGACCGGGGTCCTGCCCCTGTCGACGGCATGGGCGAGCACCTCCGGAAAGCCGGGGGCGAGGCCCACGGCGAGGGCGCCGGCCAGCAGCACGGCGGGGACGGCGACCATCGTGTCCGGGATCCGCCCCAGCCGGCCCTCGGTCTCGGGCTCCTCACCGGCCCCGGTGGTCTCGTACGCGTCGCCCGGGGGCGGACTGTCGCCGAGGCCGAGGAAGACCCGGGCGGCGACCCGCAGCACCGCCCCCGCCGTCACCGCCGACACGACGACGTACAGCACGGTCAGCGGAGCGCCCACCGCCTCCTCGGCGGCCGACTTGCCGAGCGCGGTGCCGAACGGCGGCAGCCCCGCGAGGGCCAGCGCCCCGAGGACGAACAGGACGCCCACCGTGCGCAGTTCCTTGGCCCGGCCGTGCAGCGCGCGTTCGTCGACGTTGCCGTAACGGTCCAGGAGGATCCCCGCGCAGGCGAACAGGGCGGCCTTCACCCCGGCGTGCCCGAGCAGGTACAGGGCGATTCCGGCGTCGCCCTGCGGGGTGAGGACGCCGAGGCCGACGAGGAACAGTCCGGTGTGGGCGATGGTGGAGTTGGCCAGCAGCCGCTTGATGTGCCGCTGGTGCCAGCACATGAACGCGCCCAGCACGGCCGTGAGCACACCGAGGACGACCAGCGCCCGCTCCAGGTCGGCGGCCGGGATGCCGCCGGGTCCGGCGAAGACCGTGCCGTACACCCGCCACACACCGTAGGTGCCGAGCTCGACCATGACTCCGGAGAGCAGCATGCACACCGGGGTGGGGGCGACGGCGTGGGTGTCCGGGAGCCAGAAGTGGAAGGGCACGGCGGCCGCCTTGACCAGCAGTGCGGTGAGCACCAGGACGAAGGCGGCCAGGACCAGCGCGTCGGGACGGCCGTGCGCGTCCAGGCCGTGGCCGATCTTCGCCATGCCCAGTTCGCCGGTGCGGGCGTACAGCAGGCCGATGCCCGTCAGCATGGCGTACGCGCCGAGGGAGTTGACCACGCCGAAGGTCAGCGCCCCCTGTACCGCCTTCGCCTCGTCGATGCGGTAGCCGGTCAGCGCGTAGGCGACGACGCTCATCAGTTCGAAGAAGACGAACGCGTTGAACAGGTCGCCCGCGACGGCGAAGCCGCACATGCCGGCCTGGAAGACCAGCATCAGCGCCGGGTAGGAGCCCGCGTGCCGGTGCGGCGGCTCCGCGAAGTAGCGCCAGGAATAGGCCAGTGCGGCCAGGGTCAGCAGCGAGGCGAGGGCGGCCATGCCGAGGGCGGGACCGTCCCCGACCAGTACGATCCCTACGCTCTCCCCGCCGACCGGCCGCCAGCCGCCGACCCACTCGACCAGTGGGGGCGAGGAGTTGAGCAGCAGGATCAGCGCGAGGGCGCAGGTGCCCGCGCACACCGCGCAGGCGAAGGCCTCGGCGAGGACCCGGTGCAGCCGGCGGCCGCCGGCCACCAGCAGGGTGGCGCCGAGCAGCGGGACGGCCACGAGCAGCGGCAGCAGGTGGTGCATCAGCCGCGCAGCTCCGTCAGTTCGTCCGGGTCGACCGTGCCGTGCCGCTTGGCGATCTGCAGGACCAGCGCGAGCAGCAGCGCGGTGACGGTCGCGCCGACGACCACGTCGGTCAGGGCGAGGGCCTGCACCACCGGGTCGACCAGCGGCCGGGTCCCGGGCGTGAGGTCGGAGAAGACCGGTGCGGTGCCGCCGTCGCGGTAGCCGACCGCGAGCAGCAGGACATACGTCGACGACTGCACGACGGCCAGACAGCCGACGGCGTGGATCAGGTTCCGGCTGGTGGCAAGGCCGTAACAGCCCGTCAGGAAGATCCAGACGGCGACCAGATAGGGGAAGACGTGCATCACCGGCGGCTCAACTCCCTTTCTCCTCCTCGATCTCGACGGCCTGGTCGAGGAAGCCCGCGAGCAGCACGACGACCGCGCCCGCCACCTCCATGCCGATGGCCGCGTTCAGCAGGGGGACCAGACCGCCGGAGGACAGCGTGTTGAACGTGCCGTACGGCAGCAGTGTGTTGGCGAGGAACGCGGTGCCGGCCAGCACCCCGGAGAGGCCCAGGACCAGGTAGGCGCAGGCGGCGAGGGAGTCGGTGGCCTCGAAGACGCCGATCGGGCGGACGCGTTCCAGGGCCCGGTAGTCGGCGCCGAGGTAGAGCAGGTGCAGGGCGGTCGCGGCGACGACCCCGCCCTGGAAGCCGCCGCCGGGGCTGAGCTGGCCGTGCGCGATGACGTACAGGCCCGTGACCAGGGCGACGGGAAGCACCAGCAGGGCGTACCGGCGGACGGGCACGGCGACTTCGGCGGGCCGCGGGCGGGCCCGGTGCTCGTCACGGCTCTGGCGCAGCAGGACCACACAGCCGAGGACGGCGGCGAAGAGGATGCTCATCTCGCCGAGGGTGTCGTAGGCGCGCTGGTCGAAGTTGACGGAGGCGATGACGTTGGCCGTGTGCCGGGCCAGGGAGGCCCGGACGGCGCGTTCGCCGTAGGGGTGGCTGCGGCCGCCGAAGGACGGCAGGTCGAGGCAGGCGGCCACCAGCAGTGCGGCGAGCCCCGCGCCGCCGAGGGCCAGCAGACACATGCGCAGGCGCCGGGTCACCTGTCGCCCTCCTTGCCGCGCCGCTTCACCTTGCGGACCGACAGCATGATCAGCAGCGGGGTCAGCGCGGAGCCGACGGCGAGCTGGGAGAGGCCGACGTCGGGGGCCTGGAGCACGGTGAAGAGGGCGCCGAGGAGCAAGCCGAGCAGGGACAGGACCAGGGCCTGGCGGGCCGGGTCACGGGTCGCCACGGCCGCGGTCGCCGAGGCGGCCGTCAGCAGCAGTGCGACGACGATCACCGCGTCAGCCACCGCGCACCCCCCGCAACCCGCCGGAAAGCGCCCGTGAGGCCACCACGTTCCCGCCGATCAGCAGCGCCCCGATCACCAGCAGTTTCACCATCGCCCGCCCCGGTCCGGTCACCGCGCACAGCACGAGCACGACCACCGCGCCGACCCCGGCCGCCGTCCAGGTCAGACCCCAGGCGCTGGGCCGCTCGGCCGCCAGGTCGTCCGCGAGCAGCCGGGCGAAGACCAGGGTGCCGACCGGTCCCAGGAGCGCCAGCAGCAGTGCGAGATCGACGTAGGACGTACGGCCGTATCCCTGGGCGAGCAGCAGCAGGCTGGGGCAGACCGCCGAGGTGGCGAGGTTCTGGGCGACCACCCGGCGGCTGAGCGGGCCGGTGGCGACCGCCCACAGGGCGGTGCCCGCTCCCCCGCCCAGCAGCACGGTCGCGGCCAGGATCCAGCCGTTCACCGCCAGGTCACCGCCCGTCGGCCGGCGCGGGCCACGAGGGCGCCGACGGCCGCCACGCCGGCGCCGACGATCCGCTCCAGGGTGTCGACGGTGCTGATGAACACCAGCCAGAGCAGGGCGAGTCCGGCCCACCAGGTCAGCAGTTCGGCCGCGGCGACGAGCGCCGTTCGCCTGGTCATACGCCGCCTCCTCCGGTCACCTCGCGGCACGATGTCCGTTTCGTCGCTTCTTCGCCGCTTGTGCATCCAAGCACCGCGGCCACCGCCCTCGGCGGCGGCACGCGGAACGGACCCGGAGTGCCCCGGGAGCGCGCGCGGAAACCACCGGCGCACTCCGGCCGCCGCCGGGACTTCGGCATCCCCGGACGATTCGCGGGTAACTGGCTTAGCGCCCCGGAATGTTGATGAGTGGAGGACCAATGGTCAGCGCCGCCTCGCGTCTGCGGATCGCCAAGAGCGACAAGAACGAGGGGACGAAGGAGGACGGGGGGCCCGGCAGAAAGGCCGGGGTCTTCACCAGGGCCGCACGCGTCGTCAAGGTCCGCACCGCCAAGCCGGACGCCGGCACGAAGAAGGGTGCCACCGCCAAGGCGGCCGGCGCCGGCAAGAAGAGCGGCACCGGCAAGAAGAGCGGCGCCGGCGGCAAGGGGGCCTCCTCCGCCAAGGCCGGTGTCGAGCGTCGGCCGCTTCCCCTCCCGCTGCGGCTGCTGGCCATGACCTGCGCCTTCGCCGTGATGGTGGCGTTCGCCGTGGTCCTGGCCCGGCTTACCCTCGATCCGTCCCCGGCGTCCGTGTCGATCGCCCACACCAATCTGCACCCCGGCGCCACCATCAAGATCTATCTCGACCAGCCCGCGTTCCGGGACGCGGTCAAGCAGATCGGCGGGAACGTCCTGCTCGGCCTCCCCTTCGGCATCCTCGTGCCGGTCCTCGCGCCCGGTGCGCGGGGCATCCTGAAGGTACTGGCGCTCACCGCGATCGTCATGCTGCTGGTGGAGATGGCGCAGGGCGCGTTGGTCACCGGCCGGGCCTTCGACGTGGACGACGTCATCCTCAACACCTCGGGGGCGCTGGTCGGTTGGCTGCTGCTGGGCCGGCGGCTCGGCCGGGCGGTGCACGCACGCAGGCGCAAGGCCTGAGCGGCCGGCCGGTCCTTCGGACCGGCCGGCTGTGATCGTCCGGTACTGGTCCGTACCAAGGGATTGACGCCCCACTTATCTCACCTCTTAAATCAAGAGGCGACGCCTTCACCCCCCACCCCGGCCGGATGCCTCCCCGCGCCCGGCCGCCGTACGGAAGGAAGAGCCGTGGCCTCCCCACGCATGCTCCGCAGATGCCTCTTCGCCGCCCTGTCCGCCGCCCTGGTCGGATCCGTCGCGGTCGGTCCCGCGCACTGGGCCGAGGCCGCCGACGCCGGCGCGGCCGCCGTGACCTTCTCCGACACCTTCGACGGTGCCGCCGGTTCGCCGGTCAACTCCTCGAAGTGGACGCTGGAGACCGGCGACAACGTCAACAACCACGAACGGGAGTACTACACCTCGGGCACCAGCAACGCGGCCCTCGACGGCCAGGGTCACCTGGTCATCACGGCCAAGAAGGAGAACCCCGCCAACTACCAGTGCTGGTACGGCACCTGTCAGTACACCTCGGCCCGGATGAACACGTCCGGGAAGTTCAGCGCCCAGTACGGGCATGTCGAGGCCCGGATGAAGATCCCGCGCGGGCAGGGCATGTGGCCCGCGTTCTGGATGCTCGGCAACGACATCGGACAGGTCGGCTGGCCGAACTCCGGTGAGATCGACGTGATGGAGAACGTCGGTTTCGAGCCCTCGACCATACACGGCACCATCCACGGCCCCGGCTACTCCGGCTCGGCAGGGATAGGCGCCGGCTACACGCTGCCGAACGGCCAGGCCTTCGCGGACGGCTTCCACACCTTCGCGGTCGACTGGGCACCCAACTCGATCAAGTGGTCGGTCGACGGGAACGTCTACCAGACGCGCACGCCCGCCGACGTGGGTGGCAACACGTGGGCGTTCAACAAGCCGTTCTTCCTGATCCTGAACCTGGCCGTCGGCGGCTACTGGCCGGGCGACCCCGACAGCTCCACGGCGTTCCCGGCGCAGCTGGTCGTGGACTCGGTGTCGGTGACGACGAGCGACACCGCGGCCGGCGTCGCGATCAAGGGCCTGGCGGGCAAGTGCGTGGACGTGGCCGGGGCGAACTCCGCCAACGGCACCCCCGTCCAGCTCTACGACTGCAACGGCACCGCCGCCCAGCAGTGGACGGTCGGCAGCGACGGCACGATCCGTGCGCTGGGCAAGTGCCTGGACGTCACCGGCGGCGGCACAGCTGACGGCACGACGGTTCAGCTCTACGACTGCAACGGCTCCGCCGCCCAGAAGTGGGCCGTCTCGTCGGCGAACGACATCGTGAACCCGCAGGCCAACAAGTGCCTGGACGTCACCGGCAACAACTCGGCCAACGGCACCCGACTGCAGATCTGGACCTGCTCGGGCGGCGCCAACCAGAAGTGGACCGTCGGCTGAGAGCAGGCAGGGCTAGCGGCGGGGCACCCAGCTGAACTTGTCCCCGCCCACCCAGCAGACCACGGACGGGTCGTCGAGGTCGTGGACCGTGATCCCGTAGGCCGCGGCGATTTCCAGTACGTCGATGATGCCCCTCGCCTCACCGACCACCTCACCGTCGATCTCCACGATGCGGAAGGGCGGGGTGCCCGGCCTTCCGGACATGACCCCGAGCACCAGGATCCGCGGCTGGGAGATGAACGGGCTCGCTATCTCGGTCATGCAATCGAGGGTAGATCTCCCCGGGCGGAAGTGACTTGCCTGAGTCACCCTGACGGTGGAGGTGGCCATGGAACCCGTCGAGGCGCTGGAACGGATCGCCTTCCTGCTGGAACGCTCTCTGGCACCGTCCTACCGGGTCCGTGCCTTCCGCACCGCCGCACGGGTCCTGGCCGCCCTGCCCGCCGACGAGGTCGCCGAGCGGGCCCGTGCGGACACCCTCGAATCGCTGCGGGGCGTGGGCCCGAAGACGGCCCAGGTGGTCCGGGAGTCGCTGGCCGGAGATTTGCCCGGATATTTGCGCAAGCTCGAGAAGGAGGCGGGTGCGCCTCCGACGGGTCCCGGGTCCCGGCTGCGGGCGCTGCTGCGCGGGGACTGCCATCTGCACTCGGACTGGTCCGACGGCGGCAGCCCCATCGAGGAGATGGGCCGCACCGCGGCCGCGCTCGGCCACGAGTGGGCGGCGCTCACGGACCACTCGCCCCGGCTCACGGTGGCCCGCGGACTGTCCCCGGAGCGGCTGCGCGAACAGCTGGCGGTGCTGGCAGCACTCAACGCCTCCTGGGCGCCGTTCCGGCTGCTCACCGGCATCGAGTGCGACATCCTGGAGGACGGCTCGCTGGACCAGGAACCGGAGCTGCTGGAGCGGCTGGACGTGGTCGTCGTCTCGGTCCACTCCAAGCTGCGGATGGACGCCCGCTCGATGACCCGGCGCATGGTGCGAGCCGTGCGCGATCCACACGCGGACATCCTGGGCCACTGCACGGGCCGCCTGGTCACGGGCCGGGGGCGGCCGGAGTCCGAGTTCGACGCGGACGAGGTGTTCGCCGCGTGCGCGGAGTCCGGTACGGCCGTGGAGATCAACAGCCGCCCGGAGCGTCTGGACCCGCCCCGGCGGCTGCTGCGCCGGGCCGTCGAGGCGGGTGTGCTGTTCTCGATCGACACCGACGCCCACGCGCCCGGCCAGCTGGACTGGCAGATCCTCGGCTGCGCCCGGGCCGAGGAGTGCGGGGTGCCCGCCGAACGGGTGGTGACCACCTGGTCGGCGGAGGAACTGCTGACCTGGACCGGGGAGGGACGGATCCCCGCGCGCGTGGCCGCCTCGCGGTGACGCGGATCACGTACGGGCTCGGAACACCGGGAGGTTGTTGTCCGTTGAACCAGCCGTGGGTGCGGATGGGACAGTGTCCCCGGGCCTCACCATTTGCCCACAGGGAAGATCGTTCGGCTGAAGCCCTGTGGAGCCTTTCGCCGCGAGGCGACCGCCGTCCGTGCCCACCACCTGGCCGCCCCGGCCGCGAATCCCCCGTCGCGGCCGGGGCTTTCCACTGTTCGGGGGCCTTCCGAGGGCTCCGGGGCCTCGGCTTGACTTCGAGAGCACTCCAATTCGTAGCGTTCAAGTCATGAGCACTACGACTCCTCAGCACAAGATCGGTTCCGGATTCGGCGCGGACAGCACCGCCGACGACGTCCTTGCGGGCCTCGACCTCGCCGGCCGGCTCGCGATCGTCACCGGTGGCTACTCGGGGCTCGGCCTGGAGACCACGAAGGCGCTGACCGAGGCGGGCGCCCATGTCGTCGTCCCCGCACGGCGCGCCGAGGCCGCCCGGGATGCGCTGGCCGGCCTGGACCGGGTCGAGGTGGACGAGCTGGACCTCGGTGACCTGGACAGCGTGCGCGGCTTCGCCGAGCGGTTCCTGGCCTCCGGCCGGACCCTCGACTTCATGATCGACAGCGCCGGGATCATGGCCTGCCCCGAGACCCGCGTGGGGCCCGGCTGGGAGGCCCAGTTCGCCACCAACCACCTCGGGCACTTCGCCCTCGTCAACCGGCTCTGGCCCGCCCTTGAGCCGGGCGGCGCCCGCGTCGTCTCGGTCTCCTCGCGCGCCCACCACTTCTCCGGTATGCGCTGGGACGACGTCCAGTGGCAGCACGACTACGACAAGTGGCAGGCCTACGGCCAGGCCAAGACCGCGAACGTGCTGTTCGCGGTGCACCTCGACCGGCTCGGCCAGGACTCCGGCGTGCGCGCCTTCGCCCTGCACCCCGGCGGCATCATGACCCCGCTCCAGCGGCACATCCCCCGCGAGGAGATGGTCGAGCGCGGATGGATCGACGAGCAGGGCAACTTCCTCAACCCGCAGGGCTTCAAGACGCCCCCGCAGGGTGCGGCCACCCAGACCTGGGCGGCCACCTCCCCGCAGCTGGCGGGCATGGGCGGGGTGTACCTGGAGGACTGCGACATCGCCGAGCCCGCCGTGGAGGGCGAGACGAACGGCGTCAAGGCCTGGGCGATCGACCCGGACCAGGCCGCCCGGCTCTGGGACCTCTCGGCGGAGCTGACGGGCGTGAACGCGTTCGCCTGACACCCGGCCGCGCTCAGGCTGCCGCGCGTATCGATGATCTCCCGGTCATGGCCCGGCTCAGCGGGTGTGCCCGCTGAGCGCCCCGGGTACCCGGGGCGTGCCCGCCGGTGAGAGGAGCCGAAGGTGAGCAGCTCAGCGGAGCACAAGGTTGTTGTCACGGGGGCCACCGGGAACGTCGGTACGAGCGTGGTACGGGCGCTCGCCGAGGATCCGGGGGTCGGGTCGATCCTGGGGCTGGCGCGGCGGATCCCGGACTGGGCACCCGCGAACACGGAGTGGTCGCCGGCGGACATCGCTTCCGAGCGGACGCCGCTGGCCGAGCTGTTCGCGGGCGCCGACGCGGTGGTCCATCTCGCCTGGGCGTTCCAGCCGACGCGTGATCCGGCGCGGACCTGGCGCACCAATGTGCTCGGTGGCATCCGGGTCTTCGAGGCGGTGGCGACGGCCGGTGTGCCGGTGCTGGTGCACGCCTCCTCGGTCGGCGCGTACGCCCCGGGCCCCAAGGACCGGGCGGTGGACGAGTCCTGGCCCACGCACGGCTGGCCGGACGCCGCCTACTGCCGGGAGAAGGCCTATCTCGAACGGGCCCTGGACATCTTCGAACGCGACCACCCGGACGTGCGAGTGGTCCGGATGCGTCCTGCCTTCATGTTCAAACGGGAGTCGGCGAGCGAACAGCGCCGGATCTTCGGCGGGCGGCTGTTGCCCGGTCCGCTGGCCCGGCCCGAGCTGCTGCACTTCCTGCCGGACGTACCCGGGCTGCGGGTGCAGGCGCTGCACACCGACGACGCGGCCGAGGCCTTCCGGCTGGCCGTGACGAGCGAGGTCCGAGGTGCCTTCAACCTGGCCGCCGATCCGCCGCTGGACGCGGGCGTACTGGCCGAACGGTTCGGTGCGCGTCCGGTCCGGCTGCCGCGCACCGCGGCCCGGTCGGCGATCGCCGCCGCCTGGGGCCTGCACCTGCTGCCGGCCTCTCCGCACCTTTTCGACGCGGTACTGCGGCTGCCCCTGATGGACTGCACCCGGGCCCACGAGGAACTGGGCTGGCAACCGCGCCGGACCTCGACCGAGGTTCTGCAGGAGTTCCTGGAGGGCCTGCGCGAGGGCGCCGGGGCGGCGACGAGGCCGTTGCACGGGAGCAAGGTCGGCTGAGGGGAGACGGCCTCAGCCGGCCTCAGCCCGCTCCCGCTGCGGCACCACCGTGTACTTCGGGTCCTCCGCCGACGCCACGCCCGCCGCGAACACGCCGAAGCGCGTGCACGCCGAACCGGCGAGGAGGGCGAGTCCCGACGCGACCGCGGGAGCCCGGCGGCCACCGAGCACGACGGCTCCCAGGGCGCCGGCCGCCGTGAGGTACCGCGCGGCGCGCAGCAGGTTGCCCGCCCGTCCTTCCCGCCATGTCTCGGCGACCATGCCCAGCCGCCGCTCCGCGGCCCGTTCCACCGCGGCGTCGGCCAGCGCCGCCAGCCCGGCGGCACAGCGCGCGGGTACGTTCTCGTGCGTGGGCCCGGTCACGAGGGCCATTCCGGCCGCCGCGGCCGTGGCCGAGGCGCCGAACAGATAAGGCAGTTCACGGTGGGCGCCGTGCCAGGCCGGCACAGCGGTGTCGGCGGCCAGGACCCCGGTGTACGTGGCGACCGCCGGCCCGAGCAGCGCCGCGGCGCCGGTCGCCGCGCCCCCGAGCCGCGGCAACCGACCGGTCACGGCGCTCGCGGCGGCCGCACCCGCCGCGGGCCCGTAGACACCGAGCAGCCAGGACCCCATGCTCATCGGTGAGGTCGGCTTGAACACCCGCAGCATGTTCGCGAACCGGCTCGGCCTGCCCAGGTCGTGGATCAGTGCGGCGGCCGACAGGGAGACGGCGGTCAGCGAGGACACCTTCAGTGCGGTCGCGGTCGTGGTACGACCGGTCAGGTGCGCCCCCGCGGCGAGGACCGATCCGGCACCCGCCAGCCCGCCGAGGAAGAAGTACCCGGCGATGTCGGGGGCGGCCCAGGACGGCGGCTTGATGACCGGGCGGCCGTAGTAGGACTGGAACTCGGCGCGGGGGACGACGGGTTGCTCACCTCGTCCGCGCCGCTTGCGCCCTGCACGCTCGGTGGCGCTCATCGCCGGGTCCCTCCTGTCTTTGCCGTCCTTCCAGCGATCGCGAAGCAGGCCGCCACGCCACCCAGCAGGGACAGGGCCGCGGCTCCCGCGTGCCTCCACATGGCGGGCAGATCGCGGGTGGTGACCACGGGGGCGGGCGGCAACCCGTACACCTCGGGTTCGTCCAGCAGAAGGAAGAACGCGCCGTCGCCGCCGACCCCGTCGTCGGGATCGTGGCCGTAGAGCCGGGCGTCGCCGACGCCCTGTTCGTGCAGCTGGTCGACGCGCAGGGCGGCCCGTTCCCTTAGTTCGTCCAGGGGGCCGAACTGGATGGAGTCGGTGGGGCACGCCTTGGCACAGGCCGGTTCCTGTCCGGCGCCGAGGCGGTCGTAGCACATGGTGCACTTGAACACCCGCCCGTCGGACGGCCGTTGCTCGATGACGCCGTACGGGCAGGCAGGCACGCAGTAGCCGCAGCCGTTGCAGATGTCCTCCTGGACGACGACCGTGCCGAACTCGGTGCGGAACAGGGCACCGGTCGGGCAGACGTCCAGACAGGCTGCGTGGGTGCAGTGCTTGCACACGTCGGAGGACATCAGCCAGCGCATGTCGGAGCTGCCCGTGTCCGCGGACTCACCGTCCACCAGAGGGAGTTCGGTACGGCCGTCCGGGCTCGGCTGTTCGATGAAGGCCACGTGCCGCCAGGTCGAGGCGCCGAGCGCCTCGGTGTTGTCATACGACATGGCGGTCAGCGAGAGGCCGTCCTCGGGAAGCGCGTTCCACTCCTTGCAGGCGACCTCGCAGGCCTTGCAGCCGATGCAGACGGAGGTGTCGGTGAAGAATCCGACGCGTTCCTGGGTCACTTGCGTACCTCCGTTCCGGTGGCCGCGGTGATGCCGGCCCGCCTGCGGTATTCGGCGACCAGCTTCGGCAGGTTGGGGCCGCGGGGACGGCGGCCGGGCAGGATGTCGGCGGAGAGCGCCTTGTCCTCCTGGATGTGGGCGTTGGGGTCGAGGGCGATGGCCACCAGCTCGTTGGCCGCGTCACCGGTCGACAAGCCGTTGGGCCCCCAGTGGAAGGGCAGGCCGATCTGGTGGACGATACGGCCCTGGACACGCAGGGGGCGGATGCGGTCCGTGACCAGCACCCGCGCCTCGACGGCGTTGCGTGCGGTGATCACGGTGGCCCAGCCGCCGTTCTCCAGGCCGCGTTCGCGGGCCAGGGCGGGCGAGACCTCGCAGAAGAACTCCGGTTGCAGCTCGGACAGATACTCCGACCAGCGGCTCATGCCGCCTGCCGTGAAGTGCTCGGTGAGGCGGTGCGTGGTGACGACGTACGGGTACACCTCGGCGCCCTTCTCGTCTCCGCTCGGGTGGTAGCGGTTGCCCTCACGGGGCAGCAGCTGGCGCACCGGGTTGCGCGGGACGGACGGGTACAGGGCGTTGGGGAACGGGGAGTCCTGATTCCGTTGGCGAAGTCGACTGGTTGAGGTCAGGCCGCTGCGAGGCCGTGAGCGGTGCACAGTTCGCGGATTCTGCTGGGGCGGGCTGCGGG